>JAZKXT010000001.1:0-27293 GCA_045611765.1 Clostridia bacterium
CTCCTGCTGCTAATGTAAAGTATTTATTTGCATCTGTTGTTGTTTCTGTTATGTTTTTGAATACAACTTCTCTTACATTTCCACTTCCACTTACAGTTATATCTGCTTTAAATCCTACTGGTTGTATATCTCCTGTTGTTAAGTCGGATCGTAGCCATGTCGTTCTGTGAGCCAAGGAGTTGCAAAGCTGTATTGTCTTCCTAAGACCGCTTGGCCTCCGACTTGTTATGTTTTTGAATACAACTTCTCTTACATTTCCACTTCCACTTACAGTTATATCTGCTTTAAATCCTACTGGTTGTATATCCCCTGTTGTTATATTAAAGCTTGTTACTTTTACATTGTCGTTTGCTGTTATTGTGTATTTTACTGTTTCACCTTCATATATTGAACCTGGAGTTGCCGCGCTTATTGTTATTGCTGGTTTACTTGTATCTGCTGGTTGTTCTGGTTCTACTGGTTTTTCTACTTCCACTATTTTGAATGCAGGTGATACTTTCTTAACGCTTGTATTTCCTGCCGCATCTTTAACTGCTCCTGCAGATATTGTAAAATACTTATCTGCTTTATCTGATGTGCTAACTATATTAGAAAACGTAATTTTTCTACTAAAATCTCCCGTTTCTATAATTGTTATAGTTGCATCGAATCCGTTTAATGTGATATTTGATGCATTTAATCTAAAGAATGTTACGCCTACGTTATCATTAGCGGCAACATTATATGATACCGTTCCACCCTTTTCAACTGTACTAGAGCTAGCCGCCCCAACAGTTAGAGCCGGCCTACTTGTATCTATCTCAGTCGCAAAAACATAAACAGGAATATTTGTAAATATTACTGCTACTAATGCCATTATTGCGAACACTTTTTTATATATATTTTTCATTTTTACCTCCATGGTCACAATCCACAAATATATGTTAACATAATTTTGAAATAAAGTCAACATTTTACGCTGTTTTTTAGCCTTTTTAATGATTTTTTTAAAATTTAATTTACATTTTTTTCCACGTATTTTTTTGTGTTTTTTTCACAAATTATAAATGTAAAACAAATACTTTAGTTTTGCAAAATTATTCAAGTAGGAGGTGAACTTTATTATGGCAAGTAATTCAAATCAATATGTAAACCCAAACGCTAAAGCTGCTTTAGAAAAAATGAAATATGAAGTTGCTAACGAAATCGGTGTTAACTTAAAACAAGGTTACAATGGTGACTTAACTTCTAAGCAAGCGGGTTCTATAGGTGGAACTATGGTTAGAAAACTTATAGAAAGAGCTGAATCTCAAATGTAGTTTAGTTTAAATTTGAGTTTTTAAGCAACGGATTGTTATATTCCGTTGCTTTTATTATATATTTTTATTAAACTCTAGTTTTTTTATTCCAATATATGATATACTATTACAAACTAAGGAGAAAAATTATGAGTATAATTATTAATATACTGCTTTTAGCATTAGGATTATTCTTGCTTATAAAAGGTTCAGATATATTCGTAGATGCTGGAACTGTTATAGGTAAAATGTTTAAGATGACTGAAGTGTTGATCGGGCTTACAATAGTATGCATAGGAACTGGATTACCCGAATTAATCCTTTCTATAAATGGTTCCATTAATGGTACATCAAATCTTGTTATTGGTAATATTGTTGGAACAAACATATTTAATATGTGTATAATTTTAGGTTTGATATGTGTACTTCACCCAATAAAATTTTTAAGACAAACTGTACGCAAAGACATGCATATGAGTTTATTGTCTGCCATAGCTTTATTTGTACTTTTATTAGATAATGTACAATATAGCTTAGCTAAAAATACGCTTTCTCTTACAGATGGTATTATATTACTACTACTTTTTGCAGTGTTTATTTATTATACCTTTTACGAAATTACAGGCTATCTAAGAGATAGACGTGAGAAAAAATACCAAGAACAAAAGCAAAATGCCAATAGCGGCAATAAAGCAAATGTACCGCAAGAACAACCGCAAATCTATACAAACAAAGATATGAAAAAGCTATTTAAGAATATTGCTATAGCACTTATTGGAGTTATAATGGTACATATAGGAGCAGAAATTACTATAGATAGCACCGTAAAAATCGCGCAGTTCTTCAATGTAAGTCAAACGTTTATATCTATTGTTATAATAGCAGTTGGTACTTCGCTTCCAGAACTAACTACTTCCTATGCTGCAATTAAGAAAAACAGAATAAACATTGCTATCGGTAACTTGATTGGTAGCAACATGTTTAATACACTTTGCGTTTTAGGTTTATCATCTCTAATTAATCCTATTGTTTTAGACGGAAATTATTTGTTAATAGACTGTGCTGTTTTTGTTATAGTTTGTTTCGTAATGGTTCTGTTTACCAAAAGGAAACCAGAAATAACAAAATTAGAGGGGTTCTCTCTAATTAGCATATATATTTTATATATTATTTACGTTTTATTTAGACGTTAAAAGTCAATAAAAATACTGGGTAAACCCAGTATTTTTATTATTATTCTTCTGCTTCTAAATCCTCTTCCGTAACACCCATTTGCACAGTACTTGCTGTTCTACGATTTAATTTAATAGTTTTTTGTTTTCGTATTTGTCCTAACAATTTATCTATTATTAAATCAATTCCGGCGTATACATCATGAATGTTTTCTTCAGCCATATAAGTCTTACCTTTGCTTTCTATACGAATGTTTACATTTTGTTTTTCCTTTTTAGCAGAAAATGTAACGTGTGCTATTGTAGAGTTATCAAAAAACTTATCTAATTTAGCAACTTTCTTTGTGGCATACTCTCTTATACCATCTGTTACATCAATTCCAATTCCTGTTATATCTAATTTCATATATATCAACTCCTCATATACATTATATAATATAATCTCTATATAAGCAACCATTTTTGTCCTATTTTTGTCACTACATCATGCTAGCTTCATCGAATAGCGATACTTGTGAAGAATTAGGCATCCCCTTAGTACATCCATACTTATCTAAAAGTTCTAATGCAGATTTTCCTATTTTAGCTCTAGATACCAGATTCTCTTTTGATGAAAACTTTCCATCTTCTCTTGCTTTCGCAACATTTTTAGCATTGACTGTTCCAAATGTCGGTATTGCTGAAAGCGGTGGCCTTACACCATCTTCTTCTACTAAGAATTTAGTTGCATCCGATTTATATAAATCTATTGGAAGGAAATCTATTCCTCTTTCCATCATTTCGTTTACAACTTCAAGAACTGTTACCATGTCCTTTTCAACATTACTTGCTTCTGGATTAGATTCAATGTTTTTTATAGCCTCTTTAACCTTCTGCTTATTTGTACACATTATTTCCGCATTAAACGCATCTGCTCTAACAGTGAAATATGTAGCATAGAATGCTTTTGGATAATACACCTTAAAATACGCTATTCTATATGCCATCATAACATATGCACAAGCATGTGCTTTAGGGAACATGTATTTTATTTTCAAGCACGAATCTATATACCATTCTGGGACATCGCACTCTCTCATTTTATCTTTCATTTCTTCGGTTAAATCCTTTTTTGCTTTTCCCTTTCTTGTTATCTCCATTATTTTAAAGGCAAGAGATGGGTCAAGTCCTTTTTGTATAAGATATATCATAATGTCATCACGAGTACATATAGCTTCTTTAAGTGTAGTTATTCCTTGCTCGATTAAGCTTTGAGCGTTGTTTAACCACACGTCTGTACCATGTGAAAGCCCAGATATTCTAACTAGTTCACCAAAAGTTGTTGGTTTAGTGTCTAATAACATCTGTCGCACAAACTTAGTACCAAACTCAGGTATTGCATAAGTTGCAACCTTCGAACGTTCTTGTTCTTCGGTAATACCTAATGCTTCTGTCGAACTAAATAGTGACATTACCTTTGGCTCATCTAGCGGTATAGTTTTTGCGTCTATTCCAGTTAAATCTTCTAACATTCTAATTACAGTCGGATCATCATGACCTAGTATATCTAGTTTTAACAGGTTATCATGGATAGAATGGAAGTCAAAATGCGTTGTTATTGTATTTGAAGTTGGGTCATCCGCCGGTCTTTGTACTGGACAGAAATCATAAATCTCTCTATCTCTTGGAACAACTATAATACCGCCCGGGTGTTGTCCGGTAGTTCTTTTTATGCCAGTACACATTTTTGCTTCTCTGTTTATTTCAGGAACACGTATATGTTGGTTTTTCTCTTCGTAATATTTTCTAACAAATCCATATGCTGTTTTCTCAGCAAGCGTAGATATTGTTCCTGCTCTAAATGTTTTATACTTACCAAATAACACTTCAGTATATGCATGAGCTTTTGCTTGGTAATCTCCTGAGAAGTTAAGGTCTATATCCGGGACCTTGTCCCCCTTAAATCCAAGGAAAGTTTCAAACGGTATATCCATTCCATCTTTTCTCATCTTATGTCCACATTTAGGGCAATCCTTATCTTCCATATCTACTCCTGTTGTTACTGTTACGGGCGGGAATTCACTATATTTACACTCCGGGCAAACGTAGTGTGGTGGAAGCGGATTAACCTCCGTAATACCACTCATTGTTGCCACAAACGAGGAACCAACCGACCCTCTCGAACCAACAAGATATCCATCATCATTAGATTTCTTAACTAGTTTTTGTGCTATTATATACATAACCGAGAAGCCATTGGTTATTATACTGTTAAGTTCTTTTTTTATTCTCGCCTCTACTATTTCAGGTAGCGGTTCACCATATATGCTTCTTGCCTTTTCATATGTTAGTCGTTCTATTTCCTCGTCAGAACCGTCAATAACAGGGTTATACGTTCCATCAACAACAGGTTTTATTTCCTCAAACATATCTGCAATTTTGTTTGGATTGTCTATTACTACTTCACGTGCTGTCGCTTCATCTAGGTAATCGAATTCTTTTAGCATCTCATCCGTTGTTCTAAAATATAGCGGGGCTTGCTCATCAGCATCGTCGAAGCCTTGCCCGGCCATAATAATTCTTCTATATAATTCATCTTGTTGATTTAAGAAGTGAACATCACATGTAGCACATACTGGTATGTCTAGCTCACGTCCTAAATCTACGATTTTTCTGTTTAAGTTTCTTAATCCTTCGTGATTTTCAACTTCGCCACTTCTTATATAGAATTCATTATTACCTATTGGTTGTATTTCTAAATAATCATAATATTTAGAAATGTTTTTTGACTTATCCACATCGCCTTCCATTATTGCTTGGAATAATTCACCGCGTTCACAAGCCGAACCAATTATTAATCCTTCTCTATACCTATTAATTAACGACCTTGAAAGTCTTGGTTTCTTATGGAAATATCTAATGTGCGAAAAAGATACAAGCTTGTACAAATTTTTAAGTCCAACATAATTTTTAGCAAGTATTATTATATGATATGGGCTCATCTGTCTTTTATCTTCTATGAACTCTGTTTGTACATAGTCTCCCACTTTCATATTTTTGCTTTCGACTACTTCACACATTTTTATAAAGACTTTAGCAGTGGCTCTTGCATCATTTATAGCTCTGTGCGCATTTTCAAGCTGTATACCTAAGTTTTCAGCAATCGTTCCTAGTTTATGATTTTCATATCCTTCAAACATTTCTCTCGAAATAGCGAGTGTATCTATAATATGTATAGGTTTTTCATAACCACATTTTTCTGCAAAGTGATTTATAAACGAAGTATCAAATCTTGCGTTATGTGCAACAATAGTACAATCTTTTGCAAAGTCTAAAAATCCTTTCAATGCTTCCTCTATCTTTGGAGCATCTTTTACCATTTCTGGCGTTATGTGAGTTAATTCCTGTACATCTTTAGGTATACTTCTTTCTGGATTTACAAATGTAGAAAATTCGTCTATGCACTTACCATCTTTTACCTTTACTGCTGCGATTTCCGTTATAGCATCAGAGCCTGGCGTAAAGCCTGTTGTTTCTATATCAAAAACAACATACGTGTCTGGCGCTATTATGCCAGGTTCTACATCAGGTATTAAATACCCCTCTACACCATACAAGACCTTTATATCGAATTTCTTTTCTGCGTAGTTAAATGCTGCAAGATTTGCTTCAGGGAAACTTTGTAACACACCGTGGTCTGTTATAGCAACTGCTTTATGCCCCCATTTTATTGCTTGTTTAACTATATCTGTTGCTGAACTTACACCGTCCATAGCACTCATTTGTGTATGCATATGAAGCTCTACTCTCTTAACCTCAGCATCGTCTGTTCTTGGCTTTGGCTTTTTGCCTTCTACAATATTTCTAAGTATTATACTTACATCCTTCGCATACATATCATATTGTGGAGCACCGTCCACCTTTACGTAATTGCCCACCTTTAATTTAGACGTAAGCTCACCAACATCAATTCTTTTAGGGTCAGCAAATATCTTTGTAGATATTGTACTTGTGCTATCACTTATATCTACTGTAAACATTTCTTTTCCTGTTTTAGTAGTCTTAACTTCAACAGCTTCAATTTTACCTTCAATGCAAGCACTATCCATTTCTTGATTTATATCTTCTATTTTATCTACCTTTACATTTTCTTTTATCCCTCTACCGTATATAACCCCTTCTGGAAGAGGGCCTGCTGGTTCTTTAGGCTGTGCGGTAAAAGCAGGTTTAGATGATTGCGCCGGTTTAAAAGCTTGTTGGGGTTGTGACTGTGTTTTTGGCTGCTGTGAAACCTGTGATTGCTCTTTTATTTCAGGTTTTATTAATTTTTCCTCTTTATGACTTTTAGCAAATTCTTCTTTAGCGTTTAAAGAGTCATATATATTTACCTCTACTTCTACTCCAAAGAACTTTTTAACTAATTCAGATATATATTCGTCCGTCTTTTTAAGTTTCATAAATGATGCACTTGGCACCTTAAGTTCTATACTTACTTCCACGTTTTCTAATGATACTTTACTGTCTTTAAAAATATCCTTCATATACGGAAATATTAATCCTACAAGTTCTATTATTTCCTGTATATTATCTACATTTATTTCCTGCTTCACTGTAACTTTTGGAATAACTTTAAAAGATTTAAGTCCAAACACAGTTTCAGCATTTTTAGAAAACTCATACAAGTCTTTGGGAACTATTTTTCTATCTATATCTACTCCAATTATTGCCGCATTATTTTTCTTAGAGAATTTTACCTCCAAGACTGTCAAATCATTTATTGTGCTCCCTATAAACGTTGCCTGTTCAAATAGTTCACAGACCTTTTTCATACCTTCACCCCTCTTCTTAATATAAAAACCCAAAACGATAAAACATTTTGGATTTTTATTTCTTCTCTTTTGTAATTATTTTAAACTATTCTAATAATATCATTTATTGTAACAAAAATTGTAAGTAACAACAATAATCCCAAGCCGATATAACTTAATATCGCTTCCACTTTTGGGGATACTTTCTTCTTAGTTATCCACTCTATTAACACTAAAACTACTTTCCCTCCGTCAAGCGGCGGAAATGGTAATATGTTTGCAATTCCTACTGCAAGAGATATCATGGCAAGCATACTTAAGAAGTCTAATAGTCCTTCTGTTTTAGATACGACTTCTCCTATTCCAACTATTCCAGAAAGTTGAGTTATTGCAACATCACCTTTGAATAAATCTACATATGATCCAACTATTTGAGAAATAGTTGCTATAGATTTATAATATGATGTAGCAAGTGTTGTGGTTGTCTCTTCAAACACCATTAATCCTAGATTGAAAGTTGTTTTGGCTGCTGGTGTTACTTTTAATGCAACTTCTTTATCCCCTCTTAAAACAACCACATCTACTTCTTTATTTGGATTTGCGGATATTATATTTACAACTTGTTCTGAATTTGTTACTTGTTCGCCGTTTACACTTAATATTTTATCTCCCGCTTTTATGTCAGCGCTACTTGCCGGCATACCAGGTTCAACCATATCTATATAAGGTTGAACATTTCCATCTTCGGTAAGTTTAGTTGTATCAAAATAAACCCCCATATATCCAATTTCTTTTACAGCATCTTTTACTACTAGAGACTGCTTACTTCCATCTCTTAAATATTCAACAGTAACATCTTTTACGTCTATATTGTTATATAATGCTATGTCTTGATATATATGTATATTTGTGTTTTCAATTTTAGTTATTGTATCTCCAGCTCTAAGTCCCGCTTCATATGACACGCTATTCTCATCAAGTGTAGATATTTGTGTTGAATATGTAGGTGTAAACATATTTACACTTAAGAATATTGTTGTTGCAAGTATTGCGTTAAAAACAACTCCAGCTACTAAAACTATTATTCTTTTCCATGGCGCTTTGTTAGAGAACGCATTCTCATCTTTAGAGTCTCCTTCTTCACCTTCAATCGCTACATACCCACCAAGTGGTATCCAACGCAAGGAATACATAGTTCCTTTATATTTTTTTTGAACTATTTTAGGGCCGAAGCCTATACTAAATTCATTAACTGTCATTTTAAATAGTTTAGCAAATAAAAAATGACCAAACTCATGAATTGTAGCAACTACCCCTAAAACTATAATTAATTTTATTATAGTTAAAACTATTGTCATTATTTTTCAACTCCCATAACTATTATATGTATATTGTTATAAATAAATATACAATCGGTGCAACAAACATCAAACTATCGAATCTATCTAATATCCCACCATGTCCTGGCATTATATTTCCAAAGTCTTTTATTTTACAAAATCTCTTTATTGCTGATGCAGTAAGGTCTCCAAATTGTCCCGCTACGCTTGCTGCAAGCCCTACAAGTATCCAATAAAATACGTTTCCATATATTCCAAGCTTTAAGTTTCCTAATAACGTTATTAATACAAATGATAGTATAACGCCGAATATTCCTCCAATAGAACCTTCAACTGTTTTGTTTGGACTTATATCTGGAGCAAGTTTTGTTTTTCCAAATTTAGAACCAACTAAAAATGCAAAAGTATCACTTAAAAATGCTCCGCAAAATACGTACAATATATAGAATCTTCCATATTCCATTGCTAGTATTAGCTTAACAAACGAAAACATTACAGGTATGTATAGAAGTGAAAATACTGTTATTGCAACATCTACTATAGTTCTTCTTACATTGCCTATTATAATGTATGTAAATGCACTAATAAGCCCAACAGGTATTATAAATTTTATTAATAACAGTTTGTATTCTTCTGGTATAATGCCTCCTGTTAAAAATATACATAGACATCCCGCATAACCCAGCCAAGATATTGGGTTGTAACCAATATTTTTAAACGCTTTAAAATATTCATGTGTAGCAACTATTGCAAGAAGTGCTACAACTGCAGTATCAAATATAGGGTTATTAACCAATAATATAACAACCCATAATATTATGAATATAGCTGCAGAAACTACTCTTTTTTTCATAAAATTCCTCTATATTTCCATTATTTCCTTTTCTTTTTCGCTAACTACAACAGAAACAACATCAATTTGCTTGTCTGTTATTTTTTGTATTTGTTCTTCTAAAGAACGTACTTCATCTTCACTTGTATTTAATTCCTTTTGTTCTTTCTTAACATCGTCTATTGCATCTCTTCTAATATTTCTTATTTGTACTTTTGTGTCTTCACCCAATTTACTTACTTCTTTTGCAAGTTCTTTTCTTCTTGTTTCGTTAAGTTCTGGGAATGTAAGTCTTATAGCATTTCCATCGTTCATTGGATTTATTCCAATATCCGCTTTAGATATAGCTTTAGATATTTCACCAAGTAATCCTTTATCCCAAGGTGCTATAAGTATTTGCCTTGGTTCAGGCACTGAAATAGACGCCACTTGATTAAGTGGTGATGGCATTCCATAATATTCCACTGTTATTTTATTTAATATTTGTGGATTTGCTCTTCCAGCACGTATGCTAGATAGTTCTTCCTTCAAATAATCTATTCTTTCTTTCATTTTATTTTCTACACTGTTTAAATCCATAAATAACCTCCATAATCTTATGCAACTATTATACTATATTTAGCCAAAAAATCAAGAGTTGTAACGCAATTGATACATTTCCCATAATTGTTATCTGCAAAAGAAAATAGAGTGAATTATATATTCACCCTACTTACTTTTCAAGTAACTATTATCTATTGTATATTTTACAACATCCGATACATTATCAGCATTATCCACGGCAACAACACTTATACTTTTAATGTGCTTTTCCAATTTTATTTTACCATCGACTGAAACTTTTCCACCTCTTATTAAATCTTGAGCTGTTGGCTGACTTGAACCTATATAATATGGAATTTCCGTCCCATCTTTTAATATAGTAGCATAATCATAATATACACTTTCAATACCACTTCCACCAGCATCAGTAACCGCTATTTGTATTATGTTATATGCCGAATTCGAACTGTCAACCACAGTCATTTCTTCTAAAATAGGATTGGTTATGTCAAAGTTGTCTAGTAGCAATTGTTTCTTTTTTAGAAGAACTCCATCTTTTAGTAGATTTACTGTGATTATTTTATTCAAACTTAATTCTTCTTTTTCTTCAGCTGTCAGAGTATTAGTATTAATAGTAATAACATTTCCAGCTATAGTTTTCCCTTGCTGATTCCCTATAAAATATGTTAGCGTTTCATCATCATTTATAACACTATCTACAGTCAATTTCACTTCATTAGTCCATGTGTTTGTACTTTTTGTTACATTTAATTCTTTATTTAATGCAACAGGTTCATCATTAACGACATCATTATTTCCTATTTCTTTTTTATCCACCAATGTAACTAAAGAAAATCTAATTTTATCTTCTATTTCAAATCCAGCAAGATAATAAACGTTTAATGTATTTGTAGCTACAATAAATACATCTGTCTCTATTTGCCTCTTTCCTCTTTCATTAGTTGATACATCTAATATACTTAACTGCACTTCTAAAAAAGAATTGTTTTCATCCCCGTTTTCCACTATCTCATTCTCGAGTTCATATGCATAAGCAGAATTTTTCGCCAGTAATTCCTCTTTATTGTAACCAACTCCCGGAACTACAGGCAAACGTCCTACTAATAGATAATACTCCTTAATCTTATCTTGTATTACTTCTAATTCAGTTATGAAATCATTTCTTTGTGCTAGAAATATTGAATTGTCTGTTCGCATAACAATCACACTTGTTAATATTATCATTACTATCAATGTTATAACTAATATAACTAAAGATACTCCTCGTTTCGTATTCATTTTACCACTCCATTATTATTTTATATCATACAAATAAATTTATCAAGATTTTTTTATTATTCTCTTCACTAATCAAATATAGTATAGTATAATTATTTTACTTTTGAGGTGACATTAATACATGAAATATAAAATTATAATGTTTACATTAATACTTATAACCTGTTTTAGCTTTGTATTTGCAAATGATAATTTGCACATTTCTTCTAAAGCAGCAGTTGTTATGGATGCGGATAGTTCTATAGTATTGTACTCTAAAGAAATGGATAAGAAAATATATCCCGCAAGTACAACTAAAATACTAACAGCAATACTCGCTTTAGAGAATCTAGATATTACGCAAGCCATTGTTGTATCTAAAAGTGCAATACAAATTCCTTGGGATAGCTCTTCAGTATACTTAAAAGAAGGCGAAATACTTACTGTAGAAGACTTATTATACTGTACACTTTTAAACTCGGGTAATGACGCAGCAAATGTACTTGCAGAAGCTGTTTCTGGAGATATAAGCAAATTTGTTACATCGATGAACCTTAAAGCAAGTGAAATAGGCTGTACTAATACGCATTTCAATAATGCTCACGGCTATTCCGACGATAATCACTATACTACAGCTTTAGATATGGCAAAGATATTTAATTATTGTATCCAAAACGATAAATTCTTAGAAATTATATCAACCAAGTCTTACACTGTAAATGCTACTAACAAAACAAACGAAAATAGATATCTAAAAAATACTAATCGTTTAATACTAAAAAAGGAAGATAGCATACACTCTAGATATTACGAATATTGCGTTGGTGGCAAAACAGGCTATACTGACGAAGCCGGAAGAACTTTAGTAACATACGGAAAAAAAGACGGTAAGAACATTATTGTAACAATATTTGGTGCAAGCCCAAATGGAAGTGTAGATGTTAGATATACAGATGCAATAACACTATTTGATTACGCTTTCGATAACTTTACTAAACACACAATAGCGTTAGATGGAAATTATAATTTTAACTATATAAATATAGACAAGAATTTAAAATATTCTATTAGTCCTACTGACGATTTAGAAATATTGGTTAAAAATAATCAAGAACCAACAATATCTTATACATTAGATATTAACAATAACTTGCTAGATACAATTGAAGACAACAGCTATAGCAATTCAAAAGCAGGAACTATTACATTCAATATTAAAACTGAAGAAAATTCTTATTCACTAGTTAAAGACCTGTATTTAAAAGACGTTCAAGAATATAAAACTTTTTCTATAAAATATATAATAATTACAGCTGTATTTATATTAGTAGGTCTAATTCTAGTAGCATTAATTATATCCGTCGTTCATATTAATAAGCAAAAGAAACATAATCATAAATATTCTAGAAAAAATAGAAGGATATAAAAATCAAAAATAAATAATACCTATTTAACAATAATTGCTATGTTGCAAGAAAAGAAGTTCGGTTTACCGAACTTCTTTTGGATTTCTTATTAACCATTAATTTGTTTCATTACTTCTTCAGCAAAGTTTTCTTGTCTTTTTTCGATTCCTTCGCCTCTTTCGAATCTAACAAATCTTCTTATAACTATATTTTCACCAATAGTTGCTATTTTTTCATTTAAAACTTCCTTAACTGTTTTATCTGGATCTTTAACGAATGGTTGATCTAAAAGACAAATTTCCTCGAAAAATTTATTTATTCTTCCTTCTACCATTTTTTCAACTACTGCTGCTGGTTTTCCTTCATTTAAAGCTTGTGCTTTTAATATTTCTTTTTCAGATTCTACAACATCAGCTGGAACTTCTTCTCTAGAAACATATTTTGGGTTTGAAGATACTACATGCATAGCAATATCTCTAACGAATGTTCTAAATTCTTCGTTATTAGCAACAAAGTCTGTTTCAGAATTAACTTCAACTAAAGCTCCATATTTTCCGCCGTGAATATATGCTTCAACTAATCCTTCAGCTGCTATTCTGCTAGCTTTTTTAGCTGCTTTAGCTATTCCTCTTTCACGTAGTAATTCTATAGCTTTATCTATATTTCCATCTGTTTCAACTAAAACTTTCTTGCAGTCCATTATTCCTGCACCAGTTCTATCTCTTAATTCTTTAACTAATTCTGCTGTTACCATATTATTATTCCTCCTTTGTTGTTTCTTCTGCTACTTCTTCAGTAGTTTTTCTAGGCTTTCTGTTATTTGGTCTAGTTTGTTTTCTTTCTATTTTATCTTCACCCATTTCTTTAACTAGTTCTTCCATTGATTCAATATCCGCTTCAAGTTCTAGTGTGTCCATAGGTTCACCGCTCTTACCATGTAAAACAGCATCTGCCATTTTAGCTGTTATTAATTTTACAGCTCTTACTGCATCATCATTACCAGGAATTACGAAATCTACATCATTAGGGTTACAATTTGAATCTATTAGACCAATTGTTGGTATTCCTAATTTTCTAGCTTCCTTAGTACATATTAATTCTTTCTTAGAGTCTACTAAGAATATTAATGATGGAAGTTTTTCCATTTCTTTAATACCACCAAGGTTTTTGTTTAGTTTTTCCATTTCAAGTTTAAGTTTAATAACTTCTTTCTTTGGAAGTACATCAAATGTTCCGTCAGCTTCCATAGTTTCAAGTTCAACAAGTCTAGCAATTCTAGCTCTTATTGTTTTGAAGTTAGTTAAAGTTCCACCTAACCATCTGCTGTTGATGTAGTACATTCCACATCTTTCAGCTTCTTCTTTGATACATTCAGCTATTTGTTTTTTAGTTCCAACAAATAATACTGTACCACCTTCGCTAGTTACTTTATTCACTAATTCGTAAGCTTCTACAACTTTCTTTGATGTTTTTTGCAAGTCTAGAATGTATATTCCATTTCTTGCTGTAAAGATGTATGGAGCCATTCTTGGGTCCCATCTCTTTGTTTGGTGTCCAAAGTGTACACCGGCTTCTAGTAATGATCTCATAGGTATAATTGACATTTTTACTCCTCCTTTTTATTCCTCCACAATCATTTTCATCTATATGACCTCTTTCGAGGAAAGGCAATAGACTGTGATTGTGTGTGTATTATCGCACACGCGACAAAGATAGTATAGCACACATTGTAGGCTTTTTCAAGTTTTTTGTTGACATTTATACCAAATTGTTGTATAATTTAATTGCGTTAAAAAAATTTATAAACAAGTAATTATTTGTTTTATGATCGTTTGTTATCTTTGAGATGTTTTTCATCTCTTTGATATAGTTCGTTGCCTGGGGATCGCTCGCGTTTTTCCATATATACTAAATCTCCTTTGCCCACCACAAAACACAAGCTTAATTTACCTCTCCTCTCTTTACTCATACCCCTTCCAATTTTTTAAAGCCCGAGGCCGAACGAACTTATCCCTAACAGTTACGATATTCCGTTCTGTTATCACTTTTATCCGCGCTCTTGGGATAGAGCCTAAGTTAAGTTTATATTCTCCTCTTAACTTGCGGATAAAACACCTCTCGGCGATTCGCGCCAAAGAGTGACGCTAGCGAAATTTCGTTGGCGGGATGCCCCCATATGGGGCACAGCCACCATTGGGGGTGGCGGCGAGGCAGCAAAAGCTGCCTCGCTTTCTTTATATTTGCACTATAAAAACACATAAAAACAGAACCGAACTTTGTTTAGTTCAGTCCTATTTTTCTCTTTATCTTGTTATTACATTTATCTCAATTATTGTTGTACATTATATATCCATTCTTCTGAAATTATCCTTCTCGCTTCTTCGTAATCTACCAAAACACAAGATGTCCCATTTACTTTATATGCTATATCTTCTATAGGCATACTAATAGATGTCATGTTTTTCAAATCCACTTCCTTTATCTCTGAAATATACTTCATAGCTTCTCTAACTGTTATATTAGTATTTGTATTATCCAACACCACATTTGCAAGAGTAGGTAATTTTAAAATATTCTTTGTAGATAAAAGATTTTCTATTAACGTCTTTATTACTTTCCTCTGCATTTTTCCTCTAGAAATATCTCCATCAGCATAATCTCTGTTTCTCACTAATGTCTCTACCTGTTTTGCATTTAGTGTTTGTTCGCCTGATGGAAAAGCTAAATACCACTCACCCGTTTTTTTATTCAACTTCCAAATTTCTTCATCTAAAGTTATTGTTAGTCCACCTATTTTTTCTATAACAGCTGGAATAGTATTTAGGTTTATTATTGCATAATAATCTATTTTAACCTCAAGTAAATCTTCTATTTCTTGTACAAATTCTTTTGTATATTTTCCGCCATAATATATAGAGTTTAATTTGTATGTAGCATAGGGGTTGTCCGTATATGCGTCTCTAGGTATTGACATCATATACAGTTGGTTGCCTACAGTATCATATTTTGCATATATTATACTATCTGTCCTAAGCCCGTCCTTATCCACGCCAGCCAAAAGCATAGAGAGTTGCTCTTTTTTGGGGTCCATCGAATAATCGTATTCTTCTATTCCCGCATTAGCTTTACTGTTAACGGTTATATTGTTCACTTTATATAGTATCACCCACAAGAAAGCAGCTAATCCTGTTATAACAAAACAAAATATAGTTATTTTAGAACACAAACTTTTCCTTTCACCTTTCTTCATACTATCAACTCCTACGATATAATCTTACTCCATATTAAGTCGGCTACCACATTATGTTCATAAAGCAATTTAGTTATATAACTAGACTCAATTGTATTTACAATTCCACTCATGGCCCCCATACTAGATATGCTATTTATAACAGCTAAAATAACGCTTACCTCTATAACAAATAACACTGCAGATATAATAACTCCACCTAGCTTATTAAATGCATTTAGCAGTGGTAGTTCAAATATACACTCTAATATCTTTTGCGCTATCCATAAAATTAGTCTCGTTCCTATAAACACAACTATAAATCCAACGCCAGTAAACGCATACGCTACTAACTTGTCTTTAATTGTTTGTTCTTGCTCCATAATCTCTTGTTTTAACTGTTCTTGCAATGTTTCCTGTATTGGAGATTGTATTTCACCTTCCGAAGGAAGCTCTACTTCTTCTAGTTGAGTTTCACTATCACCTTCCACAAGTTCGTCTTCTCTAGTATTTACAGTTTCATCTGTGTTTTCCTCAATCTTGTCAGATATGTTTTCTACAATTGTTGTTTCAATTTTTGTACCCAAACTGCTACTAGCAATGTACGTGCCAACTGGTTCAGCCAATAGATAAGCTAACACAAAAGCCACTATTAATGATACCAACTTTGCAACTATACCTATAAAACCTTTTTTGTATCCATACAATATTATAATTAAAAATATAACTACTAAAATAATATCTAAAATCATATACACCTCTACATTATTATATAGTAAACATTATTACTTTATTAGACACCGTCATCGCCAAACTTCTTCCATCATTAAAAATTATTGGTTCAGTTATTATTATATTACTATTATAACTTTTTAATTTTATACCAGAATTGTTATACACTTCTATCATTTTATCATAGCAAACATATATTATCCCGTTTTTATACGCTAGATATTTTGGAACATCCTTTAATTCTATCATTTTCGCTTTGTTAGATAACATTTTTCTAATAACTAATACGTATTTTCCATTCTCATCAAGTGCTGTATATACATATCTGTTCTCGTAATCGGCTATATGAACCACTTGCCCGTCAGAAATTCCAATCTCTTTCTTGCCTCTAGAAGACACATTATATATCACATATGCCTCATCTGTTCGGATAACAACATCGTTCCCATCCCAGTATATATCAAAGGCAACCGAATTCTCTACCGTATGCACAGTTGTTATATTATTCTCATTCTCTTTAATATTAGATAAATCTATTACATTTATATTTGTCTGTACACTTATTCCGCTAATATTAACATCTGCATACGCTAGATATTTTGAATTGTTTGATATCACATACTTACCTATCATTTTGTTACTTAGTTTTACATTATATTTAATTTGTCCTTGACTATCATAAATACCAAGAGCTGTTTTCCCACCATTTGCCGAATACTCTATAATGCTTACACCTTTGTTATTTATAATACCACTATAAATTTGTCCTTGTATTTTTATTCTAGCGACTTCGTATTTATCTTTGTATACATACACAACGCCTTTGTCTTTGTTTATAACTTGAATATATTCTCCTGACGTTGTAATATCTACATCCGCACTGTCTTCTAATGTAATTTTTACTGTGTTTTTCCCATGATTATTATAGCTTGTTATAACTCCTTTGTTATATACCAATATTTCATTTCCTAACGGTATAATTTTATTATTTGATGTTTGTAAGTTTATTTGTACTGCATCATCTATATCTATATTTTTGTTGATTACAAGTCCAAGAGAAGTATAATTATTTATTGTAATTATTAATATAATTACTGACGCGCCTACTATCAACCACTTTTTAGTTTTGGTATCTAACGATATATTAAACTTAAGTTTTTCCTTTAGCCTGTCCGCAAAACTATGTCCTATTTTCTTCTTCCTACGTTTATTTTCTTGTTCTTCCGTCCTTCTCATTAGATTACCTCCCAATCTTTTGGAATAAAGTATTTTCTATTCTTTATTTCTTCCGGCAAATATTGTTGCTCAACTATTCCACCCGGATAATCGTGAGGATATTTATACCCCACATTATATCCATCTTTTTTCATATCCGCTATCGGAGCATTTCTAATGTGCATTGGAACAACTCCCACATCTATGTTTCTAACATCCTCTATTGCGTTATTTATTGCTAAATATGCACTATTAGATTTTCTAGAACGTGCAACAACACATGCAGCTTCTGAAAGAATTATTCTTGCTTCGGGCATTCCAATTTGATGCACTGCTTGAAGCGCAGCATTTGCCACAACAAGAGCATTTGGATTCGCAAGTCCAACATCTTCAGCTGCACAAATAACTATTCTCCTTGCTATAAACATTGGGTCTTCTCCAGCTTCTATCATCCTTGCAAGATAATGAACCGTCGCATCTACGTCGCTTCCTCTCATAGATTTTATAAAAGCTGAAATTGTGTCATAATGCGATTCCGAATTTTTGTCATAATGCAGCTTTTTAGATTGCAAGCATTCTTCTAAAATTTCTTCTGTAATTGTAACACTTCCGTCGAATTCCATATCTGAACTTATTACTGCAAGTTCCAACGCATTAAGCGCTGTTCTAACATCGCCTTCAACCGCCTTAGCAAGAAAATCTATATCCTCATTCGTTATATTTATCTTATAATTTCCCAATCCATTTTCTTTATCATTAATTGCATTTGTTATAATTTTAGCAGTCTCACCCGCCTCAAGAGGTTTTAATTTAAATATAGTAGACCTTGATACCAACGCTTTATTTACTTCAAAGTATGGATTTTCAGTAGTGGCCCCAATAAGTATTACTGTTCCTTTTTCTACAAGAGGCAAAAGCGCATCCTGTTGCAATTTATTAAATCTATGTATTTCATCTATAAATACTATTGTCTTACCTTTAGGATTCATAAATAAGTTTTTCGAATCTTCGGCCACTTTTTTAATATCTGCTACCCCCGCTGAAGTTGCATTAAGCTCAACAAAATTATACTGTGTTGTGTTTGCTATAACTTTGGCTAGAGAAGTTTTCCCACATCCCGGTGGTCCCCATAAAATTATAGATGTCAATCTGTCTGCTTTTATTAATCTATATAATAGTTTATTTTCTCCAACTATATGTTCTTGTCCAAAAAACTGTTCTAAAGATTTTGGTTTCATTCTATAAGCAAGTGGTTTGTCCATATTATCCCTCGTTTTCTTTACAACATTATATATTAATAGGTGTAAAAAAGCAATGTAGCATATAACATTTGCTACATTGCCTCTAAAATTTATTAGCTATTTTGTTTAAATCCCAATCCTAATACTTCCCTTGTATTAGATATATATATAAATGCTCCTTTGTCTATGTTTTTAACCACTTTTTTAACAAGCGGCAACTGCGGTACAGTTACAACAGATATAACGTGTGCGTACTCCTCATTTGTATATACACCAATACATTTGCTAATTGTAACTCCTCTATCTGTTTTTTCTATTATTTCATTGGCTATCTCCTCACCTTGTTTAGATATTATATTTACTGCTTTAGTATAATTTACACCTTCAAATATTATATCGGTTGCTTTTTTAGATATATATAACGCTATTACCGAATAGAGGGCAATACCTATACTATTAAACACAATCGCATTAGATATTATAACCATACTGTCTATTATTAACAGAATTTGTCCTATACTACTTACAGGCCTTTTCTTATATATAATTTGTGCTAACAAATCCGAGCCACCTGTACTCCCATCAGCTTTGAACACAAGCGATAAGCCTATACCATTTAAAAGTCCACCAAATATACAACCAAGAAATGTATCCTGTTCTATTCTTACTACATTTCCAATACCACTTGTGAGTTCGATAAATAAAGATAACATCACTGTACCAATAATTGCTTTAGAACAAAATTTCCATCCAAGACTTTTCAAGGCAATTATAAACAAAGGAATATTTATTAAAATAACAGTAAAACCCACAGGTATTTTATATACATAATATATTATTAGAGCAATACCACTTGCTCCACCTGTAGATAAATTATTTGGCAAAAACAAAATATTAATAGCGACTGCCAATATTAACGTTCCTAATATGAGTAGTATTATTTGTATAAATTTATTACTTTCTTTCATAAAACGACCATACCTTTGTATTAGTATGGTCGTTTATTATTCACTTATTCTTTAATTTTTATCGTTACTTTTCCACTGTATTCACTATTGAACTTTTGCAAATTATTTCTGTTATTTCCTACTATATAATTCGCCTCTTTAGGCCTTACAATAAGTGTAATATCTTTTTTGGAATTGATTTTATTTAGCTTACTTGTAACATTATTATATGATATGTATGATAGTACTCTTTCCTTGTAATTATCACAAATAGGTCCTGCTATTTCTGTATTTTTAGAATTAATTTCTTGTGTGGTTTGAAGTCCTATTCTTATAACATTTATATTGTTTTTTACACACAAGCTATACATTTGACTCGCTCTTTTTACAGCATCATCTATCTCTAAAGGAATGTATTCTTTATTTTCATACATTTCCCAAAGTTTACTTTCTTTTAACACATACACAGGATATATTCTAACAATATCCGGTTTTAACTCAATACATTTCTGCATCGTACAAATTTCTTTTTCAAGCGTACTTTTAGGTAATCCTACCATAACTTGATGGCCCAATGTAAATCCATATTTTTTTATGAGTTTTGATGCTTTTACTACATGCTCTGATGTATGTCCT
The DNA here is from genome assembly GCA_045611765.1 of Clostridia bacterium. Lineage (GTDB taxonomy): Bacteria > Bacillota > Clostridia > TANB77 > CAG-465 > UMGS1649. The sequence continues at coordinate 20,636 of JAZKXT010000001.1, forward strand.
CTTTTAACAGCTTGAAGCACTTCGTCATCCATAGACTGCACACCCAATTCAATAATAGCTACATTCTTTTGCTTTAATATTTTTAAAATTAGTTCAGATATATAGTCTGGTCGCGTAGATATTCTTATATTTGATACTAAACCTTTATCTATATATTCATTTGCCACATTCAAAAACTTTATTTGTTCTTCGATATCCAATCCTGTAAAACTACCACCAAAAAAAGCGACTTGTTTTTTACGTTTGGCATCTTTGTACATAGTTAAATATTTCTCTATTTCAAGTCTAACATCATCTTCCGTGACTTCTCTAATCTCTCCGCTAATCTTTTTCTGATTGCAAAACACACATTCATTTTTACAGCCTCTGTGCGGTATAAATATTGGTATTATATATGTATCATCTTTTTTTATTTTTAGTCCTAACTCTTCACTCAAGTTAATGTTCAACTTTTTTGAGCGCAGCAGCTGCAGCAGCCTGCTCTGATTCTTTTTTAGTTTTGCCACTTCCCTCACCTATTTTTTCTCCTTCAAAATATACAGAAGTATAGAATGTTTTAGCATGATCTTTTCCCGTCTCTTTATCCAAAACATATTCTATTTTTACTGTTCCATTTCTTTGTAAAAACTCTTGTAAGCTCGTTTTATAATCCAAGCTGTTCTTCTTATTTACTACCTCTACTATAGTTGGTTCCAAAAGTTTCAAGCATGTAGCTTGAGCAGGCTCAAATCCACCATCTAAATAGATTGCTCCTAAAATTGCTTCAAACATATCGGCTAAAATAGCGTCCTTTTTGTTACCACCAGTAGACAATTCACACTTTCCTAATAATATATGTCTAGAAAGTTCTGTTTTCTTTATTACTCTACTTAGCGATTTCTCACATACTATTTCAGATCTTTTTTTACTCATTACCCCTTCTTTTAAAAGTGGAGATATATTATATAAATAAATTGAAACTATATGTTCTAATATTGCATCACCCAAAAATTCCAATCTCTCATTATAACAGCAAGACGATACATCGCCTTTTTCATACGCATAAGATTTATGCGTAAGCGCCAATTTAAGTAAGTCTTTATTTTCAAATACATATCCTAATTTTCTTTCTATTTCATTATAACTTAACATATGTTTCCTCCGAATATATTTTACCACAAATAGATTAAAATCTAAATAGTTTAATATGTTTTTAATAAAAAGCATTACAATTTACTAATCTAAAAAGAAAAAGGTGGCTAAAAGCCACCTCAATCTACTATTGCACTGATTTAATATATTCAACAACGTCTCCAACTGATACTATCTTTTCAGCTTCAACCTCAGGTATTTCCAATTCAAATTCTTCTTCTAGAGCCATTATTAGCTCTACAACGTCTAATGAATCTGCTCCTAAATCATCAATAAATGTGGTAGTCATTGTTACACTACTTTCATCTTCAATTCCTAATTGTTCAACTATTATGTCTCTTACTTTTTCAAAAACATTATCCACTTTATTCACCTCCACATATTATCTACCTGTATTATCTACTATTTTTATTATCTTGTCAATACTTTTTTTTACATTTATTATTTTTGTACAATTTTTTGAGATAAATGTTTAACTAAGTTTTGTCTCAATATATTATCTGCCTGAAGTATAGCCGTTTCGTAGTTATTGCTTTTAGCGTTTCCATGAATTTTAACAACCGGTTTCCTTACGCCTAGAAGTACTGCACCGCCATATTTAGTATAATCATATTTATATAACGCTTTTTTTATTAATCCTTGAACACTTACCGCTTTTAACTTATTAAACAAATTTTTCTTGAATTCTCCTACAAGAGCATTTTTCATTATTTTTGCTGTTCCTTCAATAGATTTTAATGCTACATTTCCCATAAGCCCATTAGCCACTACAACATCAACATCTCCAGATAAGATTTCTCTTGCTTCAACATTGCCAGAAAACTCTGCACATTCCTCAATTAAAGATTCATATGCTTCCTTTAAGTCCGGCGACCCCTTCTTATCTTCTGTTCCAATATTTAATAGCGCTACCTTAATATTATCTTTATGTAACACTTCTTTAGCATATACAACTCCCATTTTAGCGAATTGTACTAAGGAAACTCCTGCAGCAGTAACGTTTGCTCCACAATCTAGCAATACAACCCCTCTACCTGTAGCAGTTGGTAAGACAGTAGCAAGTGCTGGTCTATGTATGCCATCAATTCTTTTTAATTTCAATAATGCTCCTGCCATAACAGCACCAGTAGAACCAGCAGATAAGAATAATGTATCCTCTTTCTCTTTCATGTAGTCGTATGCTTTAACTATACTAGACTCCTTTTTGTTTTTTATTGCAAAAGCCGGTTCATCATAATTAGTTATTGCATCTTTAGCGTCCAATATACTTATTTCTTTAATTATACTTTCTGCTCTTGTTAGATATTCATTTCTAATAATCTGTATAATTTTATCTGAATCTCCAACTAAAACAAGCTTAGCTTTAGTTTTCCCTACACAATTAGCCGCTCCTTTTATAGCTTCATCTATTCCATTATCGCTTCCATTTACATCTATTAATATTTCCATCATTCTATTCCTTTCAATATAAATTTACCTTTAAATTTCAAATTATCTTGTTCATCTACAATTCTTACCCAAACTATATAACCACTTGCTGTTTTTCTTTTTACTTCAGCTAGAGCATATATAACCGTATTAGCTTTAATAGGTTCAACATACTTAATGTTTGCCACGCCAACTAAGGCTGCTTTTGTTGGAATTAGGGATATTGCTATTGTTTCCGCGAAAGAATATATATATTCTCCTCTAACAATATTCATCCCGTCAAAAGTCATAGTAGTGTCTGTCTTTAAACGAGATTTAGCACTTTCATTTGGAACAAAGTTTATCATATCACCAACAAACTGTTTGGCAGATATTGATGTTACCTTACTCATGCTCTCTTCTGCTTTCGTTTTTAATCTCTCTTTGAATTCTTTTATTCCTAACCTAGACCTATCTAATCTTATAGTATTTACACTTACGCCAAATTCTTTAGCCAACACATCATCTGTGGCCAAAGGATTGTTCTCTAGATATTCTAATAGCTTTTCACATCTTATACTTCTTGCTTTATTTGTTCTTGGCATATTTTTTCTCCTCGCCATATATATTACTACAAATTATATTTAATTTCAATATTCTAATTTGTACTAACTATAAGAAAAAGTGCCCATTAAAATATATTAAAACAATTTAAGAAAATGACAGTTGCATACTAGCAACTGCCATTTTCCTTAAACATTCTGAAATGTTGGCCAAAAATCTCAGGCATACATTTTTCCGTCCCAAATACCGAACAAGTGTCCCAATTTACATTTTTCTTAAACGCAGGATTCACAGAAAGCCAATCAACAAAGACCCTTGTTTCGTCCTTGAAAACGCAAATGTTCGTTTTAGGATTTTGAGAAACAACTTTGCCCTGCACCGGATTTCCATTTAAATCTGTACCAGTGAGCATTCCGTTTACAACACTCCAATTTTTTATGATTGTTATACCTTGAATATACGCATCTATAAAATCTTTGTAGTGTTGCGCTGGATTTCCCAGTTGAAATTCAGTTCCACAGGAAGCTTCGACGCTATCCTCGCTTACAGAAACTATATGGGCGGTTTGCACATACTCTCCATCAGCAAAATCCGGATGGCCATATAAATTACCATAAAGCCGGACATCGCCATTCGTTAGTTCTGATTTTAACGCAAATCCACCATCGCTGTCCCGTTTTGCCAACCAATTTATTATTAACATATTAAGTCTCCCTTCGTAATCCACCAAATTTGAAATTTTTCGTTTTTTAAAGAATATAACAAAAATATTTTAACACAATTTAGCGTTTTTGTCAAATATGCCAGACTTTTAAAGGTATTAGACCACGTCATTTAGTAAATTTAACTGTCCATGATATTTATTGTAATATTTTTATTTTTTCTACCCATACTATTCTTAAAAGAAAGGAAATATTTATGAATATGTACACAGATTCAACACAGGTATCAAACGCTGTTAAGACAATACCAACTAAATTAAATGATATTATTTCAACCATTATGTCTAAAGTTTCTCAACTTTTAGATACCCCCACGTCACAAGAAATACAAAAAATAGATTGGTCTAGCATTGCAACTGTTTTGGGCACAATTTCCATATTTTTAATACTTGCGATTATATTTTGTATAATGTTATATATACTAAAGTCTGTCGGAATTTATACTATGGCAAAAAAAGAAGGTAAAGATTTTGCTTGGCTTGCATTTGTACCATTTGGTTGCCTATTTATATATGGACTCATACTTGGTAAAACAAAAATCTTTGGGGTAGAAGTCGAACACGCCGAATTCGTACTGCCAATACTTTTCGCCTCATCATACCTTCCATTTGTTGGACCAATTTCAACCATACTGTTTATTTTAGCATACTTTGCTATATTATATAAAATATATCAATCGAGAACACCCAATTTTGCTGTAGTTTTACTACTACTTAGCATTATTGTACCTATAGCTTCTCCTATAATTTTATTTGCAATAAGGAAAAACAACGTGGAACATTAGTACCACGTTGTTTTTTCTTTTGGTTTGGAGATATTTTAACTAACGTATCTCGCCTTGTATCTTGCAAAGAGTGTATCAACCTTCGAAGTCTCGCTACCTCCAGCCAAGTAACACAACAGTCTACCCAAATTGCCGAAAGCTAAAATTTCGCGGCCATCAACGGATATTGTGCCTGTATTCTTTCTGTAGTCAAGCCGAATTGTACGTCCCTTATGCTCACGATACAAATCGTCCATCTCCCGCTGCACTTCAGCAGCCTCTTTTGACATTGTAATAACCTTTGCCATTTCTTACCCTCCAAAATTTTAGAAAATATTTTTTATGGTTTCCCATATACATATTATACCATATTTTTGTTTAAAAAACAAGTTCTTTAGATGTATTATGTAAACGCAGTTTTTTCACCCCTAACATAAAAAGCGACCCACAAAAGGGTCGCCATATATAACATATATAATTAAGCAATTATGTTAGATACTGATCCTGAACCAACTGTTCTACCACCTTCACGGATAGCAAATTTAAGTCCTTTTTCAATAGCTATTGGAGTTATTAACTTAATTTTCATTGTTACGTTATCTCCTGGCATAACCATTTCTTTATCCTTAGGAAGGTCGATTATACCTGTAACGTCTGTTGTTCTGAAATAGAATTGTGGTCTGTATCCGTTAAAGAATGGAGTATGTCTTCCACCTTCTTCTTTAGTTAGGATATAAACTTCAGCTTCAAATTCAGTGTGAGGTGTTATAGAACCTGGTTTAGCAAGAACTTGACCTCTTTCAACTTCATTTCTTTGAATTCCTCTTAATAGAACACCTGCATTGTCTCCGCATTCAGCGCTATCTAGAGATTTTCTGAACATTTCTATACCAGTAACAACTGTTTTCTTAGATTCGTCAGCAAGACCAACTATTTCAACTTCGTCACCAACTTTTAATGTTCCTCTTTCAACTCTACCAGTAACAACTGTTCCACGTCCTGTAATTGTGAATACGTCCTCGATAGGCATTAAGAAAGGTTTATCTGTATCTCTTTCTGGATCTGGGATAAAGCTATCTACTGCATCTAATAATTCTTTTATTGGAGCGTATTCTGGAGCGTTAGGATCTGTTGATGTAGATTCAAGAACTTTAAGAGCTGAACCTTTAACGATTGGAGTATCATCTCCAGGGAATTCGTATTTGCTTAATAGATCTCTAATATCCATTTCAACTAATTCTAATAATTCTTCATCATCAACTTGGTCACATTTGTTCATAAATACTACGATGTAAGGAACACCAACTTGTCTAGCAAGTAGTATGTGTTCTTTAGTTTGTGGCATTGGACCATCAGCGGCAGAGACAACAAGTATTGCACCATCCATTTGTGCAGCACCAGTTATCATGTTTTTAACATAGTCTGCGTGTCCTGGACAGTCAACGTGTGCATAGTGTCTGTTAGCTGTTTCGTATTCAACGTGAGAAGTAGAAATTGTGATTCCTCTTGCTCTTTCTTCTGGAGCGTTATCTATTTGATCATATGCTTTAAATTCAGCTCCATTGTTTAATGCTGCTACTTTAGTTATAGCTGCTGTTAATGTTGTTTTACCATGGTCAACGTGACCGATTGTTCCAACATTACAATGTGGTTTTGTTCTTTCGAACTTAGCTTTTGCCATTTTAAATTCCTCCTTATTTTAAAATATATTTTATACGATTAATGCTTGCACATTATTTGCTTGTATTGTACTACAATATGCAAAGTTTTGCAAGTCATTAATCGCTTTTTTTAATTTTTTATGTACAATTAGTCTTCTCTTTTAGCTCTTGCGCCAACGATAGCTTCATGTACAGATTTTGGAACTTCTTCATAATGACTTGGTTCCATTGAGTAAACACCTCTACCTTGAGTTTTACTTCTTAGGTCTGTTGCGTATCCGAACATTTCAGATAATGGTACAAATGAGTGGATTGTTTGAGTTCCAGCATCTGCTTCCATTCCTTCTAGTCTTCCACGTCTTGAGTTGATGTCACCTATAACATCACCCATGTATTCTTCAGGAACTATT
>JAZKXT010000002.1:0-1625 GCA_045611765.1 Clostridia bacterium
TAATGCTCCTTGCGGAATTATACCACTAAAAGACAAATGGTTGCACCTTGATGCAAACCTTGTCCAGGTAAAACAACTCTTCAAACCAACGGGAGAAACAATAACATACAAAGATCACGAGTACATTAGAGAAAAACAAGACCCTAATGCTATTCCACCTATACCAATAATAGATGATACTGAGTTAGACTATATGTATGAATTTGGAACTTATCAGTTTGATTATCAATAAAAACAAACCGCAGGAGAATGTCCTGCGGTTTTGTGTATTGTTATCTTTTTTTTATCTCATGATTAAGTATAAAATCTTCTTTGTCTTTTTTTGGAATAATATCCGTACCAAAAGCCGGTCCACCATATCTAAAAACAACAGTATCACAATATGGTATATGACTATATGAATCTAAATATTCGTTCCATTGGGTATTAGACATTGATTCATTACAAAGTAGAAAGGTATATAAGTCAAGATACTTCGGACGACGCCAAAACACTTTCACCTCTGCAGAACGATAAACTTGCACTCCAATACAATCTGCTTTATTTAGCAAAATAAGGATAGTATCCAAGTCTTCTTTTGACAATCCAATTGATGGCAAAATATGCTCATAATTATCGCTATAAAATTCTAAGTATTTCTGATTACTCGTTGCACAAGCGAAACTAACAGCATCTTCTCCAAATCTTTTATATACTTCTATCTGCACCATACAATTAGAATCCAAAGCTAATTTTGTATAGTTTTTCAATTCCGCTATATTCGAATGATATTTCTCATAATGCTCTGCCATTCTCTCTACATCGCTCTTGCTATGCAGAATAAAAAGACCAATACCAATAGCAATCATCCACACAGCGATAACTATCTTCATACAAATACTCTTGGATTCAATGATAGTATACACTCCCAATCCTAGTCCAGAAAATAAGCTCAAGTAGAACAAACAATCAAAAACAAATGATTGCAAAGGAGAAAGATATTCTGTAATTAGCCAAAAGGAACAAAGAATATTTAAAACACAAACAATAATGCAAGTAACTCGATACATTATAACCTTAAGCTATTTATTAAATTTCGGAATTATCTACTTTAAACTTGTGATTAATATGTAGCATATTCCGTTTGTTTGTATTTTTGTGAATATTTCTTATTTTAGTCTTGTAGTATTAAATATAATTAAAACATCTACAATTATAAATTGTCAAATTAGTAGTTCAAGTAATCCGTATATGGATTAAATTTACTATCTATGTAACTGTTTCCATATAGCATTAGCATTTTGTTGATTGGTTGCTATTGGCAATACTGCACATTTTGCAGATAACCATTCTCCTATATTTGCTAACATATATTTATATATCTGTTTGTTTTTTCCTTTTTTGTTTATTCTATACAACTCACCGTTTTCAATTAAAAAAGAAACATCCCATCCATCCTTTAATATATGAAAATGAGGTGGCATATGGTCATCACTCCATATTTGAATTTCATACGAATTATGATGGAATAGATTTGACTCATCTGTATTTATACGAGCCATTTCTGTTATTAAATCAGTATTCATTTGTGGTTCTTCATTGAGAACCTTTTTAATACTGTCCATAGTATATTCTTCAAAAGTTAA
>JAZKXT010000003.1:0-87053 GCA_045611765.1 Clostridia bacterium
GCAGTAGAAGTAGCAAGAAGTATATATCCAAAAGCAAATACCAATTATGGAGTAGTATCTACATTTACATATGGAGTGCAATGGGATAGAACACTACCTTGGTGGGTAGAAACCAAAGCGCAGAATGGAACAAAAGATGTGACAATATCTAGTAATACACAATTAAATACTAGTACAAACTATGGAAATTATAAAGACAATGCAATAGAGGTAGATTCGTTTAATGATGATGCTAAGTATCTATTGTATTCAAATAGTAGTTTAGCAACAACATATACAGATGTAACAACAGCGAAATCTTCAAGTGAAAGTTGGTTATTAACAACAGGTGCAACAGAAGAAGCAAGAATAAACAATATTTATGATATGGCTGGAAACTTATACGAATGGACAATGGAGGGCTACGATACCGACTACCGTGTTCGTCGTGGAGGCGTCTTCTACTTTAGTGGTGGCTACCTCCCAATTTCTGGCCGTTACTACAATAATACGTACTTCGCGTCCTATACCTACGGTTTTCGCCCTACACTTTACATAAAGAAGTAGCACTGGTCACTAGCGGTGCCAGTACAGGGGTTTGTGTATAGGCATATGCGAGGTAAGTTTAGACTAAAGCGTATTGTATACGGAGCGAGCGATGCTGTGATGCATCGCTATGAAATTGGTGCTATTGGCGCCAGTCAGAAATAGAAAAATAAAATAAGAAAAGCAATGAAAAAGTGGTGCAAATAGCGCCAATTTCATGAGCAAAGTCACCTCCTAGTGGAGTGTAGGAATATATAAATCTAGATTGCTTTATGTCTACTACACTTCTACTAGGAGTTTTTTATGTATTATGAATTATTTAATGATGTGTTTTCGGACAACGAAAATGCAATATGTATATTTTAGATGGGAGTTTTTTATGTTGCTTTAAATGAACAAGCAGTGTATTTAAGTGAATTGTTAGTACTTAAAAAAGTATGTTTTTCACTAGTAATATGTAGGGTGGGATTTCTCAAGGAAGTATAACAAAATATGTTAAGAAACGGAAAGATTTAATTATAAGTTTTGTAGTATTAGATGCTTGTAATATGGATGGTTCTGCAGATTATACATATGCTCTAAAAGGATTTAATAAAAAATATGAATTTGTAGACAAAAGCTTTGTGCTTAATAAATGTAATTATATATGTGATCGTAAAAGATATACATATTTGCTAGTCAGTATTAATTGTTATAACAAATTTAAGATTTTGCTGGAAAAATAGGAAAATGGAAAAGTAACAAGAGAATTTTTTGACTGAGAATATGGTAGAATTTTCTATACCTTCAAACTCTTGTATATCACAGTGTTTTATGGTATAATGGGACTATTAAAATTGTAGGTGTGGGAATTGAAAAGAAGTAGAATTATTTGTAGCATAATCACAGTAATATATATAATAATTTCAGTAGCACTTTCTTTGATACTTTTAAAGAGTACAGTTGAAACAAAAAGTGGTGTGAATATAAACATTAAAATAGCACATATAGGGATTTTTTGTGCTTGTACACTTGTATATATATGGGTAAGAAATAAGCTTGCGAAAAAGATGAACAACAAAGCAATGAGTATAAAAATATCTCGTGTTTACTGCTATTTATACTTGGCTGTGATTGTTTTCGTATCGAGGTTTGTTATGGCATATAGTCTTAAAGATGTTGCAATAGACAAATTACAACCAGGATTTAATGTGGGACTAGGTTCATATATAAACTATGGTCTTGGTATATTGGTTAGAAATCAAATGTATGCCAATGTTATATTAAATTCTGTGCTTGTATTTTTATCATGTATTTTTGTTAAGAAAATAGCACTTAATATAACTCAAAACGACATGGTAGCCACAACTATTAGTATTATATACATACTAACTCCTCAGGCCTTAGTGTTTGTTGGTGAGTATGTAAGATATGGATATAACGTACTTGTTATACTTGCGGGAATATATACATTTTTACATATTATAGATGAAGTTAAGAAGTTTAATAAGAAGAATAATAAATACTTAATATATGCGGCTGTTTTGGGAGTGATACAATCAGTAGATATTATATTGGGCGGTTCGTACATACTATGGCTTGTAACAATGCTTATAGCAACAAGTATAGCTATGTATGTAGACGGAATAAATATAAAATTAGGATTTAAGCAAAAATTAGGATACAAGCTTAAAAGATTAGCCGAAAAAGTAGAAAAAGTAAACATTTCAAAATTATTAGTTGTATCAAGTATTTCTTTAGGAATTAGCGTAGTGACAACAATAATATGTTCAGCCGTTGGACTTAATACAGGATGGCAAGCATTTAGCGAGGAAAACGCGTTAAACATATTAATGCATTCTAGAAACTATTATATAATATTGATTATAGCAGCATTAGTGTTTGAAATAATTGCTGTTATAACAAAGAGAAAGATAGACATTAAAATGTATATAATAAAAATAATGTTTATTGTATATTCATTATTAATGTTTTTCATGATAGATAACATATATGGAGCTGTAGCATTTGATGTACTGTTAATATTAAATGCAATTATGAATATATGTAACATCTGTTATAACAGGGAAGAACGAATAAAATTATTAAACGACAAAAATTAAAATAATGAGAAGGAGGAAAAAATGGCATTCTATTCAGAGGATTTAGTAGACGAAATCTTAGCTTCAACAGATATAGTTGAAGTTGTAAATGAATATGTACCGCTAAAAAGAAGAGGCGCAAATTATTTGGGCCTTTGTCCTTTCCACAAGGAAAAAACACCTTCTTTTACTGTGTCACCAGACAAGCAAATTTACAAATGTTTTGGGTGTGGTCAAGGAGGTTCGGTGCTACAATTTATATCTAAACTAGAAAATTTAGATTTTAAAGATACACTAGAACATTTAGCTGAAAGAGCTAATATTGACCTTGAAAAATTTAAATTAAACAGCTCTTTTAATGATGGTAAAAAAGAGATAAAAGATGTAATAGAAAGAATTAATAAAGCTACTGCAAGATATTTTTATGAAGCGTTAACAGAAGAATTAAAAGAGCCAAATAGTAATTTAAAATCTTATCTAATAAAAAGACAATTGGATAAAAATACGATAGTAAGATTTGGTTTAGGGTTTGGTTCTAAGAGAACAGAAACGCTAGTACAACATCTAACAAAATTGGGGTATAACAAAAACGAGATATTATCCGCTGGTGTTGTTTCTAAAAATATGAAAGGGGATATATACGAGAACTTTGCAGGAAGACTAATATTCCCAATTTTAGATGTAAGAGAAAGAGTTATAGGATTTGGTGGAAGGGTGTTAGATAAGTCTCTCCCTAAATACGTTAATTCTCCAGAAAATGCTCTTTACCACAAAGGTAGTAATCTATATGGATTAAATGTTGCCAAGAAAGAACAACTAAACGAGATAATAATAGTAGAAGGATATATGGACACAGTTGCTCTTCACAAATCTGGTATTACTAATGCTGTTGCAAGTCTTGGTACTGCGCTTACTGAAAAACAAGCAAAGCTTCTTAAAAAATATGCACCAACTGTTATTATTGGATATGACCAAGATGGGGCAGGACAAGCTGCGACGCTTAGAGCAATAGATATACTTGCTAAAGAAGAATTAAAAGTAAAAGTATTAAAGCTTGATCACGACGATGTAAAAGACCCAGACGAATATATAAATAGATATGGAAAAGAACATTTTGAAGCGTGTGTAAAAAATAGCATATCTGCTGTTGAATACAAAATATCTAGACTAGAAAGTCTTTTAGATAAAGAAGATTTCCATAAAAAAGTAGAATTCCTAACCAAAGTGGCAGCAATATTATCTGGTATTAATAATGAAATAGAACAAGAAATGTATTTAGATTTAATTTCAAAGAAATATAATGTAAGTCGCGATGCAATAAAATCTGAAATAGATAAAAAGACAAAAAAAGAAGTTAAAAGAGAAAACAAAATACAATTAAATGAAAAGGCAAAGCAGCCTACAGTAATGACGTTAAGAAAAAAACAAGAAGAATATATTATTGCATTAATATTTACAAAGGATAAGAAGATAATAAATAATGTTTTTGATAGATTTAAAGAAACAGATTTTGAATATGACGAAATTAGAGATTTGTTTGCAATGCTAAAAGATTTAAATGGTAAAGAGGATTTATCTAAAATAAATCTTCTTACAAAATTTAATAGCGAAACAGATAATGTAAATTTAATTACGGAAATACTTGCGATGGATATGTCTCAGTTCGATAAGCAAAAGCTATATAATGAATTGGATAATACGTTTAAAAAGTATTATTACCAAAAAAGAAGAGCTGAAATACTTGGAAGGTTGAACTCGGATATATCTGCGGATGAAAAGCAACTACTTGAAATAGAACTAGGCCAAATATTACTAAAAATAGCAAAAATAAAATAAATATTTTCAAAATAGTTGTAATTATTTAATGGATATTGTATAAATAATATATTGGGGAGAGTATAATATATATGGGTAAAAAAATTGAAAAAGATGAAATAGAGGAAATAATGGAAGAAAAAACAGCTAAAAAGAAAGTAGCCAAAACTACTAAAAAAAGTGAAAAGCAAATTGCAATGGAAGGCTTTGTAGAGGCCGCGAAGGAAAAGAAAAGTTTCACATATAAAGAAATAGTAGACTTTATGGGTGAAATGGGACTTACTCCAGAAGAATTAGATGATTTATATAAAGAATTAGAAAAAGCTGGAATAGAAATGGCGGCAGAAGAACCAACATCTACTTTAGAGCCCGAACCAGAAGAAGATGATGATGACGATGATATCAAAGCAGGTATTATAGAAAAACTTGCTACAGGTGTAGATGCGGGTGGCTCTGTTGCAGAATTAGACATTGAACCTAATTTAGAAGATATAAGTGAAATAGAGAAGAACATCTTGTTGGAAGATATAAATGATTTCTCGTTTATAGATAATATAAGTGTAGATGACCCAGTTAGAATGTTCTTAAAAGAAATCGGAAAAATACAATTATTATCTCTAGATGAAGAGGCTGAACTTGCAGATAGAATGGTTAACGGAGATAAAAAGGCTAAGAAAAAATTAGTTGAATCGAACTTAAGACTTGTTGTAAGTATAGCTAAAAGATATATCGGACGTGGAATGCACTTCTTAGATTTAATACAAGAAGGAAATCTTGGATTAATAAAAGCTGTAGATAAATTTGACCCGACAAAAGGATATAAATTTAGTACATATGCCACTTGGTGGATTAGACAAGCGATTACTCGTGCAATAGCTGACCAAGCAAGAACTATAAGAATACCAGTACATATGGTTGAAACTATAAACCGTCTTATGAGAAACTCTAGACACTTACTTCAAACGTTAGGTAGAGAACCGACTCCAGAAGAAATTGCAGCTGAGATGGAAATACCAGTTGAAAAAGTAAGAGACATTTTAAAAATTTCGCAAGACCCGATATCTTTAGAGACACCAGTTGGAGAAGAGGATGATAGTAGCGTTGGAAACTTTATACCAGATGATGATGCACCATCTCCATCTGACCAAGCGGCAGACGTTCTTTTAAAGGAACAAATTGAAGAGGTAATGGAAACGTTAACTCCTAGAGAGGCAAGAGTATTGCGTTTAAGATTTGGACTAGAGGATGGAAGAACAAGAACTTTAGAAGAAGTTGGTCGTGAGTTCATGGTAACAAGAGAAAGAATAAGACAAATTGAAGCTAAAGCTTTAAGAAAATTAAGACATCCTTCAAGAAGTAAAAAACTTAAAGATTTCATGAGTACGGACAAATAATAAAATATAAGTTATACTAACAGATAAAACAATAGAGGAAAGCATATTGCTTTCCTCTAATTTTAGGCGGCGAATATGGAAGAAGGTTAATCTTCGTCTGTAGCCTTGTAATCCAAACGTTGCATAAGCCTGTTTAGCTGATAACGAAATTCGGATTCAGTAAGAAGCGTTTCAGCGGGATTGTCTTTGCCGATGCTGTGAATCAAATACTTACCCTTAAAACTGGGAAGAACACATTCTCTGAAAACAGGATTGCCTTCGAAGAGACAATCATATGCTGTAGTAATCAGGTCGATATAGGCTTGGGAATCGCGCTTGATAGCAACGCCGTTCCAATACAGATAACCATCTTCGCGCCAATCGCCGAAAAACACTTTTAATTTGTGGACCATTGGCCCGGAACAGTGCTCACAAACATATTTTTGCAGCTCCGGGTCTTTAATCCGCAGAGATTGTAAAAAAGATTCCATAGACAAGCAATGCGTGTCATCGGCAACGCCGGGGTTCAGTCTTGTGTACAGCAAAAATTCGTGTGGGAACATGTTGGACAGAGCAGAAGTTTCATCGTCGGCGTAAAGGATGTCGACAGTGTTCTCAAGGCTGTCCCATTGGCATTCCGGACAAACATAATGGTATTTGCTTGTCAGACCGAAAGACAGGTTAACGATTTTACCGCACTTCGGACATATGATGCTTGGTTTTAACTTGGTGTCAAACATATAAAGTCACTCCTTAAGTTTAATTTGTGTAATTTTTAGACAATTTAATTATATCACATGTGTCAAGAGGAAAAGTGAACATAAAATATATAAAAAATTATATTAGATTTAAATATAAAAAAATACAAGTATATTAAATACTTGCATTTGGTGGGAGGGGATGGATTCGAACCATCGTAAGCGAACGCTAACAGATTTCTTACTACTATAACTTTCGTTACCAATTAATGTTTGTAGTCTGGACTTTCTCTTTATCTTCCGATGGAAGATACCCGGTATAAAGTCTCTACACTCAAAGATTAAAATCTTTTAGCTCGGGATTGCCATCAGCATTACCTGTTAAGGTTTCCCCGAATTAGCCGGATTTTCATCATACAATCACTTGCATGAGCTGCAAATTTAGGTCTTAAACCAAAGACTACAGTCTGCCTCCTTTAGCCACTCGGACACCCGCCCATAATATATATTCACTACTTTATGTGTGGTGGGCCTTCAAGGATTCGAACCTTGGACCCACCGGTTATGAGCCGGTTGCTCTGACCAACTGAGCTAAAGGCCCACACATCGTAGTGAACAATTAATATTATAGTTAATTTATATTTGTTTGTCAATAGAAAAAATGAAATTTTTTAAATATTTTGTCAAGTTAACATAAGTAACTAAACGTTGAACTTAAACAAGATAATATCTCCATCTTGAACAACATATTCTTTTCCTTCTAAACGAACTAATCCTTTTTCCCTAGCAGCTGCATAGGTGCCACATGCTATTAAATCATCATAAGATACTATTTCAGCTTTAATAAAGCCGCGTTCAAAATCTGTATGTATCTTGCCGGCTGCTTGAGGAGCTTTTGTTCCTTTTGTTATAGTCCAAGCACGAACTTCTTGTTTACCGGCTGTTAGGTAAGACATAAGGTTAAGAAGCTCATAACTTTTAACTGCCAACAAATCTAGTCCGGATTTTTCGAAACCATAATCTTGCATAAGAAGCATTTTGTCTTCATCTTCAAGTTCAGATAATTCTTCTTCAAGTTTTGCGCAAAGAGGAATACATATTGTATCTTCTTGACCAGCATATTCTTTTACTTTATTTACATTTGCATCTGTATCTATAGTTGTTAATTGGTCTTCGTTAACGTTAGCGATATATATAACTTTTTTAGATGTAAGTAAAAACAGGTCAGAGATGACAGCTTTTTCTTCTTTAGAAATTTCAACACTTCTTGCGGGCTTGCCATTTTCTAAAGCAGTTTTTATCCTATTTAATACTTCAACTTCAAGCAGTGCATCTTTATCATGAGATTTGGCCTGCTTGTTAGCACGTTCTAATCTCTTGTTTATAGTTTCAATATCTGCAAATATTAACTCTAAATTTATTGTTTCTATATCTGATAATGGGTCTATTTTCCCTTCAACGTGAACTATGTCTTTGTTTTCAAAGCATCTTACAACGTGAACTATAGCATCTACTTCACGTATGTGAGCTAAGAATTTGTTCCCTAAACCTTCTCCTTTGGATGCACCTTTAACAAGACCGGCAATATCTACAAATTCTATAACGGCATATGTAGTCTTATCTGAATCATACATTTTTGTTAAAACTTCTAATCTTTCATCTGGAACTAGCACTGTTCCAATGTTTGGTTCTATTGTACAAAATGGATAGTTTGCACTTTCAGCTCCTGCTTTAGTTATAGCATTAAATAAAGTGCTTTTTCCAACGTTTGGTAAACCAACTATACCTAATTTCAATTAAATCACTCCTTTTTCAAAGTCTGTCATATTATACACTAAAAGGTAAAAAAAGTAAAGGAGCAATTGACTTTTTAAGCTGTTTAGTATATAGTTATATAGACATAAGATAAAGGTATAAAGGAGTACATATGATACAAGAATTAAAAAATAAAAAAATAAAAATAAATATTACAGATAGCGAGCAAGTTATTGTAAAATACGGAACTAAAGCAGGAGAAGTGCTATCTTTGTTAGAAATGGCTGAAAAAGATATTTTAGCTGTTAAAGTTAACAATAGCATACGTAATTTGGAGTATGCTTTATGCGAAAATTCTCATATGGTTCCTGTAAGATATGATAGTTCGGATGGATATAGGATATATATAAGAACAGTTAAATTTATGCTATATATGGCTTTAAAAAGGCTATATCCTAAATTAGATATAGAAGTGTGTAATACAATTGGAGGAATTATTTATTTCATATGTAAAAACATGGAATTTACAGGTGATATGGCAGTTGAACTTCTAAAAGAAATGAGAACTATTGTTAAAAATGATGCTAAATTTGAAAGAAAGCTTGTATCATTCGAAGAAGCTAAATATTTATTTGAGACCTCTAAAAACGAAGTTGCATTAGACTCTATGGCAATTAGGATGTCTCCGCATACTACGATACATGTATCTGAAAATATATATGGCTTAACAGATGGTATTTTAGCACCAAGTGCTTCATATACACCGGATTTTAACATTAAGAAATACAGACGCGGATTTGCTTTAATTGTTCCAAAGCAAGAGGACAGAAATACGCTTGCAGATAAAATTCCGGATAGCCCACTTTACTCGGTATTTGAAGAGAGGGCGGATTTCTTGGATATTATACAAGTAAGAAGCGTTTCTGAACTTAATAAAAGAGTAATTGAAAGTAGCATGACAGATATAATACGTGTAAATGAGGCGGAACACAACAGAAAATTTGCGGAACT
Organism: Clostridia bacterium; assembly: GCA_045611765.1. Classification (GTDB taxonomy): domain Bacteria; phylum Bacillota; class Clostridia; order TANB77; family CAG-465; genus UMGS1649. The sequence goes on from JAZKXT010000003.1 coordinate 9,259, forward strand.
TGTAATGGATATTCAGAAAAAAGGCAAAAAGCGTATGATATTAATTGCCGGTCCTTCATCTTCTGGAAAAACAACATTTGCAAAAAGATTATCTACGAATTTAAGAGTAATTGGATATAATCCAAAAGTGATATCTATGGATAACTATTTTAAAGAAAGAGTGGACACACCGCTTCAACCAAATGGCGAATATGACTTTGAGACTATAGATGCTTTAGATTTAAAACTATTTAATTCGGATATGAAAAAACTATTTGCCGGTAAAAAGATAAATATGCCAGAATTTAATTTCTATACCGGATGTAAAGAGTATCCTGGTAACTATTTAAAATTGGAAGATAATGACATAATAATTTTAGAAGGGATACACGCGCTTAACCCAGTACTTTTAGGGGATATAGACGATGAACTTAAATATAAAATATATATAGCGCCTATGACGACATTAAGCATAGATGATTTCTCTAAAGTATCTACAACAGATACAAGAATGCTAAGAAGAATCTTGAGAGACTATAAAACTCGTGGGCATGAAGTTGAAAAAACTTTAGGAATGTGGTCAAACTTAATGCGTGGAGAAAGCAAATATATTTATCCATATATAAAACACGCAGATTATATATTTAATACAAGTTTTGTATACGAGATAGGAGCAATAAGAACTTTTGTAGAGCCGCTGCTACTTAAAGTAGATACATCAAGTGAATATTTCTCAGAAGCTAGAAGATTATATCACTTTATACAAAAATTCTTGCCAATAGAAACAACAGAGATACCAGCAGACAGTATAATAAGAGAGTTTATTGGCAATTCGAGTTTCCAAAGATAATAAATAGAAGGAGTATAGCATGTTTATAAAAAACGACAATTCATTTAAATGTGAACATTGTGGAAGCCAAGTTGAAAAACTTGGCTATACTTCTCGCGACCATTGTAACAAATGCTTATACTCACTTCATGTAGATATAGAACCTGGGGACAGGCTGAATGAATGCAGAGGCTTGCTTAAGCCGGTAAACGTTTTGGACACAGGGAAAAAGCATATGCAAATAGAATACACATGTACAAAGTGTGGAAAAAAAGTTAGAAATATAGTAGCTGACGACGATAACAAACAAGAAATTTTAAATATAGTAAGAAGTTATGCTATGACAGGAGGAAAATAAATGGATAATATAAAATTAAACATAGCAAAAGAAATAGCGAAGGTTTTAGAACAGGATGTAGAGCAAGTATTAAACTCAATAGAGAAACCTAAAATGGCAGATATGGGTGATTTTGCATATCCTTGCTTTAGATTAGCAAGCCAATTTAGAAAAGCGCCGCCAGTAATTGCAAATGAGATAAAAGATAAGTTAGATAAAATAGAAGGTGTATCTAAAATAGAGGTTGTAGCTGGATATATTAACTTTTTTGCAGATAACATTAAAGTTACAGAAACTGTGGTAAAAGATATATTAAATGAACAAGATAAATGCTATAACTTGGAGGAAGGAAAAGATAAAACTATATGTATAGATTATTCTTCTCCAAATATTGCTAAACCATTCCATATAGGACATTTACGTTCTACGGTAATTGGTGCAGCTTTAGTTAAAATATACAAAGCGTTAGGATACAATGTAGTTGGGATTAACCACCTAGGAGACTTTGGTACACAATTTGGTTATGTTATTGAAGGATATAAAAGGTTTGGTGAAAATTTAGATTTAACAGTTGAGCCTATTAAAAAACTTGTTGAAATATATGTTAAGATAAACGAAATGGCTAAAGAGGATGAAGCTATAGTAGAAGCCGCAAGAAAAAACTTTTCTTTACTTGAAACTGGTGACAAAGAAACTGTTGCTCTTTGGGAAAAATTTAGAAGCTTGAGTTTAGAAGAATATAAAAAAATTTATGACATTCTAGGAATAACATTTGATTCATATAACGGTGAAGCTTTCTATAACGATAAAATGGATGAAATAGTAGATATATTGAAGAGTAAGGACAAGCTTGTAGAAAGTGAAGGGGCACAGGTTGTCGAACTAGAAACAGAAAAAGTTCCTTGTATGATACTTAAAACTAATGGTTCTACTACATATGCAACTCGTGATTTAGCAGCTATACTTTATAGAGCAAGAACTTATGATTATACAAAATGTCTATACCTTACAGGTTATGAACAAATACTACATTTTAAACAAATATTTGAAACGGCAAAATATATTGTAGATGAAAAATATGTGCCAGGGTTAGTACACGTGCCATTTGGTATGGTTTTAGGACCTGGTGGAAAGAAGTTGTCTACAAGAAAAGGAGCTTCAACAACAATAAAAGATGTAATTGATGAAGCTATAGATAAGGCGTATCAAGTGCTAGAGTCAAAAGGAAAGACTGGAGAAGAAGCTAAAAGTATCGCAAGCGCAGTTGGTATTGGAGCAGTGATTTTCAATGACCTTAAGAATAATAGAATCAAAGATGAAATATTTGATCTAGATGAAATGTTAAAATTTGAAGGTGAAACAGGACCATATGTACAATATACATATGTTAGAACTAATAGTATAATGAAAAAAGCTGAGGTAGAATTGGATACTACAAACGTAGATTTAAGTGTACTTACAGCTAAAGAAGAAATAGAGTTAGTTAAGTTGCTTGCAAATAGAAAAAATATTGTTAAAGAAGCAGCAAAAGATAATGAACCATCTATTTTAACAAGATATATAATAGATGTAGCAAGTAGCTTTTCTAAGTATTATAACGAATGTCAAATAATTGTTGGTGATAAAAAGTTGAAGCTTGCAAGACTTGCTCTTGTTAAAGCAACAGGTTATGTCTTGAAAAACGGACTTAACATGCTTGGAATAAATGCGCCGGAGAAGATGTAGAAATAGAAAGCATAAATAAATATAATGAAAACGAAAGTAAGTAATGAAATACAGACTTTCGTTTTTGATTTGTTATATATTATTATTTTTTTCTTCTATTGCAACTATGTTTTTAGAATATATTTTATAGCTGCAAGATAGTAGAACGGTTTTTAATAGATATTGATATTCATTGGTAGACGTTTTATCTATAAAATCTTTTTTGTTATATGCACAATCTAAAGCTTCTTCAAACAGATTACAAAACTTATCATATGCAACTTGTATTTCGGATTTTAAAGCCATTGCAAGTAACTTTTTAATATCTTCCATACTATAAACTTGTTTCAGAACACATATTGCAAACAATTTAGCTACTTGAGATTTTGAATACTGTTTTTTAATAGGTGGTTCTATAATACCATGTTTTACATAGTTGTTAATCATAGTTTTAGTCAAAAGCTCACTGTCTTCTTTGTTGTCTGTACCAAAAAACATATATGGAGCAAGAGATTGATTTATCAGTGTCACTACCTGTTCTAAAAATAAGTCTATATTAGGGAGTTCATTCCATCTAGGAATATGAAAATTACTAATATCTATTATTTCATTGGGATTTATATTTTGTTCATTCATAATAATTTTACCTCGTGAATATAATAACATTTTTATTTAATTAAGTCAAACACTTGATATAATTTAACGAATGTGATAACCTAGTATTGCAAACTAGATGGAGGGAATTATGAAAGAAAAGTTAGCAGATTTGAAAGATATAAAAGGGATAATATATAATTCTGTAAAGAATTATGCTAATAATGTTGCTTTTAGAATAAAAGAGAAAATAGGAAAAGAAATAAAATATAATGATGTAACATACGAAAAAATGTTACAGGATGTAAATGAGTTTGGAACAGGATTGTATCTTAGAGGATTAAAAAATAAAAGGATAGCTATAATAGGTAAAAATAGATATGAATGGGTTTTAACATATCTTTCTACGCTGCTAGGAGATATGGTGGCTGTACCACTAGATAAAGAACTTCAATATGACGAATTAGAGAATTCATTAATACGTAGTAAAGCGGAATGTATAGTGTTTGATACGAAACTTAAAGATGCTATTTATGAAATAAAGAAAAGCGGAAAAACCTCATTAAAACATTTTGTGTGTATGGATAGTGATATAGACGGTTTTGAATCTGTACAAGAAATAATGAATATTGGTAATGTGGCAATTAATGAGGGAAATAATGAATATATAAATGAGGATATTGATGAAAATAAAATGAGCGTATTGTTATTTACGTCAGGCACGACATCAAAATCTAAGGCGGTAATGTTAAGTGAAAAAAATATTGCCTCAAACATATATGCCATGATGCAAGTAGAGGATATTAGACCTTCAGATACAAATATTGCATTTTTGCCATTTCACCACATATTTGGTTCAACGTGTATATTAGTAATGTTATCTGGTGGAGTGAAAACAGTTTTCCCAGATGGATTAAAATATATAAAACAAAATTTGAAAGAATACGAAGTAACGTTGTTTGTTGGTGTGCCTGTACTTGTTGAAGCAATGCATAAGGCTGTTATGAAAGAAATAGAAAAACAAGGAAAAACAAGATTAATAAAAGTTGCTACAAAGATTAGCGATGTTTTGTTGAAATGTAAAATAGATGTACGTAGAAAATTATTTAAACAAGTTATAGATGGGCTTGGTGGTAAACTTAGAATGATTATAGAAGGTGGAGCTGCGGCAGATCCGGTCATATCTAAAAGTTTTAATAGTTTAGGAATACTTGTAGTACAAGGTTACGGTTTAACAGAGACTGCTCCTGTTATAGCAGCAGAGAATCCAAATGAATTAAGACTTGGTTCTGTTGGTAAAGCAATGTGCAATGATACATTAGAAATAGTGGAAAAAGATGCAAATGGAATAGGTCAAGTTAGAGTAAAAGGACCTAATGTAATGCTTGGGTATTATGAAATGCCAGAGGAAACAGAGAATGTATTAAAAGATGGTTATTTCTATACGGGTGACTTGGGATATTTGGATAAAGATGGTTACTTGTTCATAACTGGACGTAGCAAAAATATGATAGTTCTTAAAAATGGTAAAAAGGTATTTCCGGAAGAGCTAGAGTTATTAGTTAACAGATTAGATCTTGTAGAAGAGTCAATGGTATTTGGGATGCCGGATGATGAGGATAAAAATGATGTAAAGCTTTCTGTTAAGGTAGTATATAATCCGGATGCAGTAAAAGAAAAATATGGAGAAAAAACAGAGCAAGAAGTATATAATATTATATGGGAACAAATTAAAGAATTAAATAAAACATTCCCTAATTACAAACATATAAAAAATGTTCTGCTTTCTACAGATGAATTAATAAAAAACTCAAGTAAAAAAGTAAAAAGATTTGAAGAAATGAAAGTTATATTGGGTGAAAAGAATAAATAATATGAGTAGAAAATCATAAAATTTGACTTTCTTTCATATAAATGTTATAATGTTATATGTATGGCACGCTATTCTAGTCAGAATAACTGTTTTAGGATGGGCCTAAAAATCCATCGAATAGCACATTAATGGCACCTTGTATTTATGCTGCATTCGCCCAGATTGGGGCGTAAGTATAGGGGTTAAGATTAAGGTAAAGCTTGTAACGGCATATAAGTCGCGCCTTTTTCAGCTTCACAACTTGTGTAAACCTTTATATAGAGAGTACTATATAATTGTAGCTAGTCGTGCGTGAAACTTCGGGATGAATGTTACACTTTTCTGAAATTAGTTTTGCAAAAGCGAATAAGAACAGCCAAACTCTGTCAGGGAAAACCTCTAGAGTGTCACGTAAAAGTGAATGATTTAAGGATTACAGTGTGGACTAAGTGGTAATCAAGTAGCCAGTTTGGTGACAGCTGGATGCAGTCTTTAAAGGGAAACCGCTATAGGTAACGATGAGTAGACGGTAGGGAAATCCGACTTGACCTCAAGCCACAAAATTTACTTATTTCATTGCCATATCATATATAGTATAAATTTAAGGAAAGAAATGAAAGATAACAAAAAATGGTTAATTACAACGTTTGCCTTAACATTTGCTCTTGCAATGTTATTTGGAGGAGTTTCAAACGTAGTTATAGAAAAAATGAATTTAATAATGGCGATTATAGTGCTTATACTTGTTATAGTGCTAGGTATCGTTTTTGATATGATAGGTATGGCTATAGCAACTTGTGAAGAAGCACCATTCCATGCTAAAGCAGCAAAAAAACATAGCGGAGCTAAAGAAGTAATAAAATTATTGAAAAACAAAGATAAAGCAACAAATATATCCAATGACCTTATAGGAGATATTTGTGGTATAGTATCTGGTAGTGCAGGGGCTTTGATTGCTATAAAATTGAGTACATTACTTAATATAGATGTAGTAATAGTAAGTTTAGTATTAAGTGCTTTTGTTGCAATGATTACAGTCGGTGGAAAAGCAATAGGTAAAGGTATATCTATGAATAATGCTGAAAAAATAATGTACATGGTAGGAGCAGTTTTACATGTAATTGCACCTGTAAAAGAGGCAAAGCAGAAAAATAATTAATGATTTAACCTTAGCGTAAATGTAATATCGCTAGGGTTATTTTCTTTATTGCCTTAAATATAGACAAAACTGAAAAAAAGTGGTACAATTATATGGCAAGTATTTCTGACAGTCGCGCGAACTTGTTCGTGAGGAAAGTCCGGGCACCTCAAGGTAATAATGGTAGATAACGTCTACTGGGAGTGATCCTAAGGAAAGTGCAACAGAAAATAACCGCCGAAAGGTAAGGGTGAAAAAGTGAGGTAAGAGCTCACTAACTTTTATGGTGACATAATCGTTGTGTAAACCCCATTTGGTGCAACACAGATAGAGGAGATTAAGGATACCTTGCTGCCTCCTCGAAATGTGGCTCGAGATATGTAGTGATATATATCCTAGATTAATGGCTGTCTAAAACAGAACCCGGCTTATGAAATGCTTGCTTTTTTAGTATTGTAAAAGAAATTACTATGTAGTAAAATGTATGTGAGGTGATAATCTTGCCTAATAAAGAAGGAAAAGAAAAGAAAGTAAAATTAAAAAGAGCTAAACTAAATAAAAAAGAGTTTAACGAAATAGATGAAATGATGCCAAAAAAGAAAGGAAGAGCAAAAAAAGTATTTAAAATACTATTCTTTGTTTTCTTGGCATTGTTTGTCGTAGGTGTAGGCGTAGTTTTAGGAGTGTTAAGCAGTATAATTAAGGATACTGAACAAATTGATTTGGCTGAACTAAAAAATTTAAAATTAACATCTACAGTGTTAGACGTTGATGGTAAGCAAATAGGTCAAATGAGCTCTGGCGAAAACAGACTTATGATTGAATATGCAGAACTTCCAAAACATTTAATTGATGCCGTTGTTGCAATTGAGGATGAGAGATTTTGGACACACGAAGGCGTAGATATACGAAGAACGGGTGCGGCAATAGTTGAGTATGTATTAAATAGAGGAAATTCTTCTTTTGGTGGAAGTACAATTACGCAACAATTAATAAAAAATGTTACAGATGATAGAGAAACAAGCTGGAAACGTAAAATAAGAGAATGGTATAGAGCATATTCGTTAGAGCAAGAATTAGATAAGGATGAAATCTTAGAAGCATACCTTAACAAAATCTATTTTGGAGCTGGTGCTAATGGCGTTGAAGTTGCAGCACAAACATATTTTGCTAAAAGTGCAAAGGATGTAAATTTAGCTGAAAGTGCATGCCTTGCAGCGGCTATACAAACGCCAGAAGGCACAAATCCATACAATGGTGAAAAATCAAAAGAAAGACTTATTGCTAGACAGAAAATAGTATTAAACAAAATGCTTGAAATAGGAAAGATAACCGAACAAGAATATAACGATGCTTTGAGTTATGAACTTGAGTTTAAAAAAGGGCAAATAGCATCAGCTTCTGCAGTTCAACCATATTTTGTTGACGCTGTATTTAAAGAAGTAGCAAAGGATTTAGCAGCATCGAAGAATATAACATATGCAGCAGCCTATGATATGGTGGCTTCTAATGGCTACGTAATATATTCTACAATGGATTCAGATGTTCAAGCTTCAATAGACAAACAAGCAAAAAATACAAAGTATTTCTATAAAGATAAAGATGGCGACATGATGCAATGTGCTGCTATTGTTATAGATAACAAAACGGGAAATGTAGTTGGAATGTTAGGTGGAGTTGGAGAGAAAAAAGGTATAGACTTTAATAGAGCAATGGATGCTAAACTTCAACCTGGTTCTACATTTAAACCTATTGCGGCATATGGACCAGCATTTGAGTTGGGTGTTTCATATCCTGGTATGGGGATAGATGATGTACCAATAAATTTAAATGGGTATAAGCCAAAGAACTGGTATGGTTATTATTATGGATATGTTACAGCAAGACAAGCGATAAATCAATCAATGAATATACCAGCTGTAAAAACACTTCAAGCAGCAGGTTTGGATTATGCGTATACATTCGCGCAAAGAATGGGAATAACAACTCTTACTTCTACTAATAAGAATTACTCTATGGCTTTGGGTTCTGCAAATGTAAAAATAATAGATATGGCTGCAGCTTATGCAACTATGGCTAACGGAGGAATATATACTGAACCTAAGTTATATACGAAAGTTTTAGATAGTGAGGGTAAAGAAATACTTACTACAGTTAATAAAAAAGCAACAAGAGTAATGAGCGCAACGACAGCATATATGCTTACAGATTGCTTAAGAAGTGTTGTAAATAGTGGTACTGGAACATCAGCAAGATTTTCAACAACAATACAAATTGCAGGTAAAACAGGAAACACCAATGATGATAAAGACCAATGGTTTGCAGGTTATACACCATATTACACAATGGTTGTATGGAATGGATATGATGACCCTGAAACTATAGGAAGCAGAAAAAATTTAGGAACATATCCATATACATCTACGGTTGTATTTACAAACGTAATGAAAAGCATACATTCTGGATTAAAGAAAGCGTCATTTACAAAACCTAGCGGGATAGTTAATGCTACAATTTGTACAGTATCTGGATTAGTTGCAACAGATGCATGTAAAGCAGATACTAGAGAAGTTGTAAAATCTGAAATATTCGCTTCTGGCAAAATCCCTACAGATAAGTGTACAGTGCACAAGTTAGTAGAAGTATGTAGCGTTTCTGGTAAATTGCCAACAGATTATTGTCACATGTATGAAGATTTAAAAGAAATTTCTGTTATAACTAGAGAAAAAAATACGAAGACAAGTGATTCGAAATATGTAATGCCAGATGATATATGTGAATTACATATAACTGAACCAGAACCAGAAGTTCCGGAAGAACCAGTTGTGCCAGAAACCCCAGAGAGTTCGGATACACCTGTAGTTCCAGAGACACCTGAAGTGCCTGAAACCCCTTCAGAACCAAGCACGCCGGAAGTGCCGGATACACCAACGACTCCAGAAAATTCTGAGGGCTCGCAAAACAGTGGAGTAGGCGGCTCAATATATGATGTACAATAAATATATGGTTAAAAATTAAATGTTTACGAAATAGAAAGTTTCGTAAACATTTTTTTAATACAATCTATAATGCCAAAAGAGAAAGTAGTTTCGTCTGAGAAAACATCTTCATTTTCTATTTCTTGAAATGTAGTAGGATATATTAAAGACCACCAATTCTGTCCGTTGCCATCTCCTATAATAATTTTTAAAGAATCATATGTACCAGCTTCCATACAGATGTTATCTTTTCGTTTTTCGTCATATTTAATTTTTCCTAGCCTTGCTTTAATATGGTATGTATAATTGTTTTGGATAATTATATTATTACACATATTTAGAATTTCTTGTATATTTTGTTCGAGTATATATAGACTTTCTGCTTTGCTCTTAGAATTTTTTGTTAATTCTTGAACTTGTTTTTCTATATCTCTTGCAACGGTATATTTTAATAACTGGTCATCTATACTATCGCTATTTGCAACGATATGTATTCTTACAACGTTGTTGTTATTGTTGCTGGTGGCATATATTAAAGAAATATTTAATAAAAATATGCTAAGTAAAAACATGATAAAAGTTTTTTTAAATTTCATAAGTATCACCTAAATATATTTTGTACACAATTTCCAAAATTATACAAAAGTGTATAAAAATCTTCGTTGACTGATTTGGTAATAAATGGTAATATATTTGTATGTTGAGAGGTGGTAATATGAGTAAGTATAAAATGTGTTGTTTTACAGTGAATACAACACACGCGTGTATAATTGCAAATAATTATGTTGTTAATAATTTAGATAATGTTAAAGTTATATATATAAATGAGAAAGATGAAAGCAGGAAAATAAAAAGTATCATATCTAGGTTTTATAAAAATATGCAAGACAGAATGTTTTATAGCGGATGGCTTAATGAGTCTATGTTAAATGAGTATGATAAAGAAAATTTTGTATTTGTTGTACATGGTAGGGAAAAGTTTATATCTAATGTAAATAAGTTTTTAGAAATAAATGATTTTAACGGCTATATTATAGATTGTTATGATATTTGCGAAATAAAGAGTAGTATAGAAGATGTTATACAAAGTCATGACTATTATATGAATACATCAGGAATAGTAGGAAGTTTTAATAATATAAATAGAGAATAATGGGGATTAAATATCCTCATTATTCTCTATAGTCCAACCTTGAATTTGAGAACGTTTTATAGCGCCAAAAACATGTTCTTTAACTCTAGGTATATCTTTTTTTAGTTCGTGAACCAAGTCTGCCATGTAATCTCTTTTTGTATACCCGTCTGCAGGACAGCATTTATTCATAACAGGGAAGTTCCTTTGTTTAGCTAGACTTCTAATTAACTTTTCTTCTACATAAATCATAGGACGAATTGTTTTAACATTACTTCTACTTAAGTATGTAACTGGAGCAAAAGTGTGTATTCTTCCGTTAAGGAATACAGACATCATAAATGTATTTATTACATCGTCCATATGGTGACCCAAAGCAATTTTGTTACATCCATGTTCTACAGCAAGACTATTAAGCATCCCTCTACGCATGTTGGCACACAGCGAACAAGGATTTTCTTCTTTTCTAATTTTAAATACTACGTCGGATATGTTGGAGTTGTATATTAAATATTCAATATTAAGCTCATCGCATATTTTTTGAAGTTCTGTAGTATCAAAACCTTCTGTACCAGGATGAATTGTTATTGCCATTATTTCAAAATGTTTTCTGTAAAATTTTTGTAAATAGTATAAAGCGTACAAAAGAGTAATGCTGTCTTTTCCGCCAGATAGGCCAACAGCAATTTTATCTCCTTCATCAATCATATTGAAATCTTCTATAGCTCTTTTTGTTTTTCCTATTATTTTTTGTAACATAATTAACACCTAAAAAATATTATACGAAAAATATGTGAATTTGTCAATTGCACGGAGAAAGAGAAAAGGAGAACAAGACTATATACTTGTTCTCTTTGATACTCATTATTTTTTGTATAGTATTGGTAAGTTGGATTTAAGGTTGGCCTTAGATGCAACGCTCTTACCAAATACTTTATATTGTTCTGAAAGATTTAGTAAGTTAAATCCGTATTCGCCTGAAAGATATGTGTAAGATAGTACGTGTATATTTCCGTCGCTATATACAACAAGATATTTTTTACCTTCGTATTCAAAAACAAATACACTATCTAGTGAAATATTTTTAAATTGTGTAAAACTGTTTTTTAGAGATGTATACAGTACTTCGACATTACCGATATATGTTGATGAATAATTAGAATTCATCATGTGTTTTAAGTTGTCTAAAGGGATATAATTTAGACTGAATTTTGAATTTGTATTTATTTTTTTATTTAAACCATTTATTGTCACCACCTTGCCTAAAGTCTTATCTGAATGTAGTAGTATTACAGCGGTGCCGTTAGAGTCGTTCTCAAAGCTAGTTATGTTGTAAAAATAAAAGGTGTTAGATATATTAGTGTAGTCTGTGCTTGAAAGAATATGCTCTATTATAGCGTATTTGATTTTTTGCACTAAATTTATTTCAGTTACTTCAGTTTCAGGCATTAGTTTAAATAAAATAGTATTTTGAATAGTTTTTAATAGTTTGTTGTTAGGTATAATTAAAATATCATTAAAACATTTCAATTTATTTGCATATTTAATATATGGTAGGTGAGAATTACTTGTAATAATATTATCGCATAATATATTTTGGAATTTGACTAATAGCTCCTTTAATTCCGCTTCTAGATGTTCAAGAGCCTCGGCTAACCCAGTTTCAACCTCCATATCGTCTGTATCTTGCGGATTATACAAGCTTTTAATAACAGAGCTTATGTGACTTTCGATAACATCTTGTTCCTTTAAAATTATATCTACATCGGCTTTTAATACATTCTTTTTATATTCTATATAGTTATCATTAAGCTTGTTAGAAAGGTAGGCAAGTTTGTTATATGTATTGTATCTTTTGCTAATATCATCAAAAAGTTGTAAAAACGTATCCTTGTTAGTAAATTTCTTTTTCTCAAAGATACCATCCAGTACTTTAACAGGTTCTTTTGAAAAAACGCCTTCATAAAGGAATTCGGGCTCTAAGTCTAGTACGAAACAAGCTTGAGATAGTAATCTGCTTTCCAAAGAATATAGTTCATTATCTGTTTCAATTTTTAGCCCCAAGAAATCATGTGTATATGTTTTCCTAGTTAAAGATATTTGAGATGCTGTTGGTATGAAATTGCATAGTGCGTATGTTAAATTAGACATAACAGCACGGTTTATACCAAAGTTTTTATATCCCAATTTATAACTGTCTTTACGTAGTTTAGTAGTAGAATATCCAACGTTATATACATTATCTTCAACTTCTGTTGTAGTAATCGCATAAAGTAGACGCAAATATACAGCTGGAATATTTTTCTCATCCTTGATATATAACTCTTTTAAATTTGCGTCATAATAACCGCTTTTAAAATCATAAGCGTTATTACTACCAATAACAATAGTATCAACATTGTTATAAAATTGTTCCATCAAATTTGAAACTTTAGAACTAGATACATATTCAAATTGAATTAGCTTTTCTATAAGTGATTCTACAACGCTTACAAAGTAATCACTTGTGTTATATTTTTCTTTAAAGAGTGTCAAGTCTAACGTACTCATTTTTATCCTCCGTAAATCATAATTTATCAAAATAATTTTATACTAAAAAAAATAAAAATACAAGGGTTATTACAAAATAGATAAATAAAATAAAAAATGTTAAAATTAATATTGAAAACATATAAAATATGATATAAAATAAACAAAATAAGGGGGAATAACAAATGAAAACTAACAAAAAGGGCGTATCACTTATAGTACTAATAATAACAATAATAGTAATGATAATTTTAGCAGCGACAGTAATGTTATCGTTAGAAAATACAGGGATATTAGATAAAGCTAATGAGGCGGTTGAACTAACAAACTTAAAAGAGATACAAAATATGGCTACTTTAAAATGGGCCGAACTGTATGGAGAAAAAGGAAAAACGTATCAAGACATTGAAAAGGAAATAATAGAGTCATTAAAAATAGATACATCTAAATATTCTGTAATTGTAACAGCAAATGGAGTAGAAGTAATAGAGATGCCGGAAGCATGGAAAGCAAATGTTGTAAACATAGTAGACGGAGTACCAATACCAAGAGGCTTTGTAGCATCTCAGGCAACAAGTGAAAACACGAAAGATGGTGGTCTTGTAATATATGAAGGAACAACACCTGTAACAGATGTAAATGTTTTTGATGCTAAAAGAGAAAGGAATCAATATGTATGGGTTCCGGTAGAAGATTTTAGTGATTTTGTTAGACAAAATTTTGGTAAATCATATACAATATCTAATGAATTAGGAACTGGCTATTGGGAAATAGTACTGAATACAACAACTAATATGCCATTATCTACGCAAGATGCAGCTTATGTTACGAGCACAACACTAGCAGAAGTACAAGAAATGTATGAAAGTGTAAAAGAATATAAAGGATTTTATATAGCAAGATATGAAGCTGGATTAAATGTGGGAAGTCATAAAACCAGTAATGACGGAGTAATAATAACAGACGTACATTCAAAAATGAGGAAAGCACCATATAACTATGTAAAGTGGGGAAATAGTAAGAGTGATGACACAAATGGGGCTGCAGAGATAGCAAGAAGCATATATCCAAAAACAAATGCAAATTATGGAGTAGTGTCAACACTCACATATGGAGTTCAATGGGATAGAACGCTTGCATGGTGGATCGAAACAAAAGCTACAAATGGAACGGGCGACGTAACAATAGAAGATAATGATGATTTAAATACTAGTACAAACTATGGTAATTATAAAGACAGTGAAATAGCATTAGATTCGTTTAATGACGGTGCACAGTATCTGTTGTATGATAGTGAATTAGCAACAACATATGTAGATATAACAACAGCAAAATCTTCAAGCACAAGTTGGTTGTTAACAACGGGGGCTACAGAGAAAACAAGAGTAAATAACATATATGACATGGCGGGTAATATGCAAGAATGGACAATGGAGGTGGGCAACGGAGCTTCCTACGGTCATGTTCGTCGCGGAGCTAGCTTTGCCTTTGTTGTCCATCAACTAGTTGCTTACCGCGATGGCTATCAAATCCTCTCGTCCTACAGTGGTTGCGGTTTCCGTGCTGCACTTTACATCAAGAAGTAGACCGAAACGTATTTATGATGAGCATTAGAAGTGTTTTTAACTCTAAAATAAAATATGGAAAGTTAGAGCAACATATAGGATAAACTATGTGTTGCTTTGTTTTATACGGTTGAGAGTTTAATTTTCTATATAAAATCACTAATAAATTTGCTTGCAAATAATTTGCTGGTATGGTAAAATATTAAATGTATAATTGAGGAGGAGAAAAATGTTAGCAAAACCAAGTATAAATGAAGTTATGCCAAAAGTTGGAACAAGATATGAATTAGCTATTGCGGTAGCAAAAAGAGCTAGACAAATAGCTGAAAGAAGAATAGAACAAGGAGACCCAGATATAACTGATGCTGTAGATATAGCAACAAGAGAAATTGCTGAAGATAAAGTAAGAGTTGAAAAAGAAGCCACAGACGCTGTTGTAAACCAAGATATTATTGTAGAAGATGAAGAGGAAGTTATAGAATAATAGAGGTAATTCATGAAAAAACAAATGATTTGTATATCTGGAAACATAGCTGTTGGAAAAACAGAAGTGGCATCACTTATTGCACAAAAACTAGAGTATGGGATATATAAAGCGAGTGAATCTTTTAGGAAGATGGCTCGTGAAAATAACATGGATTTAGTTACATTTAACGACTATGTTAAAGCTAATCCGGAGATAGACAGAAATATAGAAGCAAAAACAAAAGAGGTAATAGATTCTAATACCCATATGATAATAGATGCAAGGCTAGGGTTCTACCTTGGGCCTAAAGCATTTAGAGTATATATGACAGCAGATGAGAACGTTGCTGCCGAAAGACTTTTTAATGCATCCAAAAAAAGAGGTAAAGAGGAAGATTATATAGATGTTAAACAGGCAAGAGAAGCTATTAAAATACGAGAAGCTTCAGAGCAAGAAAGATATTTAAAACTATATAATGTAGATATCCATGATATGGATAATTATGATTACGTTATAGATACAACAAATCTTGAACCTGAAGAAGTTGCTTCAAAAATAATAAAAGCATATAAAATATGGTGTGAAGTGGATTTTGATGAGGGTGAATAACCCTCATTTTGTTAAGAGAGGGGTGAATATATGATTGCAAAAGTACTTGTGGACAATACAAATAAAAAATTAAACAAAGTCTATGATTATTTAATTCAGCCTCAAGACGAGCCTTTAGCTGAGATAGGAAAAAGAGTATTAATCAATTTCGGCCAAGGTAAAGGAAGAGCGGTTGAAGGTATAATTGTAAAGATAGTATTAGATGGTGATGAAACGAATACAAAATTAAAATATGTTTCTCAGATATTAGATACAGAAAGCTATTTAGACGAGAATAGACTAAAACTTGCTAAATGGATATCTAAAATGTATTTTTGCAACGTGTATACTGCTCTAAAATTAATGCTTCCATATTCACAAGATAAATTAAAAGAAAAAAATATAACAGGAAAACAAATAGCGGTGGTTAATTTGTGCGTGAGCCCTGAAATTATTGAAAGAGACATTGAGAATAAGAAAATAACTAGTGCAAAACAGATAAAATTATTGAGAGAATTATCTTTGGTAAATAATATTCCGCTTGAAGATATAATAAATTCACTTGGAGTATCTCGTGCTATTGTAAAAGCCGTAGAAGAAAAAGGATATGTTGAACTTTTAAAGCAGGATGTAAACATCATAGAT
Organism: Clostridia bacterium; assembly: GCA_045611765.1. GTDB lineage: Bacteria > Bacillota > Clostridia > TANB77 > CAG-465 > UMGS1649. Next base: position 25,595 of record JAZKXT010000003.1, read on the forward strand.
TTTAATAACGTTCAAAAAACGGAAAAACTTACTCCAACTGCAGAACAAAAAATAGTAATAGATAGCCTTATAGACAAACTAAACGAAGGTAAATTTAATGTTTCGCTTCTTATGGGGGTTACAGGCAGCGGGAAAACAGAGGTGTATTTACAAGCTATAGAGGAATGCTTGAGGTTAAATAAAACTGCAATAGTTCTAGTACCAGAAATTTCACTTACAACGCAAACAAAACGTAGATTTATATCTCGTTTTGGTGATGTTGTCTCTGTACTTCATAGTAAGATGACTGGACTAGAAAGACAGACAGAATATAAAAGAATAGTAAAAGGACAAGCTAAAATTGTAATTGGACCTCGTTCAGCGTTATTTGTGCCTCTGAAAAATATAGGCTTAATAATAATGGATGAGGAACATGATCCAAGCTATGTTTCTGGTTCAACCCCTAGGTACAATGCTAAGGAAATTGCAACAAGAATTGCATATATGGAAAATGCTGTTTTGCTACTTGGTTCTGCAACACCTGAAATTGGAACGATGTATAAAGCAAAAAGTGGCAAGATAGATTATTACGAGATGCTGAAAAGGCCAGAAAGTGCTCACATGCCAAGAATAGAAATAGTAGATATGAAACAAGAGGTGTTGAACAACAAATCTAGAATAATATCTAACACACTTAAAGAGGAAATAGAGAAAAACTTAAAAAATGGCGAGCAAACTTTTATATTTTTGAATAGACGAGGTTATTCTTCTTATGTTGTTTGCAAAGATTGTGGAAAGCCGGTACGTTGCCCTAATTGTGACGTAAACCTTACGTACCATAAACAAAATGGCTTGTTACTTTGCCACTACTGTTCATATTGTGAAACTTTAAAAGACACATGTATGTACTGTGGAAGTGAAAACATGGTAGAAAGTGGTCTTGGAACTGAAAAAGTAGAGCAAGAAATAATAGAAACATTTCCTGGGATTAAGACTATAAGAATGGATATGGATACGACTGTTAAAAGAGGTTCGCATGAAGCTATACTAGATAAATTTAAAACGGAAAACATTGATGTATTAGTTGGAACGCAAATGATAAGTAAAGGTCATGATATAGAAAATGTAACACTTGTAGGTATCATTAATGCTGATCATAATATAGGAACAGATTACACGTCATCTGAAAGAAGTTTTTCAAACTTGCTTCAAGTTGCAGGTCGTGCTGGTAGAGGTAAAAAAGCGGGCCGTGTCATAATGCAAGCATACGATACAGACAATTATGTGCTAGATGCCGTATATAACAACTCATATAAATTCTTCTATAATCAAGAAATTAAATTTAGAGAAATGGCACATTATCCGCCGTTTGTAGATATAGTTGTTTTAGAATTAAGTGGTAAGTATAGAGATGTTGTCGTAAATGATGGTAAAAAAATATATGAAATGTTTGAGAAGAATAATACAGATAAAAGTATAACTGTTTATTCACCAAAGGTACCATATATTAGTAAGATAAATGGTAAGTATAGAGTGCAAATCGTTTTGAAGACGCATATAGATAATAAAGTTTTAGATAAAATCTATGAAAATCTTGATACATATGATAAAATAAAAAGCAGAAGTGTAAATATTGCGGTTATAAAAAATCCGGTATAGTGGTATAACTTGCAAAAAGCTAAAAGGAGAAAACAAAATGGCAATTAGAAATATTAGATACGATAATGACGAACTTTTAAGAAAACGTTCAAGAGAAATAGAGACAATAGATAATAAAATACGTGAGCTCGCCATGGATATGGTTGAGACAATGTATAAATTTGATGGTGTTGGTCTTGCAGCCCCACAAGTTGGTATTTTAAAGAGAATAATTGTAGTAGACATTGGTGATGGACCAATGGTATATATTAACCCTGTTATAAAGAAATCGATTGGAACTCAAACGGGAGAGGAAGGATGTTTAAGTTCGCCTAATACATTTGGAAATGTAGACCGACCCGAGACGGTTGTTGTAGAAGCTTTTGATTTAGATGGAAAACAAATTAAAGTTAAAGCTAAAGGATTAGAAGCGGTTGTTTTAAGCCACGAAATAGACCATTTAGATGGTATACTTTTCTTAGATAAAGCATATGATATATATACTTTAACCGAAGAAGAAATAGAAGAAGCTAGAAGACAAGCTGAACTTGAAGAACAAGCGAAAAATAACAAGAAAAAAGGAAAGAATAAAAAGAAAAAATAATAGTAAGAGGTATTAAATAAATATGAAAAAACAAGATTTAAGAATTGTTTTTATGGGAACACCAGATTTTGCTAAAATTCATTTAGAGGCATTGGTGGAAAATAAATATAACGTAGTAGGCGTATTTTGTAGAGAAGACAAACCAAAAGGTAGAGGAATGAAAATGACTCCGCCGCCAGTGAAAGAATATGCTACTGAAAACAATATACCCGTCTTTCAACCAAACAAGGTAAAAGAAAATCCTGAAGTTATGGAAAAACTAAAAGAGTGGAACCCTAATTTAATAATAGTTGTAGCGTATGGTAGGATTTTACCAAAAGAAATTTTAGAATATCCAAAGCATGGTGCAATAAATGTTCACGGTTCAATTCTTCCGAAATATAGAGGGGCAGCACCAATACAATGGTCTGTTATAAATGGAGATAGAGAGACTGGAGTTACGACTATGTATATGGATGAGGGAATGGATACGGGTGATATGATAACTATATCTAGAATTCCTATAGAAAAAAACGACACCTATGAAACTGTTCACGACAAACTTGCTATAGTTGGTGCGAAGACATTATTATTAGATTTAGAAAGACTTGTAGAAAATAATGGGATGTTAGATAGAACAAAACAACCAGAAGATTTTACAATAGCCCCCATGCTTTCTAAAGATAATTCGAGAATAGATTTTAATGATACTGCGGATTCTATTTGCAGTTTAATACGTGGAACAAATCCATTTCCCGGAGCTTGGTGTAAACTTGACGAGACTAGAACATATAAAGTATACCAAGCAGAAAGAATAGATCATGAAGTAGATTACGAAGCTGAACTTGGTGAAATAGTATGTCTAAATGACAAAAAAGGACAGTTTATAGTAAGATGCAAAGATGGATATGTAAACTTTATAAAACTAAAAGCTCCAGGTACAAGACTTATGACTGCAGCAGAGTATATTCGTGGCGGTAAAGTTAAGGTTGGAGAAAGGTTTAATTAATCGTTATTAGAAATGAGAGAATATAAGAAAGATATAGCTACTTAGCGTAATTATAACGTTAAGTAGTTTTACTTTGATTTTTTATTTATTAATTGTTATTTTTATGTTAGGTATAATAGCTAATCTCCCTTGATTATTTCTGTTTAAAATTATATAATATATACGTATATTTGAAAGGGAATTATTATGATAAATATAAATGAATTAACATTAGAAGAATTGGGCGAATATATAGAATCAATTGGCGAGAAAAAGTTTCATGCAAAGCAAATATTTAAATGGATACATAGAGTTCACGTAGACTCATTTGACGATATGACGGACATATCTAAATCGCTTAGAGAGAAACTTAAAGAAAATGCATATATATTAAACTTGGAAGTTTTGCAGGTTCAAGTTTCTAAAAAAGATGACACTCACAAGTTCTTAATTAAGCTTTCGGATGATAACGCAATAGAGTCGGTATTTATGAGATATAATCACGGCAATACGTTATGTGTGTCTACTCAAGTTGGATGTAAAATGGGCTGTAAATTTTGTGCATCCACAAAAAATGGTTGGACAAGACATTTACTTGCATCAGAGATAGAAGGACAAGTTATAGCTGTAGAGAAGTATATGAATGAAAAGATATCTAATATAGTATATATGGGTATAGGAGAACCACTAGATAATTACGATAATATGGTGAAATCCGTAAAACTAATAAACTGTCCGGAAGGATTAGGAATAGGTGCTAGACACATTAGTATATCTACTTCTGGTTTGGTTGAAAATATAAAAAGATTAGCAGATGAAAAGTTGCAAGCAACATTATCTATTTCTCTTCATGCTGTAACAGATGAAAAGCGTAAAGAAATTATGCCAGTAGCAAACAAATATAGTATAAAAGAGTTGCTAGATGCTTGCAAATATTATATAATGGTCACAGGTAGAAGAATAAGTTTTGAATTTGCTTTAATTGCCGGTGTAAACGATGATGAAGAAACGGCAAGAGCTTTAGCAAAACTACTTCGTGGTATGATAGCGCATGTAAATTTAATACCAGTAAATGAGATAGTAAATGGTAAGTTTAAGAAAAGCAAACCTGAGGACGTAGATAGATTTATGAGCATTTTAAATAGTTCTGGTCTTGTTGCAACAGTAAGACGTGAATTGGGGTCAGATATAGACGCGGCATGTGGACAATTAAGACAAAAACATCTAGAAAGTACACAAGAAAAAGAGAATTAAGTATAAATATAACAAAGATAAAACATAGAAAAAGAGGTGTTTGGTATTTTTTACTCTGAAACTAATGTAGGTAGAAAAAGAGAAAATAATGAGGACTATATGTTAACATATAGCCCGCGTCTTGGTGTGGATATGTATCTGGTACTTGATGGAATAGGCGGCGCAAATAGTGGTGAAGTAGCATCGAGAACAGCTGCAGAAAAGGTAGTAGAATATTACAAAGATCATATGCAAGATATGGCTAATATACAAGATGTCCTAAAAATGGCAGTAAAATATGCAAATAGGTGCGTATATGAGATGAACAAGCAAAATAAAACATATAAAGACATGGGAACTACAATTTCTCTGTTATATGTTGATGGAAATGATGGATATCACATAAGCATAGGCGATACAAGAATATATGAAGTGTTTGAGGATAAAATCGAGCAAATTACAGAAGACGACACGTATGTAAACGCTTTAGTTAAGGATAATATAATTTCTAAGGAAGAAGCCAAAACTCACCCTGAAAGGCACGTGCTACTTAGAGCACTAGGGGTAACAAAGTCAATTAATTTTGAAGTAAACAAATTAGAAAATGTGTACGGTAGAAAGTTTTTAATTTGTACCGATGGATTGACGGGTGCAAATGCGGATAATGAAATTTTCGAATGCATAAAGGGTAGCGAAAAAGAAAAAATATGTACTAGGCTTATAAACCTTGCTAATGACAAAGGTGGCCATGATAATACTACGGTTATGTATATTGAAGTGTAAGGGGGAAATAAAAGTTGAATCTAGTAGGTAAAACTTTAGGAAATAGATACGAAATGCTAGAAGAAGTTGGCATCGGCGGAATGGCAACGGTATACAAAGCAAGATGTAATTTATTAAATAGATTTGTAGCGGTTAAAGTATTAAAAGATGAATTTTCAAAAGATGCTGAATTTGTTAAAAGATTTAGAGCAGAAGCGCAGTCGGCTGCATCTTTGACACATCCAAATATAGTTTCTGTATACGATGTTGGTGAAGAAAACGGGATTAATTACATCGTAATGGAATTTTTAGAAGGAGACACTTTAAAAGATTTAATAGATAAAAAAGGCAAACTTTCTAATGAACAGACTTTAAAGTTTGCAAGTCAAATAGCATCAGCATTAGAAGCTGCTCACAGTGCTAAGATTATACATAGAGATATCAAGCCGCAAAACATAGTTCTAGCAAACAATAATACAATTGCTAAAGTTACAGATTTTGGAATAGCTAAGATGAGCTCTAAGGATACGATAACAAGCTCAGCTTCAACAATAGGTTCTGTACATTATTTTTCACCTGAACATGCGAAAGGGTGTTACATGGATGAAAAATCAGATTTATATTCATTGGGGGTAGTAATGTATGAAATGGCAACAGGAGTGTTACCATTTAATGCAGACAGTCCAGTTACAGTTGCATTAAAACAAATTCAGGAAACGCCTAAATTTCCGAAAGAAGTTGTTCCAACTATTTCAAACATGTTAAATAATATAATAATGAAAGCGATGGAAAAGAACACTATAGATAGATATCAGACGGCGACAGAAATGCTAGATGATATATTTGCTGCTATAAACAGTAGACAAGATATCGAGCAAACAAGAAGTAAAACTAGTGTTACCGGACATACTCAAGTGGTTCCAATAATAGGCTTAAGAGATGATGTAACACCTTCTATTGGTGATGAAAACGCTTCGGAAGTAATTAGTTATAGAAGCATGGAAAGAAACGGAAAAACATTAGCGGATATTGAAAAAGAAGCAAACAGTGAATATAAAACAAGAAAAAAATCTAAGAAGAAAGTGTTAATTGCATTCATAATAATAGTGACTGTCGGAATACTTGGTTTGCTTGCATCAACATTAATTTATACTATAAATGAAAATGCTATAAAAAATGAAATTAAAGTTGAGATAGCACCAGCACTTGTCGGTCAAAAATATGAGGACGTTAAGGCTCAATATGAAGCACTGGGATTAACGATATCTGTTAGTAAATATGAGGAAAGTTCAGAAGTAGAAGAAGGATATATTATATCTCAGTCTGTTAAAGAAGGTGACACACTAACATCAAACAAAATGGAAGTAGTCGTTAGCAAAGGTGTTAAGAAGATAGAGATGATAGATGTAGTAGGAAAAGACTATACGGTTGCTAAATATGAACTTGAAGCGTTAGGCTTTGTACCTAAATTTAAATTTGTAATAAATGAAAAAGTTGCAAAGAATATGATAATATCTCAAGACATTAAAAAAGGAGAATTAATCCAAGTAGGTGCAACTATAAATATCGAAGTAAGTAACGGTAACGGTAAAGTACTAGTTATTGTTCCAAGTGTTATAGGAAATTTAGAAGCGAAAGCAAAATCCGCGTTAGAGGATCAAAAATTAAAAGTAAGAGTATCTTATGCAAATGATATCAGCAAAGCGGATGGTGTTGTTATTACTCAAAGTTTGAAGGAAAATGCGGAAGTAGAAGAGGGAACAACAATTGAACTTACAGTAAACAGACTAGAGAAAACGAAAACGGTTACAATTTCACTTAGTACACTTGCAGAACAGATAGCAGAAGAAAGTGCGCATGTAAAGGTTACAGCACAAGTAGAAGGAGTAACGAATACGCTACATAATAGTACACATACTAAAGTAGAAGGTGTATTCCAAGATTTCACGATTGATGTGAATGGATTTACATCTGCTAAGTTAACAGTATATATAAATGATGAAATAAAAGAACAAAAAACGATTGCATTTTAATAAAATAAACATAATAAACATAATAAACATAAGGAGGAAATAATATGCTAAAGAAAATAGCTATAATGACAGCTGGAGGCGATTGCCCTGGATTAAACGCTGCAATAAAGGCGGTAGTAATGAGTGCAAACCAATTAGGAATAGATGTGGTTGGAATTATTGATGGATACAAAGGATTTGTTGAGGGATATTATAAAGACTTGACACCTGAAAGTGTAGAAAATATTGAACATTTAGGTGGAACTGTTTTAGGTTCTTCTAATAAGGAATGCCCGTTCTATTATCTAGTCGACAAGAAAACAATGAAATACGAAGACAAGACGGACGAGGCTATAGCTAATTTGAGAAAATTAGGAGTAGAAGGTCTTATAGTAATAGGTGGAGATGGAACGCTAGATTCAGCTAGAGTAATAAACGAAAGAGGTCTGGCTACAATAGGAATACCAAAAACTATAGATAATGATATGGCGGCAAGTAATCCTACTATTGGTTTTGATACTGCGGTAAGCAATGTTGTAGAAGGAATATCCAGAATAAGAAGTACTGCAGACTCTCATAGAAGAGTTATAGTTGTTGAAATAATGGGAAGAACATCAGGTTATCTTACTCTTTATGGAGGCTTTGCATCTGGTGCGGATATAATACTTCTGCCGGAACAAGATTACGATTTAGAAAAAGTTTGTGAAAAAATACAAGAAATTACAAAATACAGAAGGTCAGCTATTGTTGCGGTTGCAGAATCAGCCAAAGAAGTTGGCAAAAGTGAGGTTATAGCTAAACTTTTAAACGACAGTTTTGAGCAAAAAAGATATGGTGGCATAGCTGAAAAATTAGCAAGCCAAATAGAAGAAAAAACAGGAATAGAAAGTAGACATGTTGTTTTAGGTCATACTCAAAGAGGTGGTAGGCCAACTCATGCCGACATCATAACAGCTTCACAACAAGGTAATTATGCGTTTAATTTGCTTGTAAATGGAGAATCTGGTTATATTGTTGGTATGGACGGTGAGGAAATGAAAAGAATGGAATTCCCTAAAGAGAGAATACCAAGACTTTTAGATATAGAAACTAATCCACTAGTAAAAACAGCAAAGGCAACGGGTGTATTTTTTGGAAGATAAGCTACATGGGAAGTTGACAGTATTGTTGACTTCCTAATTTGTCAAATTCAAACAAGAGGAGAAAAAGTTTATGAAAAAGATTAATATTGATATATTATTGCTTACAAGTGTAATGTGTTTACTACCGATACTTTTTGGTCTTTATTTTTATTTGGATTTGCCGGATTATATAGCAGTACACTTTAATATAAACAATCAGCCGGATGGATTTATGCCGAAGGAAATGTTTGTATTCGGGTTGCCGCTAATAATGATGTTTACGCAAATTTTTATATGTATTATTATGGATTTGAAAAGTACAGACACAAATAATAAGAGCGTATTGATGTACAAGTTAATGATACCTGTTATATGTGCTATACTATACGTGGTTATCATACTATTTGCAATGACATATGGTATAAATATTGGGAAGATTACAGCTGTTATATTAGGTGTAATGTTTGTTGCAATTGGAATAGATTTGCCCAATGCTGATGATGCGCATTTGAATTTCCCTAGGATTAAAAACGAACAAGTTTATCTAAAGACAAAAAAGACGTTTGGTATTGTTATTATTATAGATGGATTACTTTCTCTAATTTGCGCGTTGGTTAATGAACGATTGTTAGTAGGTGTAGTACTTTTGCTTGTAATTCAATCAATGGTTTTGCTATTTTATACAGCTTGGTTCAACGGCAAGGAAGAGGCAAAGAAATAGCAAAGAAGTTAATAATATGGGGGAATAGTTATGAAATATTTTACCAAAGATTGGTTTGAACTTATGCAAAATGTTCATTATACTCAAGGATTTGAGCTTATTGAGGATAAAGAATTTACGGAACAAGACATTAAAATGTTATATAACAAAAAACTGAATGAGTGGATTCAAGACGAAAAAGAAGTATATGACAGCGAACTGGATTATACGGATTATTATGAGATTGTAGAAAAGAAAGAATTTAACCCAAAAGATTGGTTGTTTGTTGATGAAAAAGCGCGTCAAGTACTAGAACCTAAGAATAAGCAGGAAGTAATTGATCATTTGAAGCAAGAAGAAAAACAAGCGATGAAAAAATTTAATAAACGTAAACCGTTTGATGAGAGTAAGTCTAAAAAAGACTTTGACGACTTCTATAAACACTCACTTCAGACATACGTAATTATGCCACAATGGGTATATGAAAAGATAGATAAAAGATTAATTGCGCTAGGCTATCTTACAGAAAGCGTATTTAATAAATTAGAACAACAAGAAAAAGCAAACAAAGAAAAATTCGATAATATAATAAAACAGGCAACCGATGTATTGGAAAAGCAACAAGTTAAAGAGGATATTGCTGCAAATTTTAATTTCCATGACGATATTTTGAAGTCTATAAAATGTAAAGATGGTAATTGCATTATGAAACTGATGCATTCGGATTTTATAGAAGATTATACAGTAACAGTTGTATTTAAAGAGGCTGAAATTTTAGAGATGGAAACACTAAAATTCAGGGACAGTATATATCTTTATGATGAAATATATAGCATAGATACAGGATATGAAGTCCATATGTTATTTGAATGTGATGGCTTGAAGTATCTTACAATAAAATGTTCAGACATTGAATTTAAATATAGTTAAAGGGGATAAGAAAAATAAAGTGAAAAATATATACGTTATATTAATGCATACGAACACACTACCTGCAAATTTTGTAAAGTTATTTACCAGGTATGAATATAGTCATGTGGCACTTTCACTTACAAAGGATTGTTATAAGACATATAGCTTTGGTAGGAGAAGTCTATATAATATATTAAACGGCGGATTTTCTATTCAAAATAAAGATGGTGAGTTTTTTAAGAAATTTAATAATACAAATTGTAAAATATATGAAGTGCAGGTTACAGATGAACAGTATAGACAAATTAAAGAAAGACTAAAAGAAATGGAAGAAAACAGTACTGGTTATAAATATGACTTCCTAGGGTGCGGTTTAAGATGGTTTGGAATGCCTGTGACATTTGAAAATAGATACGTTTGCAGCTATTTTATAGCTAATGTTCTAGAGGAAGCAAAGGTTTATAAATTTGAAAAAGATACAAGTTTTGTAGTGCCCAAAGATTTTGAAAATATATATTCAAATAGTGAGATATATACGGGGAGATATTTAAGTTATCTGTAACAAAATATTAAAAGATATAAAAGGGGAATGGATATGGAATATACGTTTGAAACAGAAAGCACTTGTGCAAAAGTAATAAAATTTAAATTAAATGGTAATGTTGTAACGGATGTGAGGTTCCTAGGTGGTGGATGCCCTGGGAATTTACAAGCATTACCTAGACTTGTAGAAGGAATGACGGTAGATGAAATAGAAAAAAGAATAGGCGGTATAAAATGTGGTATGAGACAAACATCATGCGCTGACCAACTAGCTAGAGCCGTCAGAAAAGCGTACGAGCATTCTAAAAATTAAAAGGAATAGTGACTTTAGCAATATATGGTAATATATTCGAGCGTTTCGCGGCTCGTATAACTGCGAACTTTAATCGGGGGGACATTAGTTTTGGCCTCCCTGTTTGTGTATATAGGGAGGTGATAATGTGAAATTAAAATTCTATGAAGTGGATAATGAATATATAAAATATCTAAAGGGAAAACAAGAATAAAATTTAATATTTATGATTTAAAAAATTAGAAGAAAAATGTTTGAACTTTAAAAATAATAAATAATTAAAATTTTCAAGAAAAAGCAAACTTTTGTTTGACATTTCTTTTTTTATCATATATAATATAACAAACATAGGTTTTGGAGGTTGCGTTATGGGGAAGAATGAAAATGAATTAAGTCAAAATGAACTAAATATTTTAAACTATATAAGAAAGCAAGTAGCTGAGGTTGGATATCCACCGTCTGTAAGAGAGCTTTGTAAAGCAGTTGGATTAAAGTCTACATCATCAGTACATTTATATTTATCTCGTTTGGCTGAAAAGGGATATATAAAAAAAGGAAATCTTAAAACCAGGGCATTAAAAATTAATGGTGAATCAGTAGGCGAAACGAAAGATACAGATATGTTAGAAATACCACTAGTGGGTCAAGTAGCAGCAGGATTACCTATTCTTGCTGAAGAAAACATAGAAGAGTATGTAAAACTTCCTACAAGCATGGTTAAACAAAATACAAAATCTGAGGGTACATATATGCTTAAAGTAAAAGGCGATAGCATGATAAACGTAGGTATATATTCTGGAGACTATATTATAGTGTCTAAATGTAATACCGCTGAAAATGGTCAAATTATAGTAGCATTAATTGATGACGAAGCAACAGTAAAAACTTTCTATAAAGAAAAAGATTATATAAGATTACAGCCAGAAAATGATACGATGGAACCAATAATAGTAAAAGATGCACAAATAATAGGTAAGGTAGTAGGCTTAATTAGAAGATTTTAATGCACATGTCCAATGCTCCGGCATAAAATATAATATGCCGGAGGTAAATTATGCTTAAAAACAAAAAAATAGGACTATGTATAACAGGGTCATTTTGTAATTTATCTAAGGTAAAGCCTGAAATAGACATGTTAAAAGAAAAGGGTGTAGAAAAAATAATTCCTATAGTTTCATATAGTATATTAAATGAGACAAACAGATTCGGAACACCTGAAGAAACTATAACATTGTTAAAACAAGAAACGGGTGAAGAGATAGTAGATACAATAACTAAAGCTGAACCAATAGGCCCCAAAAATTTAGTAGACATTATAGTTGTAGCTCCTTGTACAGGAAATACTATAGCAAAGCTAGCAAATGGTATAACAGACACACCTGTATTAATGGCTATAAAAGGACATATAAGAAACAATAAGCCTGTAGTTTTAGGTGTATCTACAAATGATGGACTAGGTATGAATGGTGAAAACATATTAAAACTTCTAAACACTAAGAATTTTTATTTTATACCGTTTAAACAAGATGACCCGGAAAATAAACCCAAATCTTTAGTATACGACTATACAAAAATGGTAGATACAATGGAAATGGCGTTGCAAAACAAACAAATTCAACCACTTATTATATAATTTGTAATATAAAGACGAGATATTGTTATACTATGTACATTATCTCGTTTTTCGTTGATTTTGGCTGTACAAACATTAGAATATATTATATAATAAGTGAGTAGATGAAAAAATAAAGCTTGTAGATGCAAAAGAGGTACGATGATAAAATTGGGGGAATACATGAAAAAGGTAACATATGTAACGGGTAATTGGGCTAAAATATTAAGTGCAAGACAAATATTAGAACCACTAGGCTTTGAGGTTGAACAAATAAAACTGGACGTTCCAGAGATTCAAAACGATTCGATAGAAGAAGTTGCTAGGTTTTCTGCTAAGTGGGCTAGTGAAAAGTTAAAAAGTGCGGTTATTAAAAATGATAGCGGATTATGTATTGATGCATTAAATGGCTTCCCGGGACCATACACGCATTACGTAGATGATACATTAAAAGAAGATGGAATATTAAAATTGCTTGAAGGAGTGGAAAATAGGAAAGCACATTTTGTAGAAGTTTTAGCTTATTGTGAATATGGAAACGAACCAGTTGTATTTACTTCTATAACAAACGGAACTATTGCAAAAGAAAAGTCTGGAGAATATGGTTGGAGTTGGGATTTTATTTTTGTTCCAGAAGGTCAAACTAAAACTCTAGGCAACTTTAATGATGATGTTAGATTTAAATGTTGGAATATGGATGGATACAACAACTTAGCTAAATATTTAGCGAATAAGTAGTTGGTATATTGATAATATGTTATAACATGGTAGGTGAATAAAATGAGTAAAGAAGGAAAAAGTTTTTCTAATTCCCATATCAATTGGGTGATACGGATTTATGGAAACACTTCCTGCGAATGCTTATAAATAAAGGGTTAAAAACAGATTTCTTTTTACATTTTGTAAGTGGAAATGATAAAATTTTAAATAAAATAGAGGTAATTCCGGCTTAAGGAAAACTATGATAAAAAAGAAGGAGTGAATGTTAAATGATATTCCAAATGATTATATTGCAATATTTCATGGTGGTGTAGGTGAGCGAACATATGAAACTTATATATATAAAATAGATAATGGTCATGCCAATATGGGATTTAAATATATAAATGTAACAAGTACAACTGAATCTTGGGGGAGTTCTAAATGGAAACGTACAATTAATGGTAAAGGAGAATTTGATTGGACAGATGGCGCATTTATAACTGCCAAAAAACACGGAGCATATTCATATGTTACATTACCAAACGATGGCAAAATATACACTATCGAAGAATTTCAAGGTATATTTATTATGAATTAATAAAAAGGAAGTGATATAAATGATTGAAGAAAAACTACCTTTAAACGCTTATAAAACAAGGATTTTAATAAAGTAAGTTTTTACATATTTTATATATTTTTTTATGGAAATATTAAAATTATGTGATAATAGAAAGATATGAAAAACTTTTCTATAGTAAATTATACAATTAATAGAAATGGAGGCAACAATGAAGAAATTTAGAGATGAATATACTAATAACACTTTTGAAAATATAAAGCATATCGATTAATATGGAAATGAATTTTGGTTTGCTCGTGAATTGCAAAAAGTATTAGAATACAAAGATTGGAGAAATTTTCAAAAAGTAATGGATAAAGCAGTTTTATCAGCAAATAATAGTGTTTCAAGTAAAGAAGATTGGGTTGTTGAGGTCAACAAGCCAATTAAAACTGGTAAAGGTAAGGAAGAAATTACGTTATAGAGAAGATATTTTAGATAATATGAATGAAGATGAGTTGGTTGCTAATTTATTTAGAATAAATCAAACTAAACAAAGACTTTTAAAAGATAATGTACAAGGAGAAAAAGAAGCAAAAGATGTTCATTATGAAGTTGGTAAAAAGGTAAGAAAAGCAATTGCTGATATTGGTGGGATGATGCCAGAAGAAATGCAAACACCTAAAAAGAGCCTAAAAGAACTTGAAAGAGAAAGAAAACAAATAGAAATGAAAGAGCAAAAGAGACTCGAGGAAATAAAAATTATTAGAAGAAGATAATAAAAATATTTAGGAGTAAAGTATGAAGGAATTAATGAAAAGCAATATATATGCTGTTAGTGAAACAATAATTGTTGTTGGAAGTTGTTTAAAAAATATGCAACTAGAAGGTTATGAAAAACTGCAAAAAATTTCTACAAACATTTTTGAATTATGTTTGGAAGAAAATCATATAAATATGGCAATAACTAAAATTGGTGGAATGCTTAGAACCAATAAAATTAAAAGGATTATATTTGCTTCCGTAGATAAATCACCACATTGTATACAGCTTCATTATATACAAGATGAACTTAGAAAAATGATGAATTTATCTAATATAGAAATAGAAAATTATATTGTAGTAAACAATGAATTAATAAAAATAAGTCCAGAAGTGATTTCACTTTCAAAAAACTTAAAAGAATTAACAAATTTAAAAAACAAAGCAGGTGATAAAAATGAGTAAAGAAGAAAAAAGTTTTTATAATTCCCATATCAATTGGTACCCAGGACACATGGCGAAAACATTAAGAGAAATAAAAGCGGATATGAAGTTAATAGATATAGTTCTTGTAATATTAGATGCGAGAATACCGTTTTCTTCTTTAAATAAAGATGTGTATGAAATAATAAAATCCAAAACCGTAATAATGGTATTTAATAAAGCAGACCTTGCGAACATTACAGCATTAAACAATGCAGAAGCAAAATATAAAAAAGCGGGTTGTTATACGGTAAGAACTAATGGTATAACTGGCGAGGGTATAGACAAACTTATCGCGCTTGTTCGTGAACTAGGTAAAAAGATTAAATATGAAAACAAAACAAGTAAATCCTATGATGTATTAAAACCAGTATATAGGGCGTTAGTTGTTGGTGTACCTAATGTTGGTAAATCTAGTATTATTAATAAAATGACTGGGAAGAAAAGTGCGGAGGTTGGCAATAAACCGGGTATAACCAAAAAGAAACAATGGCTAAAGGTAGGGCAAGATATAGAAATAATGGACACGCCAGGACTTTTAAGTAAAAAATTAAAAGAGGATGGCAGTGGTGAAAAGCTTGCTATAGCAGCTACTATAAAAGAAGAAATATTAGACCAGGAAACGTTGGCGTATATATTAATAAACATATTACTTTCAAACGACTGGTATGCGTCAATGTTCAAACAAAGGTATGGATTAGGTTCGGATATTGATTCTATGGTGGAATTTGAAATACTAATTCAAGTTGGCAGAAAAAGAGGGGCGCTTTTGAAAGGAAACATAGTAGACACAACTAAAGCAGCAAAAATCCTTTTAGAAGATTATAGAAATGGTAAAATTGGAAAAATAAGTTTAGAATAGGAGTAAGAATGGAACTGTCTTATGCACAACAACAAGTTATAAATACTAAAAATAAAAGTCTACTAGTTTCAGCTTCGGCTGGAAGTGGTAAAACTTTTGTTGTCATACAAAGGATAATAGAAAGTATAAAAGCAGGAGCAGATGTATCTAGACTTTTAGTTTTGACCTTTACAAACGCTGCAGCATCGGAACTTAAAGAAAGATTGGTTACAAGTTTATATTCTCTAAAAGAGGAGTTAATCCAAAAGGGGGAAAAAGATGAGGTGGCAAGAATAACAAAACAAATAGCCAGAGTGCCTATGTCAGATATATCTACCATACACTCATTTTGTTTAAACATAATACGCAATAATTTTTATAGTCTAGGAATTGATCCGAATGTGACAACGCTTGATGCTACAAAAGCTACCATAATGTTAAACGAAGTGGTAATGGAAGTTATAGAAAATGAGTATGAAAAACAAACTAAAGCGTTTTTAGACGTACTAGATATTTTGGGTTCAGAAGACAATTTAATTAATACTATATACATGCTATATACATCATATAGAAATGTGATCGATGGAGATGCTTGGCTAGAAAACGCGTTACAAACATATAGTACAAGGCCTGAAACAGATTTAAGTAAAACTCAGTTTGGATGCGCTGTGATTACGAGTATAAAAAGCAAACTAAAAATACTAAAGTTGGAACTAGAGCACATGGTAGACACTCTTGATGGGGTTGGGGATTTTCTAACCAGAAGAGATATGCTAAAAACTATACTAGAGAATATTTTGTTTGCGCTAAGTACTACCACATATGATGAGCTTTTTAATACTCTACCAAAGCTTCTAGATATGCCTAGTTTGCCATCTACCAAGGTTGTAGATATAGAGCTGAGAGAAGAGGTAAAGGCGTTAAAAAATAAAGTCAGTGGCGAGTTAAAAGATATAGCAAAAATTATGTATAAGGACTCAAAAGGCATAATTTGTGAGTTGAATGACACTTTAAAATATGTTGAATGGTACAAACAGATTATACAAGAAGTAGATGAAAAATACACTTTTGCTAAAAAAGAAAAATGTGCAATAGATTTCGCAGATTACGAACATTTAGCACTAAAGGCGTTACAAGACGAAAATGTTAGACGTAAATATGTAGAAAAATATGAAACTATATATATAGATGAATATCAAGATACATCAAATACGCAAGAAGCAATAATACAAAAAATTGCAAAAGATAATAATGTAATAATGGTTGGAGATGTTAAGCAAAGTATATATGCATTTAGGAATGCCAAACCAGACCTATTTACTAATAAATATGATAAGCTAAAAGAGGTAGATGGAGCAAGTGATTTAAAAGAAGCAAAAATAATCCTTGCACAAAATTTTAGAAGTAGAAAAGAAGTGCTAGATAGTACAAACGATATTTTTAGGACGCTTATGACAAAAGATTTTGGCGGCGCGAGATATGAAGCCAAAGAATCTTTAGTTTATGGTGATGGTTATGACTATACACTAGAACAAGATTACAAGACTGAAATAAATATTATACAAAAAGGAAATGAATTAGGCGAGGAAGTTATACCAGGTCAAATTGATGTGAATGAACAAAATGATGTGCTAGAAAATATTGCGGATATTGAGCTTGAGGCAAATGTAGTGGCAGAAAGAATAAGAAAACTTGTAGACAACAAATTTCAAATTTATGATCTGAAGAAAAAAGAATATAGGGACTGTACATATAAAGACATAGTAATACTTTTAAGAACAGTTGAGGGAAAAGCAAATGTGGTAAGTGAAGTGTTATCAAGATACGGAGTGCCTTGCTTTGCAGATAGCAAATCTGGCTTCTATAAGTCCGAAGAAATTACTCTCATGACATCCTTTTTAAAAGTACTAGACAACCCATATGATGACATTGCGCTTGTAAGTGTAATGTATAGTATAATAGGAAAGTTTACATTAGATGAGCTAGCTCTATTACGTCACAAAACTTCAGCACAACCTGTTATTGAGGTTTTAAAGGAACGCAAAGAAAAATTGGACGATGGTGAATTGAAAGACAAAATACAATCATTTTTAAAGCTTTTAGAAAGATATAAAGCATATCTAAAAACGTACAATATATCTCAAGTGTTGCTAAAGCTATATAATGAAACGGGAATATATGAGGCTTTGAGATTTGAAAGACTAGGCGAGATTAAATGTGCTAATTTAGACAATTTTGTGCAAATAATATCAGATTTTGAAAAAAGTGAAACTACAACATCGCTATATACCTTAATCAAATACTTAAATATTTTAAAATCCAAAGAGTCCGCTGGGGATAGCCCAAAACTACTTGGTGAGAATGAAGATGTGGTTAGAATAATGACAGTACATAAAAGTAAAGGCTTGGAATTCCCTATAGTTATTATGATGAATACAGCAGCAAAATATAACGAGCAAGATACAAAGGACAAGTTGCAATTTGATGATGAATTAGGAATGGGTTTAGACATATATAACGAGGAGATGGGCATAACATATCCTTCGGTAATAAAGCAGGCTATTAAAGCAAAAACAAAGAGAAGCTTACGTTCAGAAGCATTAAGACTACTTTATGTTGCCATGACACGTGCAAAAGAAAAATTAATAATTTATGGAACAGTGTCTACATTAGATAAGTACGTATCTAAAATCATGGATATAAAAAACAAAGAAACGTCAGAAATCATTGCCGCAGAACACAATTCGCATTTGAAATGTATATTACAAGTAGCAATAAATAAACAGGATAATTTTAAACTCTTGTTACATAACGCACAAGATATAAGTATCAGTGGTAAAGACATACAGGCGTTAGATAGGAACCAAGTAACGTTTGCTAAGTTACAAGACAAGATAAATAAAATGAGAATAAAGCAAGACGAGAAAAAAGTTGATGAACTCAAAGCTCAATTTGCGACTCATCAAAGTGAACAAGACATAAATAAAAAATATACTGTAACAGAGCTAAAAAAATCAGAAACTCTATTAGAGGACTTAAAGCCAGAAGTGTTGTCTATTAAAATGTCGGGAACAAGTTACGGTACATTTATACATTCTGTAATTGAGCATCTAGACTATACTGATATAACGGAGCAAAGCATAAAGAATGTCATACATAGTCAGGCAAATGCTATGGTAATGCATGATAAAATAAATGAAAGGTATGTATTAAAGGACATATTAGATATGTTAAATAGCTTGAAGAGTTATTTAGAAAAAGCCAAGAGTATTAAAAGCGAACTGGAATTTGTAATGCAAGATAATCTTGATGATGTAGAAAATGTGGACTTTAAACAGGCAACATTAATTCAAGGTGTAGTAGATATGTATGTTGTAACAGAGGATAACAGACACATAATAATAGATTTCAAGACAGATAGAGTTGAAACCTGTAAAGAATTATTAGATAGATACTCAATGCAACTTAAAGTATATAAAAAAGCTATACAAAAAGCATACAATGTAAGTGTAGAGAAAGCATATATCTATTCGTTTGCATTAAAAGATTTAATAGAGGTATAGACAAATGGAAGAAATGCTAAAAAAATGCATAATGTGTCCGCACGAATGCAAAGTAAACAGGTTTGAAAAAGTTGGAAGATGTAAGGCTGGTGCAAATGTCAAAGTAGCACTTGTAAGTACACACGACTTTGAAGAGCCGCCAATAAGTGGAGAAAATGGTTCTGGGACCATTTTCTTTACTGGTTGCAACTTAGGATGTGTGTATTGCCAGAACCATGAAATAAGTCAGGGGATGTATGGTAAAGAAATAACGGTAAATAGACTTGCAGACATTATGCTTGAACAACAAAAAAAGGGAGTACATAATATAAATTTAGTTACTCCTACAATATATGCTTATCAAATTAAAGAGGCTATAAAGCTAGCAAAAACTCGAGGGTTAATGATACCTATTGTGTACAATACAAGTGGATATGAAAGCATTAACACGTTAAGAGAATTAGAAGGGTATATAGACATATATTTGCCAGATTTCAAATATTTTGATGATGCGACAGCAAAAAAATATTCCAATATAAAAGACTATTCAAAGCATGTAAGACAAGCTCTTATGGAAATGCGAAGACAAACTAAAGACATATTTGATAAAGATGGTGTAATGCAAACTGGCCTAATAATTAGGCACATGATACTTCCAAGTCATATAGACAATACCAAAAGTGTTATTAAATGGATAAAAGAAAATTTGGGAGAGAATACAATAATAAGTATAATGGCTCAATATTTTCCAACACACAAATCGAGTGAATACGTCGAAATTAATAGAAAGATAAATAAAGAGGAATTAGAAGAGGTAGAAAACTATCTGTTTGAACTAAATATGACAAATGGCTATATACAAGAATTAGGCGAACACGAAGAAGAATATGTTCCGGATTTTAATTTGGATAATGTTTAATTATAAAAGTACAGTTTGATTGATGAACTGTACTTTTATAAATTATTTTTGTGTATTTCTATTTTCTCTACAATAATCTTTTATGCAACATTCTTTGCAATTAGGACGTCTGGCAAAGCATATAGTTTTACCATGTTCAACTAGCGTATGATTAATTATGCCCCAAAGCTCTTTAGGAATTTTTTTCATTAAATCTTTTTCTATAACCAATACATCGTCGCTATTAGTAAATCCAATTTTTTTAGATAGCCTTGTGACGTGGGTATCTACCGCTATTCCTTCTACAATTCCGAATGCTTCAGCAAGGATAATGTTTGCACTTTTTCTACCTATTCCCGGAATGGAAGTAAGTTCGTGCATACTACTTGGCACTTGACCGTGGAATTCATTTACTATTTTTTTAGCCGCTTCTACAATATGTTTTGCTTTGTTGTTTGGAAAACTGCAAGACTTAATAATCTCGTATACGTCAGCATAGGAAAGAGTAGCAATATCCTTAGGAGTTGGGTATTTGTTTGTTAACTTTGGTCTAATCATATTAACTCTAATATCTGTACATTGTGCAGCAAGGATTAAAGATAGTAAAAGCTCAAAAGCGTTTGTATAATCTAAACCGCATTTGGGGGCTATATATGTAGCTTGCAGGGTATTAAGTACTATAGGTATTTCTTCTTTATTTAATAATCTATATTTCAATTTTGTCACGTCCTTTTTCACAAAACAATAAAAATGTCATAATATATATTAAGTTTTTTACAATATATATTTTACATCAAATGTTGGCTAAAGTCCATATAGGGGGAGTTATGTTTATAGGAGCATTTAGAAAAACAATAGGACTATTTTTATTGGCATTTGGAGTAGGAGCAGTAATAACACTTTTCTTACCATTATGGTTATGGGTTTTAGTTGTTGCGGCGGTACTAATGGTACTGGGATTTGTTTGGCTTATATGCTAAAGGAGGAGTTTAAATGAAAATAGTTGTATACAAACCAAAAGGATTTATGAGATTTGTGATAAAAAGCATATTTAAGATATAATAAGAATACATAAATAAGTGAATTAACTTGAATGCGAGACTATAGTATGATATAATAATACCACTAAATAAATTTTGGAGGGATTATAGTGAATACTAGATTTAATCGCATTCTTTTTGATTACGATGGAACACTTATTATACATGACAAAGCTAACGAGGCGACAAATGTAGCTAAATTAATTGGATTGGATGAATTCTATATGCCAGAGTTTTCAAGAAGACTCAATGAATTTTTCCACAAGCATTACAATATAATGGGCAGGAAAATTACATATGAAGTTTATCTTGAAAATTTGGAAAGACACATTAAGATTTACAGAAAATTTGGTATTCCTGCCAAACGGTTAGCTGATGCTATGACATATAATTCTAATACTAATACAGTACTAGCAAATAGTGCTAAGGAGACATTGGAATATTTGGTATCAAGAGGCTATCAGCTGTGTGTATTTACTAATGGCTTTTATAACGCTCAAGTGGAGAATATGAAGCTAAAAGGCATATATGACTATTTCGAAAAAGTATATGCATGGGATGACTTTTTTGCAAAGCCAGACACAAGAGCGTACTTTAGAGCGCTAGCCAAGACTGATCCAAGCACCAATGTAATGGTCGGAGATACCATGATAACGGATATTTTGCCGGCTAAAGAGATAGGCATTTACACTATTGGAATAAATGTAGCGGGGCAAGACATGACGCAAGGCGAACCAGATAGAATTATCTCGGATTTATCTGAGCTTATGTACATTCTATAAAGCAAAACGAAAGTTGATGAGAAATCATTGACTTTCGTTTTTTCTATTAAATTTACACAATTAAATATTAACGTTAATTTGACTTTGAACTGCCGCCAAAAAATAGAAACAAACTATTGACTTATGCAAAAATTGATGTATAATAAACGTAACAGTTAAGGAAGGCGGTGTTCAAGATGCAAATTACTGATGTTAGAGTTAGAAAAATAGCTTCTCAAAACAGAATGAAAGCTATCGCTTCTGTTACTTTTGATGATGTATTCGTAGTACATGATATCAAAGTTATTGAAAGTGATAAAGGTCTTTTCATTGCTATGCCTAGCAGAAAAACTCCTAACGGAGAATTCAAAGACATAGCTCATCCAATAAACACGGAGACTAGAGAAGAAATTCAATCAGCAATAATAGCTAAGTACAATGAAACTGATGATGCAGAAGTTGAATCAGCAGAATAATTTAGCTTAAATCTAGAGCACGCTTTTTTCGTGCTCTTTTTTGGTGGTAAATATGGATATAAAAAAAGAAATAGTAGAAAAAATACCTTTCAATCCTGGTATATATATAATGAAGGATGAAACGGAAAAGATTATATATGTTGGTAAGGCTAAGTCTTTAAGGAAAAGAGTTAGACAATATTTTAACAAAACAAACAAAACAATTCGTATACAAAACATGGTATCGCATATACGAAATATAGAGTACATTGTGACTGCTAATGAGTTAGAAGCGCTAGTCTTGGAATGTAATTATATTAAGGAATTTATGCCTAAATATAACGTTATGCTAAAAGACGATAAAACATATCCATACATAAAAATAACTGTAAAAGAAGAATATCCGTCAATATATATTACAAGAAGAAAAATAGAAGACGGCTCAAAATACTTTGGGCCTTACACTGATGTAAATGCCTTAAGAGAAGTTTTTAATGCCCTAAAAGAAATATTCCCTTTAAAAAGATGTAAGTATAACTTTAATAAAAGTAGTAACAAAAATGTTGGCCCTTGTTTGTATTACCATATAGGAAGATGTTTAGGCCCTTGCATTAACAAGGTTGCTCTAGATGAGTACAGATTGATGATAAATCAAATAATTCTATTTTTAGAGGGAAAAACAGGTGTAGTAAAACAACATATTGAAGAGAATATAGAGAAATGTATCCAAAATCTAGAATTTGAAAAAGCTAAACAGCTGCATGAAAGATTGGAGAAAATAACAAAAATAACTGAAAAGCAAAAAGTTTCTAATCTAAATGAAGCAAACACAGACATATGGGGCTATGTCACAGTTAAAGATAAGTTGTATATACAAGTATTTAAAATTAGGAACAGCAAACTTCTTAAACATGAGAATATTTTTGTAGAGGATATAGATAGAGCAAGAATGGATAGTATATTATTAGATTTGGTATCTCAGTATTATACTAATAACAAATCAGATATGCCTTCAAAAGTGTATATCAAGCTTAAGGATGAGGAAAAGTGTGGCGAACAACGCGGTGTAGTTGAAAGTTACTTAACGATGATGAAAACAACTAAAGTAGAATTACTTGTCCCTAAAAAAGGAGAGAAACTGAAGCTTATCCAGATGATTGAAAATAACATAAAGATAAACTTGAGGGAGAAAGATAAAAATCCAGTAGACGAGCTAAAGGAAATATTAAATATAGAATATGAACTGAATACATTGGAATGTTACGATATCTCTAATTTGAAAGATAGCTATATAGTTGGAGTGGGAATTACATATGAAAATAGAGGGTTTAATAAAAGCAAATATAGAAAATACAAAATAAAATCTACCGAGACACAAAACGATGTACTATCAATGTCAGAAGTTATATCAAGGAGACTAAATCATATAGAAACATTGCCGCTGCCAGATATGTTTTTAATTGATGGCGGATTGAATCAAGTAAGAGCTGTGAAGCAAATACTAGAAAAAAATGAGATAGATGTTCCGGTAATTGGCATGATAAAAGATAACAAACACAGAACCCGAGGCATTATTAATTTAAATGAAAAAGAAATAGATTTAAGAGATAAAAAAGAATATAAAGCGTTATTTGCCTTAATAACAAAGCTTCAAGATGAAGTACATAGATTTGTAATAACTTACCATAGAAGCTTAAGAGATAAAATTTCAGAATAGTATATTAGAAATAAGTAACGCAAAAAAGTCAAATTAGTAAAACAATAAATATCCACCAGTTCAAACAAAACGGGTGGATATTTATTTTGGTTAGAAAAAGATAATTAGAAGTATGCTGGCACAAAACATTATTAATCCGAGCCAAAACGTACATCTATATCGATTCATCCACTTGCTGTTTATAGGAAGCTTGTTGTATGCTGCAAACACACTACCCAATATGGCACCACAAATTGCCATAATGCTAAAACATATCAAGATAATTTTAAGTGTAAGCATAATTTAACTCCTTACATTAATTTGGTAGACAAATCTTTAGGCCATAATTGTAACTACTGAACCTATTGCCATAACAGCTAGACTGGCTAAAAACAGAACTCTATAAAATTTTATAACAATGTGTTCGGATTTTTCGTTTGAGCCGCAAAAGAAAGACATCGTAAATGCTAGCGCAAGCATAAATAATCCGATGTATATTATGGCATTTCCTACAACCCTCATAAATATTTCATCTCCTTATATATTAATATTTTGGTCAATAAAACAACGCTATTTATTTTACTATTTTTATGCGCATTTGTCAAGGAATATACTAATTTAAATATTTGAATACAAATTATGCCTTGAAAAAATACTTTCTTGTGATATAATAATGTAAAATTGAAAGGAGAAATTTATGAAAATATTAGTATTAAATTGCGGAAGTTCATCATTTAAATATCAATTAATAGATATGGATACTGATGAAGTAATAGCAAAAGGAAATTATGAAAGAATAGGGATGGAAGGTTCATTTTTAACACACAAGTTTGGAAATGAGAAAAAAGTATATGAACATGCAGCGCCTAACCACGAGGAAGCAATTACATTTACAATGGGGAAATTCGTAGAGCCAGGAATTGCAGTAGTATCTAGTTTAGATGAAATAGATGGAATAGGCCACAGAATAGTTCACGGCGGTGAAAGATTTACATCTTCTGTAGTTATAACTGAAGAGGTTGTTGAAGGAATAAGAGATGCAATAAAATTTGCACCATTACATAACCCAGCACATATCCAAGGAATAGAGGCTTGTTTTAAGGCGTTACCAGGGAAAACAAATGTTGCCGTTTTTGACACAGCATTCCATCAAACAATGCCAAAAGAACATTATATGTTTGCAATTCCAAATGAATATTATGAAAAATATGGAATAAGAAAATATGGAGCTCATGGTACATCTCACAAATATGTAACTGGAAGAATTGCAGAAATATTAGGAAGAGACAACCTTAAGGTTGTAAGCTGTCATATAGGACAAGGAGCAAGTATATCTGCTGTACAAAATGGTAAGTGTATAGATACAAGTATGGGACTTACACCGCTTGGAGGAATTCCAATGGGCTCAAGATCAGGAGACTTAGACCCATCAGTAGTAACATATATAATGGAAAAAGAGAATTTATCTCCTAAGGAAATGGAAACTATACTTAACAAAAAATCTGGACTTCTTGGACTTTCTGGCGTATCTGCAGATAATAGAGATATAGAAGCAGCTATAAAAGAAGGAAACGAAAATGCCAAACTTGCTGTAGAACATTATGCATACAAAATAGCAGGTTACATTGCTAAATTTGCAGCAGCTATGAACGGTGCTGATGTTATAGTATTTACAGCTGGAGTTGGAGAAAGAGGAGTTACAGAAAGAAAGATGATTTGTAGCTACTTAGGCTTTATGGGAGTAGAGTTAGACGAAGAATTAAACAACATTAGAGCAGAAGAAGTAGAAATTTCAAAACCAGAGTCTAAAACTAAAGTTTGGATAGTTCCAACTAACGAAGAGTTAATGATAGCAAGAGAAACATTAAGGTTAATATAGGGGGAAGTGTATGAAGATATTAGTATTAAACTCGGGAAGTTCGTCGCTTAAATATCAATTAATAGATATGGATAATAAACAAGTTCTTGCAAAAGGAAACTTTGAAAGAATTGGAGAAAGCGAATCTTTTTTAACACATAAAGTTGGGGAAGAAAAGTTTGTGACAAACACTCCCGTTAATACTCACAAGGAAGCATTAGATATAATAATATCTGAACTTCTAAATCCGAAATACAATACCTTATCTTCACTAGAGCAAATAAATGGAGTGGGACATAGAATAGTTCATGGTGGTGAAATATTTAAAGGTTCTACTTTAATAGATAATGACACGATAGAAAATATAAAAAAATGTGCAGCCTTTGCACCGCTACATAATCCTGCGGCGGTGCAGGGCATTCTTGCGTGTAAGAACCTTATGCCAAACACTCCAATGGTTGCTGTTTTTGATACCGCGTTTCATCAGACAATGCCTAAAGAAAATTACGTATATCCTATTCCTTATGAATATTATGAAAAGTATGGAATAAGAAAATATGGCGCCCACGGTACTTCTCATAAATATGTAGCAAATAGAACAGCAGTAATTTTAAATAGAGATATAAAAGATTTAAAGATTGTTACATGCCACTTGGGCCAAGGGGCTAGTATAACTGCTGTTCAAGGCGGAATAAGTATAGATACAAGTATGGGACTTACACCGCTTGGTGGTATACCTATGGTTACTCGCGCGGGAGATTTGGATCCATCAGTAGTAACATATATAATGGGAAAAGAGAACTTATCTCCCAAAGAGATGGAAACTATACTTAACAAAAAGTCTGGCCTTGCTGGTATAAGCAGATTATCACCAGATTTTAGACAAATAGAGAGTATTTCAGCAAACGATGAAAACGCAAAACTCGTAGTAGATATATTCGCTAAAAAAGTAGCAGAATACATATTAAGATATGCTGCAAGCATGAAAGGATTGGATGCTATTGTATTTACAGGTGGCATAGGAGAAAACCAAGCCAATGTAAGGCTAAAGATTTGCGAATATTTAGAGTTTGTTGGACTTGAGATAGACAAAGCTTCAAATAACATTAAAGGTGATGAGATTGTAATATCCACAGGTTCATCTAGGTGCAAGGCTTTAGTAGTACCTACGGATGAAGAAATGGTAATAGCAACGGATACTATGAATCTAATTAAATAATATAAAGGTGTGTATATGGAACAAGTAAAAGAATTATTAAAAAAGTACAATCAAGAACATTTGCTTATGTTTTATGATTCGCTTGAAAATGACGAAAAAGATAAACTTATGCAAGAGTTACGAGGAATAGATTTTGCTGAAATTGACAAACTAAAAGAGGTTAAAACCTGTGTAGATGCTCAAGATATAATTGAACCTATTTCTGCGGTTAAAAAGGATGACTTTTCTTTTGAAGAACTACAAGAGCTGAAAGATAATGGAAGAAGAATAATATCTAGTGGAAAATATGCAGTAATTACAATGGCGGGTGGCCAAGGTACAAGATTAGGTCATAGTGGACCAAAAGGCACATTTAAATTAAAACTTTGGGACAAAGAAAGATATATTTTTGAGATATTTGTAGATTATTTAAAACAAGCTAAAGATAGATTTGGAATATATCTTAATTGGTATATAATGACGAGTAGGGATAATAATCAGCAAACAACAGAATTTTTTGAAAGTAACAACTATTTCAATTACCCTAAAGAAAAAATAAAGTTTTTTACACAAGGAGAAATGCCTATAACAGACTTAAATGGCAATTTGCTTCTTGAAAGCAAGAGTAGTGTACTTAAGGCGGCTGATGGCAATGGTGGAGTTTTCAATGCATTATCTAAAATGATTGCAGATATAAAAGAAAAAGGCATAAAGTGGACTTTAATTACTGGTATAGATAATATTTTGGTTAACATCGCTGATGAGTTATATGTAGGCTTAGTGGAAAGCCAAGGGAAACTAAATGGTGTCAAATCTGTTGCAAAGAATTCGCCTGAAGAAAAAGTAGGAGTGTTTTGCAAACGAAATGGTAAACCAGGGGTTATAGAGTATAGCGAGATGAGCGAAACTATGAGATATGAGCAGGATGCGAATGGCGAGCTTAAATATATAGAATCTAATATTGTAAATCATTTGCTAAATATAGAACTATTGGAAAGAATACAAAATGAAAGACTACCTTATCACAAGGCTATTAAAAAAATGGATTATATAGATACATTTGGAAATATGCAGAGCCCTTCTGAACCGTGCTTAATTAAATACGAAACATTTATATTTGATTATTTCAATAAGGTTGATGATGTAACTGTGCTTAGGGTTGACCGTAAAAAGGAATTTGCCCCCGTAAAGAATAAAGCTGGGCAAGATAGTCCTGAAACTGCTACGAAGTTATATAACAATTTGTATGGCAAAGGAGTGTGAGTTGAAATGGAAAGATTAGATAAAGTAAAAATGAAATTAGTAAGTCACGAACAACAACACTTATTGGATTTTTATAATGAATTAACATCAAATGAGAAAGATGTGTTGTTGGACCAAATAGAAAATATAGATTTAGATATGGTAGCAAATTTATATAACGAAAGAAATAAAATTGACACTTGTGGGAATTTAATCGAACCTATAGAGTATGTAGACAGATTAAAATTAAATTCCAAAGAAACAGAAGTGTATACAAAAATTGGAATGGAAGCAATATCTAGGGGAGAACTAGCATTTGCAACTCTTGCTGGCGGCCAGGGAACAAGACTAGGACATAGTGGGCCTAAAGGCACATTTGTTTTAGAACCAACTCCTTCTAAATCTTTATTCGAAATAATGTGTGATAGTTTGAAATTGGCTAAAGAAATGTACAACGTCTACATTCCTTGGTATATAATGACAAGTCGTGAAAACAACAATGACACAGTGAGATTCTTTGAAGAAAACAACTATTTTAATTATCCAAAAGACATGGTAAAGTTTTTTAAACAAGGTGAGTTGCCTATGCTTCAAGCTGATGGCAAAATAATATTAGAAAGTAAAAATAAGATTAAAGAAGCGGCAGATGGTCATGGTGGAATATTCGAGGCAATGCACAAAAATGGTATAGTGCAAGATATGGAAACCAGAGGAGCCAAATGGGTGTTTGTTGGTGGAATAGACAATGTGCTTTTAAAGATGGTAGACCCTTTGTTTTTGGGACTTGCAATCGCTAAAGGCGTCAAACTTGCAGGTAAATCTATTGTAAAAGCAAATCCAGAAGAAAAAGTAGGAGTGTTCTGCAAACGAAATAGCAGACCTAGTGTGGTAGAGTATACCGAAATTACGGATGATATGGCACATGCAACAGATGGTAACGGCGAATTGCTATATGGTGAATCTCATATACTATGTAACATGTTTAGCATTGAAGCGTTAAAGCAGATAGGCGATGAAAAATTACCTTACCATGCAGCTTTTAAAAAATGTGCATTTATAGACGAAAATGGTGATGAAATAACTCCAGACACTCCAAATGCATATAAGTTTGAAACGTTTATATTTGATGCTTTTAGTAAGTTCGAAGATATGTTAATATATAGAACAGTAAGGGAAGAAGAGTTTGCACCAATAAAAAATAAAGAAGGAGTAGATAGTCCTGAAACGGCTAGAGTTTTGTATACAAAATATTGGAGTAATAGATAGAACAAAGATAAATAGCATAGCAGTTATGATACTGTTATGCTATTTACAGTTATTGTAATAATATGAGTGGAACAATTATTTGGAATGCATATTTTTATTGGTATGCCAATAAACGCTCTCCTTACAAAGTGGATAGTCCCGTTATCTAAAGAGAGTATTATATATTTTTCAGTTACACTTAATATTTTTAAATAGTAACAACATTGGAGAGTAAGAAAGTCACCAATGTTAGTAAAGATTTTGGTCGTGGAGTTTGTTGTTGTATGACATTTATTATAACAACAATCATTTACAGTTATGTTTACATTAAAACTTTCCATGTGTACCTCCTAATTAGAACAAGGGCAATTGCTGCAACATCGGCTGCTTACGAACACTAATATTCTAAACGTGCCACTATCTATAGGTAGGTCGAAAGCATTAGTTGTACAATCGTTAACATCAAAGAAGAAATTCAAATCAAGCGTATCGTTTGTGAACGTTAATCTAACCATTGAGTTGCTAATCGCATAAATAGTTAAACTATAACCGTTTAACAAGTCGAATGTTGTATTATTGTTAACATTAGTAAATGTTTTATCTATATTTGTGGGTACTCCACTTTGGCATATTCTTTGCCTAATTGCCACCAAAAAACAAATGTTATCCATAAAATCACTCCGATACAATATATTATGCAATAAGGGTTATCCAAGTTAAAGAAAGAGAGATTATAAAATAGTAAAACTTTATATAAATTAATAAATAAGCTTGCATATTTAATTTTTTTGATATAAACTATCTATAATACAAAGGAGAATAATAATGAGAAAAACCAAGATAGTAGCAACTATAGGACCAAGTTCTGAAAGTGAAGAAATGTTAGAAAAATTAATAAAAGCGGGTGTAAACGTAGCGAGATTTAATATGTCTCATGGAACACACGAGGAACATTTGAAAAAAATAAATAAGGTTAAATTAATCAATGAAAGGCTTGGAACCAATGTGGCACTTATGTTAGACACCAAA
Source organism: Clostridia bacterium (assembly GCA_045611765.1). Taxonomy (GTDB): domain Bacteria; phylum Bacillota; class Clostridia; order TANB77; family CAG-465; genus UMGS1649. Next base: position 56,281 of record JAZKXT010000003.1, read on the forward strand.
GGACCAGAAATTAGATTGGGAGATTTTGAAAAAGATAAAGTGCTACTTGTTCAAGGAACAGAGTTTATACTTACGACAGAACAAGTTTGTGGTACTGAAGACAAAGCAACGGTTACATATAACGAGATAACAAAAGATGTAAAAGTTGGAACGGCTATTTTGTTAGACGATGGTTTAATAGAATTACATGTAGAAAAAGTAAAAAAACATGAAGTTGTTTGTAGAGTAATGAATACAGGCACCATTAAATCTAAAAAAAGTGTAAATATTCCGGGAGTGAAATTATCTCTACCTTCTCTTACTGAAAGAGATAAACAAGATATTAAATTTGGTATAGAAAACGGAATAGATTTTGTTGCAGCTTCATTTGTAAGAAAAGTAGAAGATGTAAAAGCTTTAAGAGAGTACATGGATTACTTGGGTGGTACTTATGTAAAAATTATTGCTAAGATAGAAAACCAAGAGGGTATAGATAACTTTGATGAAATATTGGAAGTAGTAGACGGAATAATGGTAGCAAGAGGGGATATGGGAGTCGAAGTAAACATCGAAGCACTACCTGCTATACAAAAAATGATGATAAAAAAATCAATTGCTAGTGGTAAGATAGTTATAACTGCAACTCAAATGTTGGAGTCAATGGTAACTAATCCAAGACCAACAAGAGCAGAAGTGTCAGACGTAGCAAATGCTATCTATGATGGGACAGGCGCAATAATGCTATCTGCCGAATCTGCTTCGGGTAGGTACCCTGAAGAATGCGTTAAAATGATGAACGATATTGCTACAACAACTGAGAACAATATAGACTATTGGAATAGATTTAAAAAACGTAATGTAGAGAAAATGGCAGCATATATAGAAAAACATGAGACAAAACTAAATGCAACAGATAGATTCAGAAGAAAAATTAATTTTGCTGTATGTAGTAGTGCGTTATTTACAGAAGCAAAAGCAATAATTTCTATTTCAGATAAAGGGAAAACACCGGCAGTACTGTCTAGTTATAGACCGGCTTGCCCAATATATGTATTTACGGCAAATGAAGAAACATATAAACAATTATCTTTAGAGTGGGGAATAAAAGCATTCTATTTCCCTAATGTTTATCAATTTGAGGAAATACTAAAACAAGGTGTGGAAGAATTAATTAAACAAGGTTTAATGCAAAAAGGAGACATAGCAATTTTAGGCGGTGGAACTACTAACGATCATGTATCTGAAAGTTACTTATCTACTCAAGCTATGGGGGCAGTAATTAGAATATAATAAAATTTGTTAAAAACCTTGCAAATGAATAAAAAATATGTTAATATTATATGTGTAAAATTTAGACTAGTATCAAGGGAGGGAACACAAAATGGCAAAATGTGAAATATGCGCAAAAGAAGTTGCTTTTGGAAACAATGTAAGTCACTCAAACAGAAAGACTTCAAGAACATATAAACCAAATGTACAATCAGTTAAGGTAAAAGAAAACGGAACAGCTAAAACAATGAATGTTTGTACTAAATGTTTAAAATCAGGAAAAGTTGAAAGAGCATAATTAAATAGTAATTAAAAGTGTTTAGATAGTATTTAAGAGTAGTTTTGGCTACTCTTAAATACTTTTGTTTTGTGTATTCGAATGTCTACTCATTCTATCTATATAGTCTTGAGACTTTATTTGGTAATCCATGGCTTCATTTAAACATCTGTAGTAATAATATTGGTTTTCGTAAAATTCCTTTGGTGTCATTTTGCTTGCATTAGGATTGTTTGTAATATTGGGCGGCGGTGTAATATTGGGTGGAAAGTTAATACCAAATCCTCCGCCAAATCCACCAGGAAATCCATAAGGATTAAAAAAGAATCTATCTTCCATAAAAAATCAACTCCTTATGAATAATATATTTAAAATCGATTCATAATATGATTACCTCATAAATTAAATGAGTATCCCCCTTTTTAGGCGACAGGTTTAGCTTGTCGCTTTTTTCTAGTCAAAAGTAAGAAAAGAATTAATATTAACAGCAAAACGTAGAGGTGAATTGGAAATACACTATAGCTCCATGTAAAACTATCAAGATTAACAGATACTGACGTTGCGGGTATATATAGGTATTTTAATATTATATGCGTTATTATACAAGAGATTGCTCCTTGCAATAGTTTATATTTTAATAAAACTTTAAACTTAATTTTAGCCTTGAAAGCAAACGAAAATATTTGCATAATTATCATAAGCGAGCTAAAAGACAAAACAAATGAAGTAAATAATATTTTACTATTTAATGAAATATTTAATAGTTGTATTTCATTTATTCCATTAGATATTTCGAATATACCAATAATAATAGCTTTAATGGTATTCTGCATATGTATGTTACTAAATATAACAGTGGGAATTAAAGAAAATATAGTAGTATATGCAAATATATATGCAAGAGTCTTTATACTCCCCATAATACTATTAGATAACAGCTCAAATGGAGAAGATATTTTTACAAAACTATTTGAATTTATGTTTGTTTGTTGTATAATGTTATTGTTATATGAAGGACTTAAAATACTCCCTATAATTATTGCTGAAAGGTAATGACTTATAGCGAGAATAATCCCGATTTCTATACTTTGAAACATACCAAGTCCTATGGTTGCCAGTATATAGGCGGGGTTGGCATTACTAGTAAATACGATTAATTTAGTGGCTAGTTTCTCATCAATTTTGTTCTCGTGATACATTTTTGAAATGCATTTTGCAGCGTTAGGATAGCCTAATAACAAGCCTACTATTACAATTGATGTGGTATACCTTGGTATGCGGAAAAATATGGACAAAAGTTTACTTACTCCGTAAGACAAGTCGTATATTTTGTTGGAATTCATAAGTAATTCTGTAATTAACAGATATGGAAAAAGCGAAGGTACCAGCTTGAATAGAAACATATTAATACTTCCGCTAATTGATGTTACTAGTATTTTAGAGTTTGAGAGCAAGAAGAATATAGCGAAAAATATTAATATATTTATAATTTGTTTTTTGTATTTAAAATAAAAAGTGAAATTCATATAATAACCTCTATAAATTTTACTTAAAAGGAGAATAATATATGCAGGTGATAGAAAACTTTGAAGATATAAAATTATTGGATATGGCAAATGGTGAAAAACTAGAAAGATGGGGCAAGTATCTTCTTATAAGGCCGGATCCACAAATAATTTGGTCAAATAAAATAAATCCGAAACTATGGGAAAAAGCGGATGCAAGATATATACGTAGCAAAACTGGTGGTGGACATTGGGAAGTTAAAACAAAGCTTCCAGATAGTTGGCAAGTTTCGTTTGAAGATTTAGTATTCAATATAAAGCCGATGGGGTTTAAGCATACAGGACTATTTCCAGAACAAGCAGTAAACTGGAAATATATGATGGAAAAAATAAAGAACAGAAAGCGTGATGGTCAAGAGACAAAAGTGCTAAATCTTTTTGCATATACTGGCGGAGCAACGGTTGCTTGTCTTGCAGCAGGAGCAAGTGTATGCCATGTAGATTCTTCTAAAGGAATGGTAGCGTGGGCGAAGGAAAATGTGACGAGCACCGGCCTTAAAGACAGACCAGTAAGATATATAGTAGATGATGTTATAAAATTTGTTAGTAGAGAAATAAAGAGGGGCAATAAATACGATGCTATTGTTATGGACCCACCAAGCTATGGAAGAGGTGCAAATGGTGAGGTTTGGAGCATTGAAAAGGATTTGGAAAATTTATTAAAATTATGTGTAAAATTACTTTCGGATAATCCAGCTTTTGTTGTTATAAATACATATACAGGTGGTTTGTCGGGAACAGTAATACAAAACTTGCTAAGAATGAAATTAGAAGATGAAAGAAAAGATTTAATAAATAAAGGTCGCTTTGTAACAAATGAAATTGGCCTTAAAATGGAAAATTCAGATGTAATACTTCCTTGTGGTATTACAACTAAGTGGGAAGAGGTGTAGATATGAGTAAATCTGTAGGAAATTTGTCATTAATAGAAAAAGTGGGACAGATGTTTATAATAGGACTAGATGGATATGAAGCAGATGAAACTGTTATGGAATTGATACAGAAATATAAGGTGGGGGGATTTATAATAGACGAACATAATGTGCAAAGCGCAGAGCAACTGCTTAGACTTGTAAATTCGCTCAAGACTATGAATGCTGGAAATATAGTGCCACTAATTATAGCAGCAGCTCAAGAAAACGGAAGGGCTAATATGTTGCCTAGCGAAATAAGAAAGTTGCCTGCAATTAAATATGTATCTGACACACAAGATAAAAATCTTATTTATCAAACGGCAAACCTTACAGGAAGATTGCTTAGCGCGTTTGGGTTTAATATGAATTTTTGGCCTGTGTTAGATTTAGGCGGAAAGGTAGAAGGCCGTGAATTATCTGACAGATGTATTAGCAATAGTTTAACGCTCACAACTAGTTATAGCACTCAAATGGTAGAAGGCTTAAAAGAAGCAAATCTTATAACAGTACCTAAATACTTCCCTGGACACAACACTACTAAAAATAGAGGAAGCAATTTGGTTATTCCATTTACTACAAGATCCATATCAAAACTTGAGCAAGCGGATTTAGTGCCATTTAAATCTGCAATAGAACAAGGTGTTCCAGCTATGCTTGTTGGACATATAAATATGGCCAAACTCAACTTGTTTGCACCGGCAAGCATGTCAAGTAAAGTAGTTAACAAACTATTAAAAGGTAGATACGGATTTAAAGGATTAGTAATTTCAGATAATATCTCTTCTATGTGTGTAGATATACAATATGGAGCTAAGGGATGTGCAAGACGTGCAATTTTAGCAGGTTGCGATATGGTGATTATGAAAGATATAAAAAAAGCAAAATCTGTTTTAGACGATATTTCTAAACAGATACAAAATGACAATATTACGTCTCAGGAGATTGACTTGAGAGTTCAAAAGATATTGGATGTGAAAGAAAAATTTAATTTAAATGACGAGGAGATTTCAGAAATAGAAGTTAAAAAATTGAATGATGAGATAGATTCGTTAATAGAAAGAATAAGAAAATAATAAAATGACAATAAAATTCAGAAGAAGTTTACACTAAATGTGTGGACTTCTTTTTTCGACTAATACATATAAAAGTTTTAGAGTATGGATCTAAAATATTACAATATTCTTATGGCTTGTATTGTATAGTTATGGTGGTGATTGAAGTGATAGACTGTGTTACAAAAATTTTACCCAACGAAATAAAAGAAGCTATAGAAAAGTTAGAAAATAAAGAGGGGATAACGGAGATAAGACTTAGAGTGGGTGAAAATGCAAGAGTATATATCGGTAAGCATGAAAAGGAGCTAAGTGTTAATATTTCAAAACAAAATCTAATAAAAATATTGAGTAATATTTCTTCAAACAGTATTTACTCTGTTCAAAATGATATAAATAAAGGCTTTGTTACAATTGAAGGTGGCAATAGAATAGGCATAGCGGGAGAAATAGTTGCAGTGGACGGACGAATTAAGAACGTTAAGGAAATAAGCTCAATGAATATTCGTGTATCCAAAGAATTTATAGGTGTTTCAAACTCCGTTATGGACAAAATTATTCAAGATGGAATTGTTAGAAATACAATAATTGTTTCTCCGCCAGGTTTGGGTAAAACCACGCTCTTAAGAGATATAATACGAAATTTAAGCGAGACGGGATATAACGTAACCATAATAGACGAAAGAGGAGAAATTGCAGCTATGCATGATGGCAAACCTTCTCTTAACATTGGCGCTAGGAGTGATGTAATATCTTTTGTAGAAAAATCTATAGGCATGCAAATGGCAGTAAGAAGCCTTGCACCAGATGTTGTTTGTACTGATGAAATAGGAAATGAACAAGATATAGAGGCAATTAAATATCTTTGTAAAAGTGGGGTTTCGTTTATAACAACCATTCATGGCAAATGTCTAGAGGATATAAAACGAGGGGCGATAAAAGAAATCATAGATGAATGTTACTTGGACAACGTAATTGTTCTATCTAAGAAACTCGGGATTGGAAGTATAGAGAAAATATACGCAAATTTAAATGTGAAGGAGAAAATTAAATGTTAGTTATAAAAGTATTAATTGCATTAGCAATAGTTGCTATTTGTACAGCGCTAGGTATTATTAAATCAAAAAGGTATGAAAGTAGGGAGCATATTATAAGGGAAGCTATTATGCTTTTTGAAGGCGTTAAAAATGAAATATCTTATGCTTTGACCCCAATACCAAATGCAATTGAGTCAGTAAGACATAATATGATAACGCCACTTAAAGAAACTATGGGAGCAGTAAGCTATGAGCTTCTACAGTACAATGCCTCAAGTGAGAAAATCACAAATGAAATAGCCAAATTAAAAGAACTCACAGCCTATGACATACAAACAATTTCAAACGGAATAATATCTTTAGGTAAGACAGATGTAGATGGTCAAATGGGAGTAATTAATATGACAAATGTAACACTACAAAGTCAACTAGAAGATTCTATTGAGGCAAAAAAGAAAAATTCTAAATTATATAAAACAGTGGGGCTTGCAACAGGTCTTATGATAGCAATAGTGTTTATTTAGTTGGAGGTATGTATGAGTGTAGATTTATTACTAAAGATAGCAGGGCTTGGAATACTTGTGGCAGTATTAAATCAAGTGTTGTCTAAAGCTGGACGTGACGACCAAGCAATGATGGTAACTATAACAGGACTTGTAATTGTGCTTATGATAGTTGCAAAAGAAATAAGTTCGCTTTTTGCAAGTGTAAAAACAATGTTTGGGCTATAGTGAGGAAATATGGATATATATAAAATAGTGGCGCTCAGTATAGTGGCAGTACTTTTAATAACAATACTTAAGTCGGTAAAAAAAGAAGATTTTGCTGTAATTATAACTATAATTACGGCTGTAATATTATTCGCACTTGTTCTTGTAAAATTGGAAAGTATAACGTCTCTTCTAGAAAGTTTAGTACAAAAATCTGGAATAAATAAAGAATATCTAACACTTTTGCTGAAGGTAACCGGTATATCTTATGTAATTGAGCTTGCAACCAATATATGTAAAGACACTGGTAATACTGCTATAGCCTCTAAAGTTGAAATGCTTGGTAAGATATCTATTGTAATAATTACAATACCGGTTTTAACATCTGTTATTTCCACAATACATAATATTTTATAGGTGTACTATGACAAAACTAAAGAAAATACTAATAATTTTTATAGCGTGTATACTTTGTGATACAACATTTAGCAGTATATATGCAGTGACTGTAAATAATATAGCTGATGAATTAGATATGAATGGATTAATAGATACTTTAAAAGAATATACATACAATGAAATAGATATGGAAGAAATGGCAGGAGACTTAATAGCTGGGAGGGGAATAGACTACGGAATTATTGGCAATTTTGTTATAAAGAAGTTGTTTGGCGAGATAAGTCTAGTACTCAAAACGGCAATCTCAATACTAATTGTCATAATTCTCATGGCTATAATTAAAGGAATAGAACTTGAAAAAGATAGCACGGTATCAAAAGTCACAACGCTTGTGGGATTCCTTGTAATTGTAACAATGATGCTTAATTCCTACTTTACAATAGTAAAAGTATTTGCCGATACTGTAGAAGCAATCACAGGGATTATGGAAATAGTGTCTCCATTCATGTTAGCCGTATTAATTGCGACAGGAGAGATTACAACCAGCGGAATAATTGGTCCGATACTATTGTTTATAACGAGCCTTATAGGGGTTGTTGTTACAAATATAATATTACCACTTTTAAGCGCTTCATTGGTGTTTAAAATAATATCCAATATGTCTGATGAAATTAATGTGGATAAACTGTCTAAAATGTTTTCTTCTACTGCTATGTGGACTATAGGTATTATATTTACAGCTTTTTTAGGCATAATGGAACTCGAGGGGAGTATTACAACAAGTATAGATGAAGTTGCGGTAAAAACGACACAAGCGGCTGTATCTAATTTGGTGCCAGTTGTGGGCAAATTCGTTTCAGACAGTTTGGAAGTTGTAATGGGAGCATCACAAATCATTGGCAAGACAGTTGGAGTAATTGGAATAGTTACGGTAATAATTGCAGCTTTAATTCCGGCTATAAAAATACTGTTATGTAGTTTTATATATTATTTGCTTTCGGCTATTTCCGAGTTGTTAAATACAGATAATAAAATTACAGAGTTGTGTTTGGGGATGTCCAAACAGCATAAAACACTTTTAGGCATACTTATAGGGGTTATAATTACATTTATAATAGGAATAGGTGTTGTAATAAATTTAATGGGAAAGGTGGCATCTTAAATGAGTAATTACATTTCTACAATAATATACATATGTGTGTTTTGCATAATTCTAGAGTTAATACTTCCAGAAAACAAGCTTAAGAAATACATAGGAGTATTAGTTTCTCTTGTTATAATTCTTACATTAGTTAGTCCTCTAGTGAATTTATTTGAAAGTGAGCAGGTTATAGCAACAATATCGGAGGCTGTAGATAGTATAAAAAGCAAAATTGAAATAAAGCAATATGATTTTTCTAATCTTAAAGGTAGAATAATATTTTCATCTACCAAAGAAAACATTGAAAGAGAAATAATAAATAGCTGCACTGAAAAATTTAGCATAAAGTATGAAATACGTAAAGTTAAAATAAATTTAACCGAAGATTATATAATACAGGATATAGATATATATGTAAAAAAACTACCCGAGGTATCAATGGCTGGAGAAATCATAGACTATGTTTCGAAAAAATATAACATATCTGCAGAATTAATTAATGTAATTAGGGAGAAAGAGTAATATGGAAAAACTAAAAGAACTTCTAAATAAAGATAAAAAAACAAGTAATTTGGTACTAATTTTAGTACTTCTTGTAATAGTTTTAGTATCATTTAATAATATATTTAATAGTGAACAAAATGAAGACAAAACAATGTTGACGATGAGTGAAAACGTCGTAAATGTGGGAGAAAGCACAGAAACAAGAATTGCAAACATCATATCTAAGATTAAAGGTGTAGAGTCTGCAAGCGTTATGATAAGCTATTCTTCGACGGAGAGAATAATACCCGTTTATGATACCAAAGAAAACATTGACACAACGACAGAAGACGATAGAACGAGCAGCAAGAAAACTGTGGAAAAAACCGTGGCGTACGAGGGAGAAGGGAGTGGCAAAAATGCCCTTCTAGAAAGCAAACAAACGGCCGAAGCGACAGGTGCTATTGTTGTGGTAAATGGAAATATTTATGAAGACACAAAATTAGAGATTAAAGAGGCGGTCGCTATGGTTACAAATGTGCCTCTACATAAAGTACAAATATTTGTAAATTAGAAAGTGTGGGATGTTTCATGAAAATTATAAAAAGGAGTCAACTGGCAATGCTATCTATTTCTTTTATGATAATGATAGCAGGATATATAAATTACAAATATGACCCCAAAAGAGAAGAAAATTTAGGTCAAACGATGAAAGTAAATAGTGACGAGGTGTATCTTTTCTCATCAAGTAATGATGTAGGCGTATATGCTGATGTGATAGGTAATTTAGATAAAAATACAACAATATATAACAACAAAAATTCAGACGATTCGCTTATGTCTTTTAAAAATTCTAGGGATAATATGTTTTCAGAGTTAGAAGAAAATTATACTGATGTAATAAGTAAAAGTGCGAGTACAGAAGAAGCTAAAGTGTATCAAGAAAAATTAGACGGTATTGTTAAGAAAAAACATTTGATAGATATAGTTGAAGGAATTATTAAGGCGAAGGGTATAACAGAAATTGTCATTGTTCCAACTGATGACAAATATAATGTTATGGTGAAATTGGATAAAAAGCTCACAGACGCTCAAGCTAATATGATACAGAAAATAATCGAAGACGAGTTTAATGTTGGAGCAGATAAAATTAGAATTATACAGCAATAAATAGCAAGGGAGACCTTGTTATTTTTTGACTTGTTTATATATATTTATTGTTTTGCCTTGAAAATAAAAGTCCTGTAATATATAATATGTAAGAAGAATATTATATAACGGTAAAGCAAGGAGAAGAGAAATATATGTTAAAATTATATAATACATTAACTAGAAAAAAAGATGAATTTATACCTATAGAGCTGGATACTGTAAAAATGTACTCTTGTGGACCAACTGTATATAGTGAGGCGCACGTGGGAAATATGAGAGCATATCTTTTTATGGACTCTTTAAGAAAGGTTTTAAAATATAACGGATATAAGCTAAACCACGTTATGAATATAACAGATGTTGGACATTTAGTTTCAGATGCGGATGAAGGTGAAGATAAAATGCAAAAGGCCGCAAGACAAAGCAATTTATCGCCTTGGGAAATAGCTAAAAAATATACAGAATTATTTTTAAGAGATATAGACAAACTTAATATTGAACGTCCAGAACATATAACACCTGCTACAGAGCATATTAAGGAGATGGAGGAGTACGTTAGACGCATAATGGACAACGGCTATGCATATGAAACATCCAAAGGTATTTATTTTGATACATCTAAACTTCCAACATATGGAGAGCTTTCACGTGCTAACTTAGAAAAACAAATGGCTGGAGCAAGAATAGAAGTAGATGAGGAGAAAAGAAATCCGCTAGATTTTGCTTTGTGGATTAAAGCACCAGAAAATCACATAATGAAATGGGAAAGCGAGTGGGGATTATGCTATCCTGGATGGCATATTGAATGTTCTGCAATGGGGTACAAATACCTTGGAGAAACTTTTGATATTCATACAGGCGGAATTGATGCGATACCAATCCACCATGAAAATGAGATAGCTCAAGCTAGAGGTGCATTTGGTCATTTGCCGGCAAATTATTGGATACACAATGAATTCTTGCTTATGGATGGTGGAAAGATGTCTAAAAGTTTAGGTAACTGCTATACAGTTACAACTTTAGAAGAAAGAGGTTATGAGCCGCTAGCATATAGATATCTTACATTTACATCTCATTATGGCAATAAATTAAACTTTACGTGGGAAGGAATAGAAGCGTCTCAAGTATCATTAAATAGGTTGCGTGAAAATTACAAAGAGCATATGAATGGAAGTGAAACAGTAGATAGTGCTAGAATAGATGAGTTAAAAGAAAGATTTAAGAATGCTATAAACGATGACCTTAATTTCCCAGCAGCGCTTGCTGTAGTTTGGGAAGTTGCAAAATCTCCAGTTAAATCTAAAGCTTATGCGGAGTTATTAAAACATTTTGACACAGTACTATCTTTAGATGTAGATAAAACACCTTTTAAAAATGAGCTTAAAGTAGAAGTAAATGACGAAATAGAAGCTTTGCTTGAAGAAAGAAAACAAGCAAGATTAAACAGAAATTTTGCTTTGTCTGATGAGATAAGAGACGAGTTATTATCCATGGGATACAAAGTAATAGATACTAAGGAAGGACAAAAATTAGAGAAAATTAATTAAAATAACTAACATATTATAGGAGGAAGCTATGCCATTATTAGATAAAAATAACAGGAGCATGATAGAAAAGTATAATGAATTTGTAAGAAATAGAGAACATACAAGTGCTCTTCAAGATTTAAATTGGGCATATGTAAAAAAAGAAGAATGGAGACATGAGGCAGTATATTTAGAAAAAAACGGAAATATAACTGCCGCTATGTCTATGCTTATTCGTACATTTGTAAAAGGCTTTAGTATAATATATGTTCCGCGTGGACCGGTATGCGACTCGTATGATATAGCTACAATTAAAGAACTTGTAAGTGAAGCTAAAATAGTAGCAAAAAAATACAATGCATTTGTGCTAAAATTTGACCCGGAAGTAATACATGATGAAAAGTTAGAAGCACTATATAAAAAAGCAGGATTTAAAATAAGAAACAAGGACAAGCACAAACACGAATTTATACAACCAATATACAATATGATACTAAGAATTAAAGGTAAAACAGAAGAAGAAATATTTAAGGGTTATAGTGAAAAGACAAGATATAATATCCGTGTTGCAGAGAAAAAAGGTGTAACAGTAAGATGGTCTCGTGATGAACAAGATTTAAAGAAGTTTTACGATTTATCTGAAATTACAGCAAAACGTGACGGCATAGTGTTAAGAGATTATGAATATTACAAACGCGTGCTTGAGTCTTATGATGAAGAGCATTTAAGAATATATATAGCAGAACACGAAGGCGAAGCGTTATCTGGCGCTATAGCGTTAAATTATGGCGGAAAGTTATTCTACATTTATGGTGCAAGTTCTAACGAAAAACGTAATTTAATGCCAAACTATTTAATGCAACAGACAATGATTAAATGGGCTATTGAGACAAGCTGTTCAGAATACGATTTTGGCGGAATATTTGAAATAAATAAAGAAAATGGCTTGTATAGGTTTAAAGAAGGCTTCTGTAGGCAAGAAGGAGTTACAAAGTTTATAGGCGAAGTAGACGTTGTTTATAATAAATTAGTGTATTTTGCATTTGTAACATTACTGCCAATATATAAAAAGTTAAGAAAGTTCATTAAAAGAAAATAATTAAAAATATGTAAAGATAAAATTTGTTGTTAAAGAGAGGTGAAAGTATATGGTACATAATATGAGATTAGACGAAACTTATTTCCAGAAAATAAAAGCGGGGACTAAAACAATTGAAATGAGGCTTTATGATGAAAAAAGGCAGAAAGTTCAAGTTGGAGATGTTATTGAATTTACATGTATAGCTAACGGCGAAGTAATACATACAAAAGTTTTAGCGTTACACGTTTATCCATCATTTGAAGATTTATACAATAAATTTGATAAAGTAACTTTAGGCTATAACGAATGGGAAATAGCACTTTATACGGATATGGAACAGTACTATTCACCTACAGAAATTGAAAAATATGGAGTAGTTGGAATAGAGATAAAATTAATATAACGGTTGAATATAAGAGGAAATATGCAAATAACAGGTAAAGTTTCACAAATAATATATAGGAATGAAAACAATGGATATACTGTCTTTCTGGTAAAATCAGAAGGGGAGTATATTACTGCTGTTGGTGAGACTGGAAGTATAGAACCTGGAGATGAATTTGAACTTGAAGGCGAAATAGTGTATCACAAGTCATACGGTGAACAATTTGCCTTTACAAGTATTACGAAAGTGCTACCATCTGATGCCAATGCATTAATAGAATATATTGCAAAAAGTGGTATTAAAGGAGTAGGTAAAAAAACGGCAGAAAAGATTATTAAAATATATGGTGATGATGCGTTAGAGGTGATAAGATACAAACCAGATTTATTAATGGACATCAAAGGAATGAATGATGAAAAAGCTTACGCCTTAAGCGAATATATAAATGATGAATGGGAAAGATATAACCTTACGACATTCTTAAATAAACATGGCATTGGGATAAATATGGCCATGAAGATTTATGAAGCTTTGGGTATGAATGCTGTAAATATAATTAAAGAAAATCCGTATGCATTAATGGAGTTTGTATCTAATTTGGATTTCAAGACCACGGACAAGCTTGCTCAAAGCCTGTCCATTGTTGAGACTCATCCAGATAGAATAAAGGCGGGAATATTATACGTTTTGTCCTATTACTTAAGAGAAGGACACACCAATATTTTAATAGATACGCTTTTAGAAAACGCACAAAGCCTATTAGGAGTTAGTGAAGACAACATTTTAAGTGGTATTGAGGCATTAAAACATAAAGATAAAGTGTTTGTTGAAACAAGAGACGGCAATGAGTATGTGTATAGAAAAAGCGTGTATATTGCAGAATTAAACATTGCAAACAAGATAGTAGAACTCACACGTAAACCCACATTAAATATTAAGCTTACAAAAGACATAGAGAAGGTATCCGAAAAGCAATCTATAGTACTTTCTGAGACACAAAAGGAAGCTGTCGTTTCTGCGATAAAAGATAATGTGTCCGTAATTACAGGTGGGCCAGGAACAGGTAAAACAACAATCATAAAATGTGTTATAGATATTTTAAAAAGACGCGAGCAAAGTTATGTGTTAGCTGCACCTACTGGAAGAGCTGCTAAGAGAATAACTGAAACGACAAGAGAAGAAGCAAAGACGTTACATAGGCTATTAGAGATAACTAAAATAGAAGATACAGATGTGGATACATTTGTAAATTATCCAGTAAATACTATAGATGCTGATGTATTAATTATAGATGAAGCTTCAATGATAGACACACTTCTTATGAACAATGTTGTAAAAGCCTTATCTTCAGACACAAAGCTTATAATTGTTGGAGATAGTAATCAGTTACCTTCTGTTGGAGCAGGTAATGTATTAAAAGATATTATAGATAGCGGTATGGTAAATACTATTTATCTTACTGAAATATATAGACAAAGTGCTAAAAGTGATATTATTATGGGAGCACACGCTGTTAAAAATGGCGAGCATTTATCTTTCAAAAATAAAGATACTGACCTGTATTTTATAGAAGCAAATAGTTTAGAAGAAACAAAAGCCGAGCTTGAAAGCTTACTTTCTCACAGAATAAAAAACTTCTTTGGTGAGAATATGGACATAAACACACAAATAATTGCTCCAATAAAGAAAACAGAAATAGGAACGTATGAGTTAAATAAAGCAATACAAAAAATAAGACTGAATCCCAACAAAGAAATGAGACATAGAAATTCTGGAGATAGAACCTTCTATGAAAATGATAAAGTAATGCAGGTCAAAAACAACTATGATATAAACTGGGATTATGAAGGTGTACAAGGCACTGGAGTATATAACGGGGATATAGGAACAATTGAGACAATAAACTTAGTAGAAGAGTATTTAGTTGTGGACTTTGATGGAAGGAAAACAAGATACGAATTTGACGATTTAGACCAACTTGAACATGCATATGCAGTAACGGTTCATAAATCGCAAGGTAGTGAATTTGATGCGGTTATAATTCCGTTATATGTATGCTTTGAGAAATTATTTAACAGAAATCTACTTTACACAGCGATGACCAGAGCGAAGAGACTTTTAATATTTGTTGGTCGCAAATCGGTATTAGACTTTATGATAGACAATACAAAAGAGAATTTAAGAATAACAGGACTAAAACATAAGATACAGAGTTTGGTATAAAATACTACTAATTTCTACAAAACATATAGATTATTTACATTTTTTGTGATAATATATAGAAAAATATGGGGGGATATATGAAAGAGTTAATTGAAAGTATTGAAGATTATATAAGAAAACCATATACGGATTATGCTGTTATGATAAATGGTGAATGGGGTAGTGGTAAAACTCACTTTTGGAATAATAAGCTAAGACAAAGAATTGAAAACATTAAAAATAAGGACGGAAAGCTATATAAAACTATATATATTTCGTTATATGGTATAAACAGTATAGAAGAGATAAGTAAAAAGATATTCTTAGAAACAAATCCTATGATGTCTAAAACTTTGAAAAAATTTGTGGATAATGCAGATGGTAATGTAATACCCGAATATGTAAAAACAGGTATAGATATTGCTAACCTTTATGGTGCAATGAATACATCACCAAACCAAATGGACTTTTCTAAGTTATTCTCAACAAACGATAAAGTTCTATGTTTTGATGACCTTGAAAGAGCAAATATAGATATTATAGACATATTAGGTTATATAAATAACTATGTTGAGCATGATGGTATAAAAACAATTCTTATTTGTAATGAGAAAGAGCTCGCTATTAAGTTCAAAAATGCAAATATAGAAATGAAAACTTTAATTGCGACTCAACTTTTAAAAGAAGAAGGTGTTCCTTTAAAAGATGATGATAATGAGCCATTAGTTGCAAAATTAGATGGTAAGATTAAAAGTGTTTTTGATAGAACTAATGCTTATGAAAGAATTAAAGAAAAACTAATTGGTGAGTGTTTTGAGTATATGCCGGAATATTCATATATTCTAAATGGCATGATAATAAAATACGAATATAACAAGCCATTAGAAAAATTCTTAAAGATGGAAATATCTACAATTATATCTACATTTAAAAAGACAAATACTAGAAACCTAAGAGTGCTAAAACACGCTCTAAACGATTTTGAGAAGATTTTTGATATGGTGAAACAAAATTACCCAGAAACTTCAGAACAAGCGTTACGTACAATATTGATGTTTACAATAGCTATTTCGTTTGAAATAAAAGTTGGAAGTGAAGTAAAACAAATATTTACAGATATTAACTCTAATGAAGAATATAAGGCTATAATATATACTTCAAATATTATAAATGACCAAACAGGTTATTATCTACGCGAATTCGATACAAGATACTTCTTAAATTCTAAAGAGGATTATAGATTCTTTAAATTTATTGAAATATATGTAAGAAAGAGAATTTTTGACAACAAAGTATTTAATCAAAATATGAAGGATATGTCAAATACTCACGTAGAAAAGAAAAAAGATCCGGAGTATACGAAACTTCTAAATGGTTCATATTGGAAACTACAAGATTTTGATTTTACAATTCTAGTAGAACAAGTGTTATATGATGTTAAAGAGGGAAAAGTACCTTCTAAAGAATATATAAAACTATTTGCAGTATACAAACATCTTGTTGAAATTGGTGTAATACGTACAGATATGGAAGATATACACACTAAGTTCTTAGTAGGATATAAAGCGTCTCTTACAAATGAAGCGAGAAAAAATCCGGATGTTGTAGAAAAGAACGAAGATTTTGACACAACAGATGTTTTAATAAAAGATTTTGCAAGCGAATGCAATAGACTTAAAGTTGCAATTTTCGATACTTGTATAAGAGAAAAAGTAAGCGAACTGTTTAAGAATATGGCTGAAAATGTTGATGAATTCTATAAACAAATTTTAGGTGAATTTGCAAACATTCCAATATTCGAAAAATACGACATGGATGTACTTTATTCTAAGTTGGAAAATCTTCAAAATAGTGACTTATACAATTTAATAAGCTTACTTGCAACAAGATATGAAAACAACAAAGAATTATTAAATCAAGATAGTTCAAACTTAAGACGTTTAGCTACAGTCATTGAAGAAAAGACACAAAATGAAGATATGACAATTAAGAAAGCACTGCTTGGAAATCTTAGAACCGCCATTATTAAATTGACATAATACTAAATGTATGATAGAATAGTTCCATAAATTTAATATAATTCCAACAAAATTTAGGAGGAAAATTTATGAAACGGACATATTATGAAGCGGTAGTAAAACTTAAAGAGCCTGTTAGAGGCATCCACACCTATAGATACAATGGATGTCCAAAAATGAAATACAAAATGAAGGGTGATAATGCAAAGCTATGGTTTTACCACCCGAACGGTACTGTAGTTACAGAAGAATTTTCAAATGTACTCAGTGTTGAAGTAAGAAAATATAAGAAATAAAAACAATCTCCAAACTAACTTTATGTATAATCTTAAAACATTAAGATAATAATATACGTAAAAGCTAGTTTGGAGGTTTTTATTTTGAAAGCAACAGGCATGATAAGGAAAATAGATGATTTAGGAAGAGTAGTTATTCCTAAAGAAATAAGAAAAACTTTAAGAATACGTGAAGGCGACCCTATGGAAATCTATGTTGAAAAAAATGGTGAAATTATACTTAAAAGATTTGCACCTCTTGGAGATATAGTAGATGAGGTTATATGTCTTGCCGATGTTCTTGCTAAGAATACAGGATTTTCTGTATATATTACAGATACACAAACAGTAATTGCTGTAAACTCTAAATCTAAAAAAGGAAACTTAGATAGGCAAATAACAGAAGAATTGCTAAATATATTAGAAGAAAGAGCGTTATATATAAACAAAGGAGATAACGAAGTTAAAATTACAGAAAAAGATGGATCTAATTCTTATTTGTCACAAGTTATTTCTCCAATAATCTCAGATGGAGATATTATAGGTTCAATCATATTTTTTTCAGAAGGAACAAGAAAGAATGCTACGGATACAGAATTAAAAATGTTACAAGTAGCAACAGATTTTTTAAGTAATCAAATGTAGAATTGGCTGTAAGCAATGCTTGCAGCTTTAATATGTAAACATATTATCATATGAGCGTCTACCATCGACAAAATAAAGGATTTCAACAACGTTATCAGTTACTTGATAAATTAAATAATATCGTTTAGCAATAGTTATTTTACGAATACGCGAAGTGTCGTTAGGGAGTAAAAATCTTGGAAAAGCAAAAGGAAAGTTTTTTAATATAGAAGAAACATTAGATATAATAGAAGTAATATAATTAACATATTGTGAGGAAAGAATTTGTATATACGATAAGTTTTGATTAAGCATAACTTCAAATTCTTCTGAAGCTATTACAGTATAATTATTCAATGGCAAATGTCTTTCTTATTCTTTCCAAACAACTATCTATATCTGTATATCTACCACATCTAATATCTTCACGAGCTCGTTCAATACCAGAACGTATTTCTTCGTAATCAAAAACAAGGCCATCGTCTTCAGCTACGTATAAATTGTTATCTTTTGTATTTTTACAGTTATAATTCATAATACACCTCCAAAGTTATAAACAAAACCGATAGCGTTTATATAAATACATTATACATATATTACATTGCATTGTAAATACATTCTACAAAATAAGATGAAAAGAAACAAAAATAGACAAAATATAAATAGAGAAGAGCGAACTAAATGTTCGCTCTTTACTATTTTGCATATTCAGAATATTTTTTAAGCTTGTTATAAACTTTTTCGCATATTGTATCTTTTTCAAATCCAGTTCCTTCTTTATATGTACCATATTTTACACCAGTTAGAATTTCTATACCTTCTTCTATGTGAGATACAGGGTAGATGTGGAACATTCCTTTATCTACAGCTTCTATAATCTCGTGTTTAAGCATAAGATTCTTAACGTTTTGGTAAGGAATTATAACACCTTGTTCACCAGTTAAACCTTGCATTTTACATACTTCATAAAATCCTTCGATTTTATCTGAAACTCCACCTATGGGTTGTATTTCACCTTTTTGGTTAACAGAACCTGTTACAGCAATTCCTTGTTTTATTGGCACTCCAGATAGAGAAGAAAGTATTGCATATAATTCAGTAGAAGAAGCAGAGTCTCCGTCAACGCCGTTATATAATTGTTCAAAACAAATACTTGCATTGAAACATAGTGGGAATTCTTGTGCAAATTTTTCGCCTATATATGCAGAAAGGATATATACACCCTTTGAGTGAGTAGTGCCGCTCATTGCAACTTCGCGTTCAATATTTACAATTCCTTTTCCGCCCATATATGTGTTTGCTGTAATTCTTACAGGTTTGCCATAAGAAGCGTCTCCTGTATTAAGTATTGTTAGACCATTTATTCTACCAACATCTGCACCTGAAGTAGATATCATAACAGCGCCTTCTTCAATCATTTTCATAATACCATCATTATATTTACCGTATCTTCTTTTTTTATCCTCGGCAGCAGTTATAACATCTATTGCGTCTACAGATTTTTTCTCAGCTATTTTTGCAATATGGGCAGATTCTATAATAATATCTGTAACATCAGTTTGCATAGCTGTAAGTTTTGTTTTATCTCCGGCACATCTAGAGCTATATTCAATAATTGCTTTAACTGCGTCGCTCTTGAAAGGAAGAAGTTTTTCATTCTTAACAACATAAGCAACATATTCAATAGTTCTTCTAATGGTATCAGTGTCTTTATCTATAGAATCATCAAAGTCAGCTTTCATTTTAAATAGTTTTTTAAAGTCTGAATCCAAATTAGATAGTTGTTGGTATATAGCTTCGCTACCAAATAATACAACTTGACAATCTATAGGAACAGATTCGGGTTTTATGCCTATCATAGTAACAGGAGTAGTCATATCTCTTGAACTATCTATTGTAAGTTCTGAGTTACGAATAACTCTTTTGAAAGCTTCCCACACAGTCATATTGGTTAAAAGGTCGCGAGCATTAACTAATAGATAGCCACCATTTGCTTTGTAGAATACGCCAGCTTTAAGCATTGTGTGGTCTGTTTTAACACTGCCCATATAGTTTTCGTATTCTAATTTTCCAAACAAATCGTAATATGTTGGGTTGGAGCAGACAACAACCGGCGCGTGATTTAAGTTTTCATTATTTACTATTAAATTTACTTTATATTTTTCCCAAGGTTTAGCATGAGCTTTCATTTGAGGTGGCATATTTTGCATATTATCTGCTATATTTTTGAATTTTTCAGCATTTTTAACAACATCCTCTTGAACAGAGTATAAAAAATTTTGTATTTTCAAGTCGCCTTTATATTTAATTTTCAGGTCATTTATATTCTTAGATACAATATAAGTAACCATATTAGCTTGCCAGCTTTGAACTTTTGCGTTACACTCTTTTTCAAGGTTTTCAAGTTTTTGCATTATTTCATGGGTTTCTTGCTGAATCTTTGGTGATTTAGCTTTGAATTCTGCTTTAGCCTTTTCGTCTAAAGCGTTAAACTCTTTTTCGTTTAACACTTTACCGTTGTAAACAGGTGAGAAGTATATACCATCTGTAGCTGTTCTAATTTTAAAGCCTTGAGCAGTAGTGTGCTTATCGAAGGTATTTAGAATCTCGTTTTTCTTATCCTCGTATGTTTTAGTAATTATTTTCTTTTCTTTTTCGTAATTATCGGATTCGAAAACTTTAAGCAAGTCTTTGCGAACGTTAGTAATAAAACGGTTCATATCTTCTTTGAAAGTTCTACCATGACCAGCTTTTAAAAATATTGCAATTGGTTCGTTGGGATTTTCGAAATTATGAATATAACATACATCATTAGGAACGGGTTTTGTTTTAGATAGCTTGTTTACTATAGATAAAACATAAGGCATTTTACCCATACCTACTTGTCCACATACATAAAGATTAAAGCCTTTTTGAGGCATTTCGAGAGCCATTTCCACAGTTTCTAATGCTCTTTTTTGGCCAATGATACCGTTATAGGCTGAAATGTCATTAGTCGTTTTAAAGTTAAACTGTGAAGCGTTTAATTTGAAAGTCAAATCTGAAGATTTTAGTTCTTTTATCTTTTTCATAAGTACTCCTAATATATTTTTTGCTTCATTTGTTGCTACATTTTTATATGTTATTTATACATCAAAATATATAAATTTTCAAGGAATTTTGTATAAAAGATAAATTTAAATATTATATATACACAACTGAAACATAACAGCAAAATAAAAGCAATAAATTTGACATAATAGTAGACGATATGTTATAATATAAAGGCTATAAAGCAAAATTCTATTTTAAATAAAGGAGAAGGTAAATGTTAGAGCTGATTCACATGCGTGAGAGGTTGGAAGAGCATCGGAAATGTCTGAAGAAAAAAGATGAAATTGCCGTTAAAAAGGCTATAAGACGACTCCAATGTCAAACAAGAAAAGACAAGTTCTTCACGCGAAAATTATTTGACGTCTATGCGGAGTACAAAGTAAAGATCCCGAATATTGTGGAAGTTTTAAAAGAATACGTGGATAATCCTGTAGTTGAACAGATACTTGGAGCTAAGTTTAATTTAGTACAGATGTACGATGTGCTCTATGATACTACATTTGTGGGAATGCTTATGTGCAACAATCTGTTTTATCGCGTATTCAATTTAGGAAGTGAATCATCGGGGCAATTAAAACTTAGAGTTTATATTTCTATTTTGAACTATGCCAAATATGCCAGAAAGTAAGTAATTAAAAAGAGGTGTGATAATTCACACCTCTTTCTTGTATATGTATGCATCTTCGTTAGTATCTGTGTAGTAATTTTTGCGAGTGCTAATTACCTTAAAACCCATTTTTTCATAAAAATTGATAGCAGATAAGTTAGTAGTTCTGACCTCTAGAAACACATCGGAAATATTTAAATCATTGCATATAGCAAATAATTTATTTAGTAGCAAAGTTGCAATGTTTTGACGCCTAAAATCTTTTAGTACAGCAATAGCAAGTAAGTCAAAGTGGTCTACTAAAAGTTCAGCAGCCAAATATCCAACAATAGTATTATCTAATTTTGCTACAAAGTAATAATATGTATCTTTATTTAAAGAAGAGGAGAGCAATATGGGGGATAGAATTGAATGTTCAAGATTATACTCAATATTTATAATGTTGTCCAAATCTTGAGAACTGGCTCTTTCGATAGTCATATTCATAGTTATTCACCCTCACTAGTTCTTTCAGCTTCACTTTTTCTGTAATATTTGGCATCAAGTGTAAGATAATCAAAAAGGTCTGCAGTCATATCGAGTGCGAATATGTTTGTTAAATCTAAATCGGCAATTGTAACATTGGTCAAATTAACATTAGTGTTATTATCTATTACAATTATCAAATCTTCCAAATTCATATTGTTTGTTTTAGCAATAACATCGTTTGCATAATCATTACCTGCAAAATCCGTTGAGGACAATTTGCCGTCGCTGTATTTATACAGATTGTAATATACTCTTTGGTTTCTTGCGTCCATTAAGGAAAGTACATATTTTGGTGTGAATGCACATTTCTTAATCCCATCTATTGCTAGAAGAGTTAAACTTGTGGTGCCAAATATTTTTTTGTTTGTAACTTTAGCTATTGCTTTTATGCTAGCAATTCCTATACGAACACCTGTAAATGAGCCAGGTCCCAAGGTAATTGCAAATAAGTCAATATCCTTAAGAGAAGTATTGCAAGCGCTTAAAACTTCGTCTAAAAGTGGAAGAAGCTTTTCGGAATGCGTTATTTCATTGTCTATTTGTGAAAAATATATTTGATCATTATATTTTAATGCAACACCAGCTTTTTTTGTTGTTGTATCTATTGCAAGAATTTTCATAGTTATATATCTCCTTTAATTGTTATAACACGTTCATTTTCATTTTCTGTGCTTTCTATTGTTACATATATAGTATAAGGGGGCAAGATATCTTGAATAATTTCTCCCCATTCTATAATGCATAGGCCAGAATTAAAATAATCTGTTCCTATAGAATCTTCGAAATCTGAAGAATCATTTAATCTATACACGTCAAAGTGAAATATTTTTTGTGCTATATCTACATTTAATTTAGGTGTATATTCATTTACTATTGTAAAAGTTGGACTTGACACTTCGTTTTGTATTCCAAAATATTTAGCGAGTCCGCGCATAAATCTAGTTTTACCTGTACCTAAGTCGCCAGTTAAAACAACAATTGAATTGTTATTTAAATTTTTTGCTATTTCAAAAGCTAATTGTTCTGTTTCTTGTTCAGAATGTGTTATATATGTTTCCATTAAATTCACCATACATATTATACAATTGTTGACGAAAAAAGTAAATAAAAAGCGAAAATAAAAGGATTTTTTGAAAAAAATTTAAAGAAACTTCAAAGTGTACATAATAATCAGAGGCCAATAACAATATAATACTGAGAAATGCAGGTGCTATACGGACAGAAAGAGGTAGAAGATGGCCAATACCAAATAATATTACGAAGCTATTAAATAATTATGGAAACAAAATATGTCACGTCACAAAAAACTCGAAAAAAGTTGAAAAAAAGGTGTTGACTTTTTGCCCGACATGAAGTATAACATAGGTGTAATCTTATTGTAGGAGGTAAGAAAAATGAATAAAGGAGAACTTATTGCAAAAATAGCTGAAGAAAGCAAATTAACAAAAAAAGCTGCTGAAGCTGCATTAGACGCTTTCATGTCTTCAGTTGAAGGTGCTCTAGCTAAAGGAGAAAAAGTTCAATTAGTTGGATTTGGTACTTTCGAAGTTAGACAAAGAGCTGCAAGAAAAGGAAGAAATCCTCAAACTAAAGCAGAAATAAAAATACCTGCTTCTAAAGCTCCAGTTTTCAAAGCTGGTAAAGCTCTTAAAGAAACTGTTAACAAATAGTTTTGAAAAATACCCGTTAAGGGTATTTTTTTTATACCATATTATGGTATAATATGTTAGTACAAATTAAATATGCTAGAAATAATTTTCGGTGTGGGTGAATAGATAACTATTATTTAATAGTAATCAATATAAAGCAAAGGAGAAAATAAAAATGGAAGGATTTAAAAACCCAAAAGCGATCGAACTATTAAATCGGGCAAGAGAAATGGAGGACTATGCTCACAGAGGCGCAAATATTGATTCTATGATTGAAAATCAATTTAAGGGATTAATGGAAGAAGCAAAAAGAACCAGAGAATTAGCAATTGCTATAGAAAACGGTTTGATTTTTGAAGATGAACTAAAAGACGTGTGAAAACGCGTCTTTTAGTTTGCCTAAAACGTTGAAAAAATAGCATTTTATGGTATAATATTTGTGTCTTTAAAAAATAATATATATTAGGTGATAAAATGAAGTATGAAAAGAAAAATGTTTTTGAACAAACAAACAAGTATGAACAAGAAAATATGTACAAATATGTAGATGAATATATTAAATTTTTAGACTACGCAAAAACAGAATATAAATGTGTGGAATATATTATACGAGAATTGGAACAAGCAGGTTTTGCAGATGTATCTAAAAAGGAGAATTTAAGCGTTGGAGATAAGGTATATTATATAAACAAGGAACGTTCTCTTTTTGCGGCAGTTATTGGTAAAAACGACATTGCTCAAGGTTTAAACATAATAGGGTCACATATTGACAGTCCTCGTCTAGATACTAAACCTATGCCTTTGTTTGAAAAGCAAGGATTGGCGCTCATGAAAACACAATATTATGGTGGAATAAAGAAATATCAATGGCTTGCTATTCCTCTTGCTATGTATGGAAAAGTATATAACTCTAAAGGAGAAGAAATAGATGTTGTGTTAGGTGAAGCATCAGATGATTTTACTTTTGTTATAACTGACCTTTTGCCGCATTTAGGACGTGAAGAACAAGAGAAAAAAGCATCAGATTTTATAGATCCAGAAAATTTAAATGTAGTTGTAGGTTCGATTCCAGATAATGATGAAAAAGAATATAAAATAAAGGCAAAAATATTAAAAGAATTAAACAAAAAATATGGAATAAATGAAATAGATTTCGCAAGAAGTGATATTAGATTTGTACCAAGTTTTAACGCAAAATATGTAGGCTTAGACAAAGGTCTTGTTGCAGGTTATGGACATGATGACAGAGTGTGTGCGTATGCAACAATAGCAGCATTAATTAATAGTGTAAGTGAAGATAAAATATTAGACAAAACAGCAGTTGCTGTTATAGTAGATAAAGAAGAAATAGGAAGCGAAGGAAATACTTCAATGAGTTCAGACGCATTTGATTTGTTTATCAGTAAGTTATTAAGGCTTAAAGGCGAAGAGTCAAACATTGAAACTCTACTAGAGACGTTTAATAATTCTTATATGCTTTCTGCAGACGTGTCTGCTGCGGTAGACCCAATGCACGATCATTTAAGCGATGTGCAAAATGGCAATATAATAGGATGTGGGTTATCCATCGAAAAATATACAGGTAGCGGGGGCAAATATTCGGCAAATGATGCAAGCGCTAAATTCATGAACAAGGTTATGACAATATTAGATAAGGCAAACGTTGTATATCAAATGGGGACGTTAGGCAAAATTGGAAAAGGTGGTGGAGGAACTATTGCTTACATTTTGGCTAACAAAGGTATAGAGGTAGTAGACTGTGGCACTGCGCTTTTATCTATGCATTCTCCATATGAGCTTGCAAGTGTTGGAGATATTTATATGACATATAAAGGGTATAAAGCTTTTTTCAATAGTTAGTAGATAAAAATATATAAGGGGGATTTATGAGGAGTATTTTCAAAAATACCGACTATATAATATTAATCCTCGCTATAATTCTTGCTATAATTGGTATAGTAGGGATTTATAGCGCGGGCCTAAATAGTACAAGCTCTAGCGATGAATATGCTAAACAGATAGTGTGGGTTAGTGTGTCTCTTGTAGCTATGTTTGTAGTATGGATGCTAGATTATCGTTTGAGTAGTATAATAGGTCTTGTGGCATTTCCAATATGCCTAATACTGCTTGTTATAGTACTCTTTACGCCAGAAGTTAATGGGGCGTCAAGCTGGTTTAACATAGGAAACATCTTAATACAACCGTCAGAGTTTATGAAGTTTGCGTACATTTTACTATTGGCAAAATATATAGATTATGTATATACAAGAGGTAAAGATGCAATAAATAAGCTAACATATATTGGTGTGGCTTTAGGAATATTTTTAGCACCAGTTATATTAATAATGCTGCAACCAGACTTTGGTACCGCCTTAGTATTTGCGAGCATAACATTTTTCATGCTGTTTAAATCTGGTTTGAGTTATAAATATATTGTTGCTCTAATATTAGTGCTAATTGTAATGATTCCCGTGTTATATTTCTTTGTATTAAGCGACTATCAACAAGCAAGAATACAAGTGTTTTTAAATCCAGAACAGGAACCGTTAGGCGCGGGATATAACGCAATACAGTCTAAAATTGCAGTGGGTTCTGGAATGCTATTCGGGACAGGCTTAGGCAAAGGAACTCAGACACAATGGGGCTATCTTCCGGTTAAATCTTCGGATTTTATATTTTCAGTAATTTCTGAAGAATTTGGTTTTGTAATATCAACGTTAATTGTGATAATATATATAGTAATGTTATACAGGATATTAAAGATAGCAGAAACGTCAAAAGATAGACTTGGTTCAGTTATAGCTGTGGGTGTATTTGGGATGTTTTTCTTCCATTTCTTAGAAAACATTGGCATGACGATAGGGCTTATGCCGATTACAGGAATACCACTTCCGTTTGTCAGCTACGGTGGAAGTAGCATGCTTACAAATTTTGTGGCGTTAGGATTAGTATTAAGCATAAGTTCAAGAAGACAAAAATCATTATTTGTTAAATAATATATATATAAAGCTTAAGCGAAAGGGGGATAGGATAAATTGTTAAAAGGATATATAAAAGAAATAGATATAGGAGATGTACACGTAAAAAACAATGTGTTCCTAGCTCCTATGGCGGGGGTTACTGATGTACCGTTCAGATACATATGTAATAAATATGGCGGAGTTACATATACTCCTACTGAAATGGTTAGTACGAAAGGCCTTGTGTATAAAGACCATAAGACACATAAAATTATGGACGGGTACGAAGGCGAATCGCCGCGTGTTGTACAAATATTTGGCAGTGAACCGGAAGTTTTAAAAAAGGTTATAATAAAATTAAATGAAAATGACGATGTAGATATTATAGATTTTAATATGGGCTGCCCTGCACCAAAGGTTGTTAAAAATGGTGATGGAAGTGAACTATTAAAGGATTTAGATAAAGTAGAATTAATTATAAAAGAAATAATGTCAGTAGCTAAAAAGCCGGTTACTGTTAAAACTAGACTTGGCTATGACAGAAATCATATGACAGCACTAGCTGTTGCAAGGCTTTGTGAAAAGTATGGGGTATCTTTAATTACAATTCACGGAAGAACTAAAGATGAATATTACCAGGGAGCGTCAGATATAGAAGAAATACGAAAAGTAAAAGAACAAGTTTCTATTCCTGTAATTGGCAATGGTGATGTTGTAGATTTAGATAGCGCCCTAAAGATGTTTGAACACACTAAAGTAGATGGTATTATGATAGGAAGAGCCGCATTAGGTAATCCTTGGATATTTAAGACAATAATTGATGGTAAAGAATACACACCAAGTGTAAAAGAAAGATATAACGTCATATTAGAACACTTAGATTTAGCCGTTAAAAGGGATTCAGAGAAGACGGCAATACCTAAAATGAGAAAACATATAGCTTGGTATTTAAAAGGTCTTAAAAACAGTTCTGTGGCTAAAGATGCCATAAACAAAGAAACAACACTTGCTGGTGTTTTAAAAATATTAAAAGAATATTTTGACACATTAGAATAAGTATAATAACACCCCTCTGACTCATACATTGTATTATGTAAGTTAGGGGTTTTTATTATGTTTTTAAATGTTTCTTTAAAATCTAAAGGTAAATGGATACTAATAGTATTTGGCATATCGGTTGTTATTTTTATAGTAAGCATTTTTACAATGCTAAATGTAATAGATGGGATTAAAAATGGTAAAATTTTTAGAGGAGAGTTAGACTTATCTTTTAATGAGTATTATATTCAAGCAGACATGACAGTAATTTCTAATAAAAATATAAACACATATGCAGTAAGAGAATGGCACAAAGAAAATTATACTAAATTTGAATATTTAGATTATATGAAAAACAAAGTTAGCATTGTATTAAAAGATAATAACTGTAGTATAGAAAATAGCGGCAATATAGCAAAACTTACAATAAATAATATGGTAGATAATAAAAATATAGCGTCGCTTAGTACATTTGGGGATATGTATAACAACCATTCGGATAATTGCTGTTGTGATAAGCAAAAACATATTAAGGACAATGAAACTGTAATTACTATCGTTCTAAGTGAAAATTGTAAATGCAGTTGCAATTGCAATAGGATAATTCAAGACATTGGAGTCAATACATTAAAGCTAATACTTGTAGACGGAGTTCCTAAAAATTATATTATATTGGATAAAAACAAAAAGGAATATATTAGCATAGTATATAATGTGTTTGAAGATAAAGTACATTTAGACACATAGGAGAGATTATGAATATTAAAAGAGGAGATATATATTATGCAGATTTAAGTCCGGTTATTGGAAGTGAACAGTCTGGCGTGCGCCCAATACTTGTTATCCAGAATGACATTGGGAATAAGTATAGTCCTACAATAATAGGTGTCCCAATAACGTCTAAAGCTAAAATAAGCATGCCAACGCATATAGCAATAGAAGGAAATAAATATGGACTGGAAAAAGATTCTATTATACTAGCTGAACAGATTAGAACGCTAGATAAAAGCAGACTTAAAGAGAAAGTAGGTCATATAGACAAAAAAGTTTTAAATGAAGTAAAGAGGGCTATTGAAATTAGTTGTGGGCTAAGGGGGAAGGCTAGCTTTGATGAGTACATAAAATTTTTAAGAGGAAGATTAGAAAATATCTAATTTTATAAAAAGTGTTGCTTTTCTTTTTCGTTTGTTATACACTAAATATGACAAAGATTAAGGGTAAAAAAATTAAGAAAAAGCAAAATAAAATAATTCAAACAAAAACAGTAATCTTTGTAAGAGAATATATACAAATAACGTACATTGAAAATAAAATATTATTGTTATGAAATATAAAATGTATGAGTATTTGTATGTATAAAAGACAGCAAGACAATAGCAGTAAATAAAATAGAACAAAATATAAAAAGTAAACTAAAGAAAGGAGAAAAAATAAGAGGAATATGAAAACAAGAACAAATGGTAAAAAACAAAACAAACAAGGTGTATCTTTAATAGTATTAATAATAACAATAATAGTTATGATAATCTTAGCAACAACAATAATGTTATCATTAGAAAATACAGGAATATTAGACAGAGCAAATGAAGCTGTAGAAAAATCTAACATAAAAGAGATACAAAACATAGCAACACTAGCATGGATGGAGCAATATCTTGAAGATAAAACGGATATAGATGCGTTAAGAAACAAAGTATACGACGCTTTAGATGCTGCAAAAGTGGATAGTACAAAGTATGAAATTACAGTAACAACATCAGGAGTAACTGTAGAAGAAAAGGCGGAAGTAACTCCACCAACAACAGAGCCAGAACAACCAGGCGAAACAGTACCAACAAAGTTGTTAGCACCACAAATATCTATAGCAAAAAACACACTAACAATAACAGATAATGCAGAAAACAAAAACTATACAGCAAGCTTTGATGTATATGTAGGAAGTGAGAAGAAAGCCAATATAACAGCTGGAAGTACAACAACTCTAGACTTAACAACATTAGAGTTAGCAGCTGGAACGTATAGTATAACGGTAAAAGCTGTAGCAAAAATAACTACAATAGCAGCATCAGAAGCAAGTAATGCAGCGTCATATGTGATTGAACAAGAGAACTGGGTTGTAGCAACAGTAGATGGAGTGCCAATACCAAAAGGATTTGTAGCATCTCAGGCAACAGGAGAGAACACTAAAGATGGAGGGCTTGTAATATACGAGGGAACAACACCTGTAACAGACACAAATGTAGAAGATGCAAAAAGAGATAGAAACCAATATGTATGGGTACCAGTAGAAACGTTTAGTGATTTTATAAGACAAAATTTTGGTAGGTCATATACAATATCTAATTCAATAGCATCAAACTATTGGGAAGTAATATTAAATACAACAACTAATATGCCAGATGTTGAGGCGAACCTTGCACAGTCAGCGTATATGACAGTAACAACACCAGAAGGTGGAATAACAAATACGCTTGCTGAAGTGCAAGAAATGTATGAAAGCGTAAAAGAATATAAAGGATTCTATATAGCAAGATATGAAGCTGGACTAAACGTAGGAAGTCATAAAACAAGCAATGATGGAGTAATAATAAAAGAAGTACATTCAAAAATGGGCAAAGCACCATATAACTATGTAAGCTGGACATATAATAAAGTTATGAATGAAGATACAAATGGAGCAGTAGAAGTAGCAAGAAGTATATATCCAAAAGCAAATACCAATTACGGTGTAGTATCTACATTAACATATGGAGTGCAATGGGATAGAACACTAGCTTGGTGGGTAGAAACCAAAGCGCAGAATGGAACA
>JAZKXT010000004.1:0-272161 GCA_045611765.1 Clostridia bacterium
ACACCAGATTTTTCTAGTGTGTCTATTATTTCGTCTCTAATCGCATCATTTGTTTTGTCTTCTACGTATAATTCTGCCCATTTCAGTGCAGCTATACTTTTTATTTCTTGCAAATTAGATTTTTCTACAGCTTCATTTGCTCTGTCTAATATTCCTGTATTTTCTAATGATAACATTATTGTTGTTGCTAAGATTATCATTACTATTATTGTTATTATTAATACTATAAGTGATACACCTTGTTTATTAGTTCTTTTACTACTTATTCTTGTTTTCATTTCCCTCTTATTTTTCTCCTTTCATTTGTTGCTTTTTTATTATGTTTTACCTTCTCTTTTTGCTGTTTATTATACATACAAATATTCTTACATTGTTTTTATTTTTAAATAACAATAATATTCTATTTTCAATGTACATTATATTTGTATATATTCTCTTACAAAAATTATTATTTTCCCTTTAATCTTTGTCATATTTAGTGTATAACAAACGAAAAAGAAAAGCAACACTTTTATTGCAACTTCATTTTTTTGTTGTTTTATTGTGTCATAAATAGAGATACAAACAACTTTTATATCATTTGTATCCCAACTATTTATCTTTTAAACTACCTATTAAGTAATTCAACATTATAATAAACTATTATGTACCAGTATACTTAGTATGTTTAGAAATTAATCTGTTCTAGATAAAGTCTATCTGCTATCTTTACTATTTCCTGTAGCGCTTTATCATCTACTTTAAATGAAAACACTTTTTTAGTATCGCTAGCTATAATGTATGTAATTCCATAAAACGCCGCCATGCTTATTGATACGTACCATCCATTTTTTAGTCTCGTTTCATTTTCTTGTTTTAGCTTATTGTAACAATCTCCACACAAAACGCTATTTGTATTAAACGAATAATAATATCCAATATTGTTTTCAGATAACATCCTTTTACTACAATTAGAACAAGTCACAATACTTGGACTATATCCTAAAAGTACTAACATTTTAAGCTTAAATATGCTCATTATATAATCAAATTTAAGCATATCTTTTGAAATTACAAAAAGTGAATTTAGATACAAAGAAAGTATTGATTCTGTCTCTTCATTTTCTACTACCAAGCTATTTAATACTTTAGTTATTTCATATGATTTTTGAAGCTTATCATAGTCGGTTCTTAAGTTGTAAAATGTATCTATTGTTTCGGCAGAATTTATATGGTAAAAACTTGTTCCTTTATATAGAACAAATTCGCTATATACTAAAAGTTGACATGAAGCAAGAAGAGCCGAATTCGTCTTTTTCGCCCCTTTTGCCATGCATGAAATCTTACCTAATTTGTCTGTCATAAGAGTTATAATCTTGTCGTTGTCCTTATATGGTACTTCCTTGATTACTACTCCCTTCACTTTCAGTAGCTTCATTTATTCCCCCATCAAAAGTTACACCATCAATATTTTGTATTCCTTTGTATCTTAAATAATCTTCTATTTTGCCACTTGCCGCAAAACTATCCCAATATTTTTCTTCCATACCTATCACCTAATAATAGTTTATGTAACGATAGGCTTGTTATACAACAAATAATGTTTAATCTTAGCGAATTTTATTCTTAAAGCATGTTAAGTAACTATCATTATCGTCCCAATCTTTTCTAACTTTAACCCAAAGTTTAAGGTTTACTCTTGCATCCAACATAAGCTCTATATCTCTTCTTGCAGCCGAACCAATACGCTTTAGCATTTCACCGTCTTTTCCAATTATTATTCCTTTGTGTGAATCTTTTTTACAAATTATGTTTGCTTCTATATCATAAACCGTATTGCCGTTTTCTGTAACTCTATCTTTCATACTTTCCACTTGGATTATTAGTCCATGAGGTATTTCTTCGTCTAGATATTTTAAGGCTTTACTACGTATATATTCTTCCACAAGTTCGCGTTCAGTAACATCTGTTACTTCATCTTCTTCAAATATATAATCTCCTTCTGGTAAAGTAGCTTCAATACACTTTACTAAATCCTCAAGTCCATCAGAATTATATACAGAAATTGGAACAATAGCTTCAAAACTTCCACCTAAAGAAAGTATATGCTTGTTGTATTCTTCAATAATTCTTAATATATTCTCTT
Organism: Clostridia bacterium; assembly: GCA_045611765.1. Classification (GTDB taxonomy): domain Bacteria; phylum Bacillota; class Clostridia; order TANB77; family CAG-465; genus UMGS1649. Next base: position 2,126 of record JAZKXT010000004.1, read on the forward strand.
TCTTTATTTTATCTACTTTATTTATAGCAAGAATAACTTTCTTTTTTGTTTCTACTATTTGTTCTATTATTTTTTTATTCGCTTCATCTAATACTGGTTTTGACCCGTCTACAAGATATAGTATACTATCTACTGAATCAACTGCAAGACCTACCCCTTTCATCATATACTCGCCCAGTTTATTCTTTGGACTATGTACTCCCGGTGTATCTATAAATATTATTTGTGAAGTCTCTGTAGTTCTTATTCCCTGTATATTAAATCTTGTCGTTTGTGGTTTAGGTGTAATTATTGCTACATCAAAACCCACAAGTTTATTTACCATACTAGATTTTCCGGCATTTGGTTTGCCAACTACTGCTACGAATCCTGATTTCATAACTATTTTCTCCTATTCTATATTATTTTAAAACTCTATTACCTGTCTAAATTCATCCATTAACTCTTTTAATCTTTCCTCTGTTGTTGCTTCAAATCTTAGTGACACATCTGGACCTGTTTGAGTTGCACGCGCAAGCATCCAGCTGTCTTCAAATTCTACTCTTACTCCATCTATTGTATTTGTTTCATAGCCTTTATTTTCTGCATATTCTTTCACTTTATCTACAAGCAAGTATTTTTCCTGTTCAGTAGATTTAATTTTTATCTCTGGAGTTGAATAATACTTATTTATGCCTCTCAAAAGTTCTGAGGCTTTTTTGCCTGTTCTTGATAGAATTTCCACTATTCTTAAACCAGCATAAATACCATCATCAAAGCCGGGCCACTTATCTCTAAAAAACATATGACCAGAAAGTTCTCCGCCAAAAGCGAAGTTTCCTTCTTTCATCTTTGCTTTTATATATGAATTTCCTACTCTATACATACAGGTAGTTCCACCTAGTTTTTTCATTTCATCCGCTATAGCTTTTGTGCACTTAACATCGTATAATGCACATTTATTATCCACTTTGTTAATTATGTCTCTCCAGATTATTATCATGAAAAGGTCTGGTGAAATGTAAGCTCCATTTTCATCTACTATTCCAATTCTGTCTGCATCACCATCTAATGCGAGTCCTAAATCTGCATTAGTTTCTTTTACTTTAGCTTTAAGCATTTCTAAATTAGACTCAACGCTAGGGTCTGGATGGTGATTAGGAAACGCAGCATCGCTTGTATCGCATATATACGTTACGTCTATATCAAACATAGATAGTACGTCTTTAACTATAACGCAACCTGTACCATTTCCCGGGTCAACTACTACTTTAAGTTTTTTATCTCCTAAATCTATACTAGATTTTACAAGTTCTAAGTAATCTTTACTAATATCTACATATGTAAGATTGCCTTTTCCTATTTTAAAATCTCCTTGTTCAATATATTTTCTAAATTCTTGTATTTTTTCTCCAAACGCATTTCCGCTTTCGTCAAATGCAAATTTAAAGCCATTATATTCTTTAGGATTATGACTTGCTGTTATCATCATACCAGAATATATACCTAATTTTTCCCAAGAAAAATAATACATTGGCGTTGTAACAAGACCTATGCTTACTACATCTATGCCCGCGCTTAAAATCCCATCTATTAAAGCCTTTTCTAAATCTACTGAAGATGCTCTATTATCTCTTCCTACAATCGCTTTATTTTTACCAAGGTCTGCTATGTATGAACCAAATCCTTGACCTATTTTATATGCAACTTGCTCATCTAAATCTTTGCCATATATTCCACGTATATCATAACCTCTAAATATATGTTTTGCTATTTCCATATTATACCTCATTTCTCTTATTAGGTAATTCTTACATTTTTTAACTCGTACCTCTATTATGTGTATAATATCACATATACACTCATAATACAAGTTTGCAGTAAAAAACTATCACCCTACTTTTATAGCTTTATATCAAAATAAAATAGACAAGTTCATTTATGAACTTGTCTATTTTATTTCCTTTTCTATAAATATTAAATTAGTAGTTAGCAACAATTTCAACTTTTGCACCATAGTAGCTATTGAAACGTGTATCAGAAGTAAATACAACACTACCCGTTAACATGTCAATATTTCTGAACTCTTTAACCGTTTTAGTTCCACCAAATTTGACAACTGTTGAATCTCCCAGATCATATGACTTCGTTCCACTTGTATTCAAATAATATCTATACGAGCCATAAACATAGTTAGTTCCTTCTGCTACCGAAACCCAATCAGACTGAGCCCCATCTGTATTATATGTAATTGTTATAGTTACAGATTTAGCATCGCTGTAATCCCAAGTACCCAATACAACATGGTTTTGATCCTTCTGATATGGTGAATGCTCTGTTTCTATAGTTGTTATATGTTTTCCGCATTCTGCACAAATTCCATTCGGAACTGTATGTGTTATACATACTGTACCATCAGTACAAATCACTTTTGTTGCAAGAATGTTTGCAGCCCAATCAATTTCTTTTTGTATAGTTTCCCATTGTTCCTTTGTGCCAGAATAGACTATAGTTGCTAGACTAGAACTAGCAGCAAATGCGCTACTTTTAACTATTAATACACTACTTGGTATAGTAACTTCTTCTAGATTAGAGCAATATGAAAACGCTCCGCTATCAATAATAGAAACACTATTAGGAATTGTGACAGATTTCAAGTTTGTACAATCTGAAAATACATTAACCCCAATATTTGTTACTCCATTTGGAATAACAATTGACTCTAGCCCAATACAATAGCAGAATGCCCAATTACCAATACTTGTTACACTATTAGGAATAGCAATAGACTTTAACGCAAAACAAGCATAGAACGCGTTTTTCTCAATCGTTTTTAATTGACTGTTTGCACTAAAAGTCACAGATGATAATGCTTTGCATCCCGTAAACGCATCATTACGTATATTTAACATACTGCTAGGAATAGTTACAGAAGCCAAAGCATTACAATAAGCAAATACCTTTTCGCCCGTAGTTTTTACACCTTCTTGGTATACTACAGATGACAAACTATTACAATAAGAGAACGCCTCTTTGCCTATACTTGTTACTCCTCCTGGAATAGTTAAAGATGTAAGCTTTGATCTGCTAAAAGCCTCTTCACCTATACTAGTTACTCCAGGCATTGTAATTGTTTCTATTCCTGATTCATAAAATGCCATATTAGCAATAGTTGTTACACTATTTGGAAGTGTAACGTTAGTTAATTTGTCACAAGAATAAAAGGCACTACTACCAATGCTTGTCACACTATTTGGAAGCGTAATAGAAGTTAAGTTGTTACACGAATAAAAGGCTCCATTACCAATGCTTGTCACGCTCTTTGGAACTATAACGCCCGTTAATCCATTCCAATTGCTGTATGAGTTATTAACTAATGTTGTGATTGTGGATGAAATCAATAAGTCGCCCGATAAACTACTTATTTTATCATATTCGGCCTTGCCATCAACTGTAATAATTCCTTCTCTAATTAATTCGTCCCAATCACTTATCAATTCTGTATAATTAGATCCTGTTCTATATAATCCCGGAATCGGCAGTTCAAGTTGTACTGTTTTACTTGCCACCGATGTTGTTATTCCTGTTGCAATAGCTTTTACAGTAATATTATATATACCATCTTCTAAATTTAACGTTGTTAAATCAAAGGCTGTTATATTCATTTTGGTCACTGTTGCTTTTTTCTCGTTTCCTACATAAATTTCAAAAGCTTCTGTATAATTTCTATTTGCTGCGTTATCTGTTATTAGCAACGTATTTCCATTTTTAGTTATTGTTGGAGCAAATAATGTTTTTAATTCTTCCTGTTCATTATTAGCATTGCTACATAATAATGGTACAATTTCGTTTCCATCAACATCTAGATATAATACCGTTCCATCAAACGCTAACCCCCAACAATATCCATTATTCAAACCAAAGTCTTCTTTTGACATGGTTTCAGAATCAGCTCCAAAAGTTAATATTACATCTGTTCCATTACAAAAAAATGAATACTCTATGTCGCTTGATATTCCCTTATATGTTTTTTCTAAAGAAATTTCACGAACAGTACCTTGTGATTCATCTAACGTAAATGTTGTTCCCACCGGAAAGTATCCCCATTCATCTATTGTTAATGTTACTTGTTTGCCGCCTTGTTCAAACTCAAACTTTTGTAATTCTGATGCTGGTGCTGCAGCTCTTCTATCGTTTTTTATTGTAGCCGTTAAATATTCATAAGTATATCCCTCTTCATATCCAGTATGCATAAACTTTTCCGGAGTAATATTTAATCCTGTCATTTCATTTATATTTACATATATTAACATTGTATTGTTTTCTAAAAACACAATACCTCCAGTGACTCCCTCTATAGTTGTTTTATACAACATATTATAATAGAAACCATGCTCATTTAACCTTGCCAAATTCCCATTAAATATAGCATCCGCACCTTGTTGTGTTGCTATTATTGTATATTGGTCTATTACTTCTTGCGTTATGCCATTAGCCTTTAAATAATTTATTACTTCATTATAATACCAATCATCATCTTTTATTTCATTGGTATCTTTCAAGAAAGCATCTGCCCAAGCAAATGTTACCATTTCTTTCATTTCAGCTTCATTCATTTCTTCAACAGCTTCGTTTGCTTTTCCTATTATCCCATTATTTGCGAGCGTTATTATTATAGCTGCCGACAAAATTATCATAACTATAACGGTTATAATTAAAACTATTAAAGATATACCCTTTTTATTTATTTTCATTTTACCTCTCCTTTCTTTTGTATCATTGTTTGTTCTTTTAACAATACATTACATTTTAATTTATTTTAAATATTACTTGTTCTTGTTCTCTTTATTCTTTCCTCCCTTCTTTACATGTAAGAAAGCAAAGCAATACACTATAATCTCACTTTGACGTTATTACTATTTTATTTAAAAAATATCGCCACTTGTGATGCTATTTTTATGTACATCTTAGCTTTTTAAGGCTCTTCATTTGTTTCCACCCTTTTTCTTAAATCTATTTTATCCCATATTTTTAATAATTACAATGCCCTTTATTAAAAATATCATTACACCACCTTTTTAATTAAATCAATAACAATAAAATTAAACTATAAAAATTAAAATAGAAAGGATGTCAATAAATGAAGTTGACTTTCTTTCTATTTTTGTATTTATTTCTAAATGGTGACCCATACGGGAATCGAACCCATGATTCAGCCTTGAGAGGGCTGCGTCTTAACCGCTTGACCAATGGGCCTCAAGCATTTATATTATAGCGAGATTTGAGCATATTGTCAACTATTTTAGAAAGTTTTCTAACTTATTTCGAGAAAAAGTGATAAGAATTATTTTCTTACCACTTTTATTATATTTATTATAATCAGTTTATTGTCTATACTAATTCTTTAGCTTCAACTGTAAATCTTATACCTGTTTTTTCAGCATCGTCTATCATAACTTCTGTAAAATATGGCGTACAAGAAATATCCATTCCTGTTGGTACCATAAATCCTCTTGCTATTGCTACTGCTTTAACTGCTTGATTTATAGCTCCTGCTCCAATTGCTTGCATTTCTACTCTTCCATTTTCTTTGACTATTCCTGCTATTGCTCCAGCCACACCATTAGGGCTTGACTTCGCTGACACCTTTAATATCTCCATAATTTCCTCCTTTGTACTTAATACGAATTTATTATATCTAATAACATTTTTTTATGCAATACTTTTGTCAATTTTTGTCACATTATTTCATATATTGTATCTTGTAATTTTTATTGCTTTTTTAGTGATATCATCTGTTTCAACTATAATGCCATGAAGAGTAGCTTTGTTATCGCTACATTCATATTTTATTTTTTCTCCCGTTACAAATCTTGCAACAGCAATTTCTGTCTTAAGTCCCAATACGCTATCGTCCGGTCCGGTCATTCCTATGTCTGTTATGTACGCCATTCCACTGTCTAATATTTTCTCATCGGCTGTTTGTACATGTGTATGTGTTCCATATACACATGTTACATCATTTTTTAAATAATTTCCCATAGCTATTTTTTCTGCTGTAGCTTCTGCATGAAAATCTACAAATATATACTCTGCCCCTTGGTCTTTTACTAATTCTACTTGTTTTTTGGCTTCAGCAAATGGGTCTGTTATAAATTGGTTATCTATCTCACCCATATGTACTTTTCCGATTAAATTTATTACACCTAATTTAACTCCATTTTTATTTACAACTACACTACCTTTGCCATCAAGATTAGTAACGTTTGCAGGTATTAAAAGCCTCTTTTCATTTTTATATAATACTTTAGCTTCTTTTCTATAATATATATGGTTGCCCATAGTAACTACATCTGCCCCAACTTTATATAAGTCGTAAAGTTCTCTTTCTTTAATACCTCTACCACCAGTTGCGTTTTCACCATTTATTATTACAAAATCTATGTTTTCATTTTTCACTATTTGTGGAACATGCTCTTTTATTGCATTCATTCCACTTGCTCCTACAACATCGCCAATTACTAAAAATTTCATATTATTCTTTTTCCTTCTTTCTAACAGAGTCAATTATATATCAAATATATTAAAAATGCTATACCTTACAGATATAACATTAATTGTTTTTTTGTTTCTTATATAAATTTGATAAAAATAAATATGCTAAACTAATACCTATTATTATTAGGCTTATCCATTGTGAAGTATATAGCCATAAAAATCTTCCTCTAACAACATCCCCTCTAAAATATTCTAATACAAATCTAGTAACGCTATATAATATCATATATAAAATTATGCTCGTATTTGTTCCAACACATTTTTTATATGTCATAAATAAAATCCAAAATATTATTAAATTGCATATAGCTTCAATTATTTGTACAGGGAAAAATGGCTCTCCATTCGGTGCTACCAGAGAGTTCATAAATGTTATTGCACCAAATCCGTTGTACTCACATCCATAGCAACAGCCCGCGCAAAAACAACCAATTCTTCCAAACGCGTGCATAAGAGGTATTGCCGGAACTATAAGTAATATCAATTCCTTAAAAGAAACTTTATAAGTTTTTGAATATATAAATATTCCTATTACCCCTCCAACAAGTCCACCATAAAAAACAAATCCGCCATTTACCATACTCAAAAGTATTTGCCAAATATTTCCCACATTTTCAATTAATACATTTACATTAGTTAGTATATATAATAATTTCGAACCAACTATTGCCCCTATAATTCCAAATATTAAAGCGTGCAATATGTCCTCTTTCGAAATGTTATAATGTTTAGCAAAAAACTTCATTATTATAATTAAGCCTACTATAATTCCAATTACTACTAATACTCCATACATTGGTATTAGAACACCAAATAAGTTTATTGTAGGTAACATATATTCTCCCCCGTATAATATAATAAATAATGCGATGTCTTTTACAATTCATCGCATTATCTACTCTGTTTTTTCTATTAATTTAGTGAATTGTTTATCAAGTCACTACCCAAATTAGTTATTATGCCTATAGAACCCACACAAGCCACAATAATTATTCCACTAAGAACTAAACCTATTATAGATAATACAAACCCTGCTGTTGCCATTCCAGATGGAGCTTTCTTTCTAGCCATAATTCCTAATATTAAACCTATTATAGAAGTTACTAGACTTACCCAGAATAGTCCCAAAAAATTCACAACTACTGACACTATACCTAAAACTAATGATGCTACTGCCATGAAAATACACCTCCCCTTTTCATTCGACATTTGTAACAAGTTATATAACCAATTTTAACCTCTTACAGCAACAGTTTATAATATAACTTCATTTATGTCAATATATTAATACTATCTTGATCTTAAATTTTCAAGTTTCATTCTCATATCTTCTATTGCTACTGAAAGCATTTCACTTTTTATTAAGCTGTTCTGTTTTTCCAACGCTGGAATATATTCCTCATATATGTTTTTAGCAAAACTATATGCTAAATTATTTACTTTGCCTATTTCTGTTAATCTATCAGCAAGTTTTATTGCATATCCCACATAGAAAGCATAAGCTATATCGTCATTTTTAAAATTACTGTCAAAGATATGTGCATATGATACATAATTGTTAAAATAACATCTCGCCACTTTTTCAAGTGCATATTTGTTATAATATTCATATTCTATTATACTGTCTGCAATTTGTTTTTGTCTTGTTATGTAATTATTTATATCTACCTTTAAAATTTCTTTTTCATCATTATCTCTAGAAGATAAATATATTGTATTTAACAAATCTATATGAGTATCGTACTGCTCTAGCAAATTAGTTAAATACGCCAAATTATATCTGTCTAATGCTACTTTTGTTTCAAGTAATCCAACTCTGTCATACGAATTTTCTAATGTTTCATCTAATTCCGGTACTCTTATTATGCTAGCCCTAAATATATTTACAGAATATACTGTCGCTATTCCAAGCATCATTAAACTTATAGATAGCACTGCTATTTTTAGCATTCCTAGAGTGGATTTATTATCTAATTCATATCTATCTCTTTCTAATATATCATTTTGCTTATATTCACCTATTATTAATCCTATAATTACTGCAAATAGGTATATTGTAACACCAAACGAAAACACTAAATCAAATGCAGAAGTTATTACAAAAGCAAACAAAATTAGTAAATATAGTAATGTTTCTTCATTCTTTATTCTAAATAGCCTATATACAATTATACATGTTGCTATACATATTAGAGCAAAAGTTACTCCTCCAAATAATCCTGTTTCTACTAATATTTGAAGTGGCACACTGTGAACTTCAGAAGAAATATAGTTTTCATCTTGCACTTCTTGGTATCTTGCTTTAAAGCCTTCTCCACCTATTCCAAACAATTTGGAAGTGTTAAATAGTTTTAATGCGTCTTTGTAATATGTAAATCTCAATGTGTTGTTTGAATCTTTTATTAATGTATCTTTAAGTCTAAACATTATACTATCCGGTATAAACATATAAGATAAGGTCACTTTTTTATCATTTACTTTAAATTCTTTTATAGAAATATCTGAATCTATCGTTTTAAATTCTAATCGTAAACTCTCCGCTTTTTCAGATATGTTTATTTGTCCGTGATATTCATTGTCTTTCAAACTGTACTTAGTAATACTTACAAGTATTTTTTTATTAAATTTATTATCCACTTCATATACATGAAGCTCAAAATTGTCATTTCTATTTAGTTCAAATATAATATCAAATTTTATACTATCTTGTATTTTGGCATATATGTTTCTGCTTACCTCTGTTTCCTCACCTTTAGCGTCATTTAATCTCAAACTTTTTGGTGTAGTAAAAATTACAAATATTATTAAAGTAACTAAACATAGTATGCCATATTTAATTACAGTTCTTTTTTTATCTAAATAGTTATTATCGGCTTTATTTGTAATAACAACAAGCTTTGTTCCAAGCAATACGCCTACAATAATTAGTATAAGTGTAATGACATATGTAAATATTATCATAAAATTGTTTTGCACAAGTAAGTAGCTATCTATGCTCGTTACAAGTGCTAATGCTGCCCCAAGCATTAATACTAAAGCAAGTGCAGATTTGTTTTTATTTTTCTTTAAACAATAAATAGCATAAATTATCGTCGTAGCTATCATTAGTATTAAATTCATTCTAGATGTAGTTAGTATTATTGCACTTTGTAATAATACCAAACTAAACATTTCACCCATTACCAAAGCTTTAAAACTAATACTACTTTTATTACTTAAAACCGGTAAGTTTTTTGAAATCTTATCTTGCACTATAATGCTTGCCATAAACATTATTAGTGCTGTAATATTTGCATACTGTATTGTAGATGAAAGTTGGCCACCATTATCTTTTAAATAATTTATAGAAATAGGATTTAATATATTTTCAAATGCTCTATAAGTCATCTCATCTATTCCCAGTATAGCAAGTATCGCTCCAATTAATACTATTGATGTTAAATAAACTTTTTTATTTGAAGTTGTCCTTACTATAAAATATATAATCGCAAAATTTACATACCTTAATGTTTCAAATATTGCAGATTCTAAACTTGCCGCTTTACCCAATATGATTGGCAAAAAGTACGCAATTGGCATAAGCATTACACAGATATCCACAATTGTTCCCAACTTGCTCTTGATAATCTGCCTGTTATCCCTAATATTCAGTGCTATTTTTACACTTAGACAAACAAGGCCCAACATACAAATTACTACATTTACAAATAATCCATCCTCTTTATAAAAAGCACCTTTATATAACGCAGATATAAAGAGTAAAAGACATATTAGTATGTCTAATATGCCTGTTATTGTTTTCACTTTCTTAAAATTATTGTCTTGTTCCAATTTTACCCCCTAAAAGTTTTTTCGTATCTTTCAAGTCCAATATTTATTGTAGCTATTGCTACTTCTTTGCCCTTAAATCCTTCTATTGTTGTTTTCTTATCCTCAAAAGCTTTATATATATTAAAGAAATGTTCTATTTCAAATATAATATGTTCTGGCAATTCTTCAAGATTATTATAACTTGAATATACTAAATCTTTAGTTGCCACCGCAATTATCTTTTCATCTATTTTACCATCATCATTCATAAGCATCACACCTATTGGTTTAGTTTCAACTAAACATCCAGCTGGTATTGTCTCTTGACACAAAACAAGTACATCAACAGCATCACCATCTTCTGCAAGAGTTTTAGGTATAAAACCATAGTTTGCTGGATATTGTACAGATGTTCCAAGGACTCTATCTAGCACAAGCACTCCTGTTTCCTTATCTAATTCATATTTATTTTTACTACCTTTTGGTATCTCTATAAATGTATAAAATCTTTCAGCTTTTATTCTACTTTCGTTCATATCATGCCAAATATTAGACATATAACCACCTCTTAATGTTTACATTATATACTAAAGTCTCACACTTTTCAAGCTTGCAATTAATATTAATAAATTGTATAATTGTGTTATGAAAGAATTTACTATATCTAAAAAATTTGTAAACAAAGATGTTTACTCTGTGATTTTAAAAACTTTTCCCCATCTTGCTACTAGTGCACTTAATAAAGTGTTTAGAGTAAAAGATGTCAAAGTAAACGATGCTAGAGTAAATAAAGATTATATATTACATGAAAACGATGTTGTTAAAATATATTTAAATGACAACGTCTTGTTTGGCTTGCCTGAACAAATTCACTATGCATACGAAGATGATAATATACTTGTTGCGTATAAACCTAAAGGCGTCGTTTCTAATTACGAAGGGGCTGACAAATATAAAAATACTCTTGTTCCATACTTTGATGAGCTTGTGAAAAAAGAAAAAGGTAATGACATTATAATATGCCACAGACTCGATACAAATACCGAAGGGCTTGTTATATTTGCAAAAAACAAACTGGCACACGAACAAATACTTAATGCTTTTACAAATAATTACATAACAAAAGAATATCTTGCTCTTGTACATGGCAAACCTCCTAAAATGCAAGATACCATTTCAAATTATATTTTAAAAGACGATAAAACTGGTTATTCCAAAATAGTAGATAAACCTACTAAAAATGCTAAGTCTTGTATTACGGAATATACTGTAATTAAATATTTTAAGGCTTTAAATTGTTCTACTATTTCTTTAAAACTGCATACCGGTAGAACACACCAAATAAGAGCACATATGAAATATATAGGCTGCCCTGTAATTGGCGACTCTAAATATTCTACAAATACAATCAATAATAGATTTAAAACTAATTCTCAACTACTGTTTGCGATAAAATATACATTTAGTTTCCCTAAGACAAGCCAGTTAGATTATTTAAATAATACTATTATAGATGTAAAGTCTGATGCTTTAGATAAAATACAAGATATTGTTAATAAATTAAAATAAACTTATTATTATAAAGTCAATTTCAAAGTGCAATTTTTGCACTTTGAAATTTATCGTCTTAAATATTTTTGTATTAAACCAGCATATTGGTCTTGCGCATTTAAGCAAGTATCTTTTGGCTGAACTGTATTAATCCCCCCGCTTTATTTGCAAGTTTCTTATATTCGCCAACATTAAACCATTCTTTTGTACTATTCGACGTACTTGATTTTAATATCTTATGAAACCCTTTTATCATATCTTCAGTTAAATTTTTGTCTGCTATATCTAACATATAATCTACTAATTTAAAATGGTTTGCTGTTTCAAGAATATCGTCAACATTTGCAATTGTATCACTTTCGAAAAGCACCGTGTTTGTTTCATATATATTCTTTGTTTGATCTTCAGTAAGTCTACTTCCTTCAATATGATTTGTGTTATATGCAAATATTATTTGAGTATTATGATATAAATTGCCTTTTAGTCGCATTTCTTTCTATTCTCTTAATGCTTGCAATATATTTATTTTTGACGCATCAAATTCAGCCACATCTATATCTAGTAAATCATTTATTGTTACTTCAAAAATATTTGATAATCTTTTTAAAGATTCTATACTTGGTTCTAATGTTCCTTTTTCATATTTAGAAACTGTTGTAGCTTCTACTTCTAATATTTCAGCAATTTCTTTTTGTGTCATATTTTTACTTTCTCTATATTCTTTTATTTTGTTTCCAATTTGGAAACAAAATATATGTAATAAATTTATTTATACTAAATATAATGTTTTAGGGTGATTTTATGATAACATGTGCAATTGTGGGTGCTACTGGTTTGGTTGGTAGTACATTTTTAAAAGTATTGGAAGAAAAAAAACTTCCTATCGACGAATACTATTTATTTGCCTCAAAAAAATCCAAAGGTAAAAAAGTTAAGTTTATGGATAAAGAATATATTATAGAAGAGCTAACACACGAAGTGCCTAAACGTGCTTTTGACTATGCGCTATTTTCAGCCGGCGGAACCATTTCCAAAGAATACGCTAAAGAATTTGTAGAAAACGGTACCACAGTTATAGACAATAGCAGTGCTTTTAGAATGGATGAGGATGTTCCTTTAATTGTTCCAGAAGTAAATTTTGATACAATTGGGAACGCCAAACTTATAGCTAACCCAAATTGTTCTACCATACAAGCAATGCTTCCTCTTTATGTCTTAAATAAATACTATGGCATAAAAAGAGTAATTTATTCTACTTACCAAGCTGTATCTGGAGCTGGAAAAAAGGGCATTGATGATTTAATATTTACATCTTACGGATACAAAGAAGATAAATTCCCACACAAAATATATAACAATTGTATACCTCATATAGATAGTTTTGAGGATAACGGTTATACCAAAGAAGAATTAAAAATGGTAAATGAAACCAGAAAAATTTTAAACTTGCCTAACCTACCAGTTACTGCCACCTGCGTCAGAGTTCCTGTTATAAATTCACATAGTGAAAGTATTAATATTGAACTCGAAAAAGACTTTGACATAGAGCTTTTAAAACAACAGCTTGCAACTTTTCCAGGTATTGTTGTTTTAGACGAACCAAATCTTAACATTTATCCACTTAATTCATTTGCGAACAATAAAGATGAAGTATTTTTAGGAAGAATTCGCAGAGACTATTCAACAAAATCTGGTATTAACATATGGGTAGTAGCAGATAATATTCGTAAAGGCGCCGCTTCTAATGCAATACAAATTTTAGAAAAATTATTAAGTGATTAACGAAAATATGTATGTAATCATTGTTAAACTGTTATATGTATAACAATTATCTTAAAACATATACTATATATGGTGATTATATGATAATTTCATTTTTTGAAATAAATGATATAGAAAAGGAAAGATTTATCACAAATTTAGCCGGACACACTTTACGTTTCTTCGAAGAATCAATACAGAAAGTTAACCTCAACAAGTATATAGATAGCGACGTTATCTCCGTCTTTATTCATTCTAAAGTAGATGAAAATATAATATCTAAATGTACAAATTTAAAAATTATAGCTACACGCTCTACAGGTACAGATCATATAGATATAGCATATGCTAATTCTAAAAACATCCATGTAAAAAACGTAGCGTTATATGGAGAAAATACAGTAGCTGAACACACTTTTGGACTTATGCTATCTTTGTCTCGTAAAATTCACCAATCTTATATAGAAACCGCTAAAGGTAATTTTACTACAACAGGACTTATGGGATTTGATCTAAAAGGTAAAACTATTGGAATAATTGGTGGTGGACGAATTGGACTTCATGTGGCAAAAATGGCAAGAAGTTTCGGTATGCATGTTAGAGTATATGATATACATAAAGATAGCTTTCTTTCCGAGCTTATAAACTTCCAATATTTATCATTAGATGAACTGCTAAAAGTTTCAGATATAATCTCCTTACACGTTCCTCTTAATGCTAATACATATCATATTATTAACAAAGATACTATTTCTAAAATGAAAGATGGTGTTATAATTATAAATACAGCAAGAGGTGGCCTTATTAATAATCCTGATCTTATAGAAGCTTTAGAACAAGGTAAAATTTATGGTGCTGGGTTAGACGTTTTAGAAGGTGAAGAATTTTTATTTGAAGAAAATATATCTAATTCACCTATAGATAATGCTGCTAAAATAATTGTAGAATCAACTCTACTTTCTAAAATGCCAAATGTCGTTATTACCCCTCATAACGCGTTCAATAGCATTGAGGCTGTTCATAGAATTATAGATACAACCATTGAAAATATTAATTCTTAAGACAAAATAAACAAGCTAGATTATGAACTGAACCCAAAAAGTTAGACACTTTTTGATTAAGTACTAGCTTGTTTCCATTTTTATCTATTATAAATTCTAAATATAAATCATTATTTTCCACCATTTAATAGCGATTCTCCCGTCAAGTTTTGAAAATAATACACAAATTCGAATCGATTTGCTAATTCATGTGTTATTGTTTTATATTATTTTACAGGAACATATCCAGCATCTTTTGCCACTTGTTGACCTCTTGCACTTAGCAGTTGATTTGCTAGAATTCTCGCAGGCGAACTTTCACCATCAGCTTTATTTATTACAATATAATATGCTGTTGTATATGGATAACTACCATTTTGTATATTTTTATTGCTTGGTTCTATGCCGTCTACTGCAATGAATTTAATGTTGCTTGCTACAGTATTATCTATTGTTTCATACATTGTTTTTGCATAATAATAATATGAATATCCAATAGCATCAACATCATTATTATACTGTGACACTAAATTTACAATTTCAGCCATTGTTGCAATTAGGTTTTCTTTTTTAGGTTCCATTAATTTTTTATCTTTCATAACCAAGGATAACATTCCTGTTTGACTACCTGAATTTACTGGTCTTTGATATGGTGTAATATTTTTATTTTCTCCACCTACTTTTTCCCAGTTTGTTATCTCTCCAGAGTATATTCCTTGAATTTGCCCTCTAGTTAACGAGTTTATTGGATTTTTAGTATTCACATAAAATACAAATCCCTCCTTTACCACAGGTATAACTTCAAGCTCTACTCCTTTTTTCTTAGCTAGTTCTAACTCTTCTTGTGAAGGTTCTGTAACAACAATTAAATCCACTTCATCATTTATTAACTTAACGTAAGCTGGATGCGTATTAGAATAATTTGTAACTATATTACTTTTATCTAGTCCAGTGAAATTGGATATTATTGCATCAACTAGTGGTTGCGTAGCAAGTGATGCATCAACTTTAGGAAATGTACTCATACTATACATTGGTTTTTCTGTATTTTTCTCTACAGTTCCTGGCGTTGCTATATTGGGCTTAATAACATAATTATCCACTAAAATATATGCACTTATGCAAATAAGTAATACTATTATTAATGTAATTATAAACGCCGCATTAGATATTCCTTTTTTCATATTTCTTCCTCCTCATATATTTCACCTTCTTGTACTGGTTCTTGCTCTTTATATTTGTTATCTATATATTGTTCTAGCTCTTCATAACTACTCGCAACCTTCTCCCCATCTAAATTATAGTAGACCGTAAGTTCAAATAATTCTTTACCATCTTCATCATATAATATATTTTTAATATTCTTATCGGTATAATCTAAACCGCCCACAAGAGCATCATCAACTGAAACTTTAGGTGCTGCGTTTTGCTTTGCTAATAATCTATACAAATTCGAATTAAAATACTCCTTTGTCATTTCTTCTAGAGAACCATACATTCCAACACATATAAATGACTCCTTACCATAAACGTTGCCATATTCACATATATCTGCATACGGTAAAAATCTTGCAATATAGCCGTTTTTTGTGTTTTTGGTTGCCCTTTCTTGTACTTCTTTTTTAATTCTTTCTTCATGCGCTTTTTGTAAGTTTCTCTTTAATGCTACTAATTCTGATGAATATTTTTCTATCTCTTCCCTTTCTACTTCTTGTTCGTAAGTAAAGTGGGAAGTATCAAAAAAGCACAAAAACGAATTTTCTGTTTTGTAATACTCAGGTATACTACCAAGATAATCATTAAAAACAAGCGCTTGAGTCGATGGGATTTCCTCATATATGACATTGTCTGTAAGGAACTTTTTGAATAACGTAACATACTCTGCATACTTGTATAAGTCTATTACATAGCCACCAAGTTCTCCACCATCGTTTATGCCTAGATGTACAACAATTCTATTAGGTGTTACAAAGAAATCTATTTCATCTTTATTCAAATTTTTGTACCTATTTATTGCTTGTAATATTATATCTTCATATTCAGAAGTGTCTCTGTTATCCATATTTGCAGCTTTATCCCATTCCTTTTCAGACATATCTAAATCTAGCTCTGTATCCCATGCTAACTCTTTATACTTCAAATCATATATTATAGAATTCATTGGTGTGTTATCTGCAAATAAATCTAGAAATTTTATTCTTTCACCTGTTGCAAGATTAAAGTTCAAGTATGTTTCTTGTTCTTTTACAGCAACATTATTCTCATAAACATATGAATAAATTTGTATACTTAAAATATTAGCAAAATTTCCTTCTACATAAGTATAGGCACCATATTGTTGATTTGAATTTAAATTTTTATTTAAAATGAACGCCGAATCTTTTATCTCTTTATTTATTTTGTCCTGGATTTTAGTGTCTAGCAGTCCAGATATCTCGATATAAGAAATTTGTACCTTATTTTGACTCTCACCATCTATCTTTATTTTACCTTCCGTATATTCTATCTCTTTTACAGTAATAGGATTGTATGTGTATTTATCTGAAAACTCCACTAAATACTTTGCATCTTTACTGTTGGATTTTATATCAACATCATTACCTACTTGGACATTAGGTGAACTTGGGCTTTGTTTATCACTTAAAATCTTATTATACCTATACAGTAATACTCCTGTTGTTGATATGACTAACAACGCACAAATAAAAAATAACAATAATGTTTTAAACCTATTTTTATTATTTAGATTTTCATTTTTTATCTCTCGACCTAATTCCTCTTGCGGACTTTTATTGCTATTTATAATTAAATTATCATAAATATCAATGCTATCTTTTTCTGTCTTATTGTCTATATTTCCCCTTCTCATTATCCACCTCTAAGAACAAATACCAGCTTGTAAGGGTCTATACAAGCTGGTATTTAAATTATTCAACTATAACATTTGGACTATATGTTTTAGATTTTAATTTTGATGTTTTAACATCATCATTTTGTCCAGGCTTTAATATGTCTAAAGACTTAGCTGTAAGTTTGTATTTATTGTTTTCAGCGTCAAATTCAAATACGCTGATAGTATTTTCAAGCGAATCCTCTAATTGTGCTAAATCTGTTGTAAAATACATGTTTTCATCTTTAATATTAAAACCTATTTTTTTAGCTATCCTAAATATTTCTGCATTGTGATTTACATCTTCACCAACGAAAACAAGTTGTGGAAGTTCATAAAATCCGGCATCATTTTTAGCAAAGTTTTCGTAGAAATCTGCATATAATTGAAGTTTTTCAGCAAGCATATTTTGCCAATCTTCATTTCTTCTTACAACTTCAAATACATAATTTACTTCTTGTTCACCGTTATCTAATTTTACCAAACCACCAGTTGGTTTAAATTTAACGTTATATTTTTTAGAGAATAATAATAAATTTGGATTTGCCTCTACAAAAGCGCCAACTTTTGTCATATATGCAATTATTATTTGATTTCCAGCAAGTTTTCTTTTTAAGGCATATGCAGGTTTAGTATTATCTGTTGGTTGCCACGTTGTTACTACATTTCTTTGTTTTAAAATGTATGTAGCTATTTTTTCCAAAGCATATACTCTGTATGAACTCCTTCCAGCTTCTGTTTCGAAAGCATATCTAGATAATACTTTAGACTTTGTTAAATCTTCTAACCACTTAGCCACTCTATCTTGTCTTTTTTCAGGTTCAATTTCTTCTAACTTTCCTCTTAATTCTAGTACTTGTGTTACTTGTCTAGAAGTTACAAATCCATATTCATTAACTACTTCTAATGCTTTTATATGGTTTTCGCTAATATATCCCATATCCATTTTGAATACAACTTGGTTTATAGACGCAAAACCTTCCTTACCATCAAATACTTTTACTTCATTTTCTCTTACCGCAAAAGGCGATACTTTAGTTTTTACTTCTGTATCATTTATCATAAAATCCCTCCATATTAAAATTTTAATATATTAAGCTACACATTAATGTGGCTTACATTTATTTGATTAATACATACTTAATATTAACACTAATATTATATCACTATTGATTTAAATATACTAGTGTTTTAAGGTATATTTTATCATTTGAGTAATGTCTAAATTTGACTATTTTTATGTAAAGTGGTATAATTATAATAACTATATATTTAGTTTAAATTAATTATATTTGGAGGGATTTTATGTTATTACTTGAAGTTTTTTGGTACTCGCTTGAGCTCTTCATCCAGATTGCCTGGTTGCCCGTTGTGCTTTTCCTCTTGTTCGTAGTAATTTGTTGGGTAATCGGATGGATTGTACGGCGGTGCAAAAAGAGCAAAAAGAGCAAAAAGTAAACCCAAAACAGCTGGCACTAATGTGTCAGCTGTTATCCTAGCCTATTATCTCTACTTTTATTTTTTCTTTTTCTAAATTTATCTTTTTAATATACACTAATACTTTCTGGCCATACTCTATTCCACTAACATGTTCAGACATTGCAACTAAGTTGTTGGCAAGTTCAATAAACATACCAGTTTTTGTTCTGCTTCTAACTATCCCTTCAACTACATCGCGTTCTTTTAGTTTTTTCACTTTATCTGCAAATGTTCCCATCGCATCTTTTAAAGACAACTCTATTTTTCCTGTGTCTTTATCGAACTTTTTAACTACGCATTGTACACGTTGACCCATTTTTAACTTTTCAGAAGCTTTATTTATTCTTACCGCAGATATATCCTCAATTTTAACTATTCCAGTCACACCACCGCCAACATCAACAAATGCTGCGTAATCTGTTAGTCCTCTAACTACACCTTTCAGTTTCATACCCGGCTTTAAATTTGAGTACATCCAACGTCTAACCTTAAGTTCTAATTCTTTCCTTGAAAGTATTATTTGAGCTATCTGGTCATTTTCATATTTTATTTCTTTTATACACACTTGCATTATTTTGCCTTTTTTCTTTAAGCAAAAGTCAGCATCAACAAGTCCATCGTCCTGTACTATACACGAAGCCTCTTCTCTTGGTATAATTCCATTATTACCAGCGAATATACAATGTAAATTATATTTATCATCTATGTTTTCTATATATGCCTCAAAAGCTTGCTTATTTTGCAACGCTTCTTGCAATTGTTCTGGTGTATATTTTTTAATTTTTTTCATTTTTGTTTTCTCCTGCTTGATTATGTGTTGTATATAGAATTGTATGATAATAATACTCTTCTATCTTCTTTTTCCATATACTTAAATATCATTGTTTTAATTACATCATTTGGATTATATTCTGTTACTTCTCCTTCAAAAATTTCAGAAAATTGTGAGGGGCCAATCTCTAAACAATCTATATAAACTGTATATACGTTTTGACTTTCATCATATTCACGTTTTTTAAATTTATATATTTCTGCATCTGTTCCAACTAGGGTTGCTGGAACAGATACATACTCATCATCAATTTCCAAAGTCACATTAGAATAGTTTATAGTTTTATCAAAAATGTGTCTTACCATATTTTCTAAATCAGCTCGCTTCACCTTTTGAGCAGACTCAATTTCAGTATTAGTTTGATTATTTAATAAATTTAAATAATCTGTTGCAAATCTTATCATATTATCATCCGTTATACTATTTATTTCTAGGTTAACAGACTTGTCAAGATGAAACTGCGCACATTTTAATAATACTAACATTTGCTCTGTTTTAAGCTCATTGTTTACTTTTGTTTTTTCTCTTGTTTCCGGATTGCTTGTTACGATCATAATTATTACTAGTATAACAAAGGCTATTATTAATCCAACTAATATTTTACCTAAAATATCTGTAACGTTTATATTCTTAATAGTTCCTTTATTTACCATAAATTACCCCTTTCTGCTTCTGCTAGAACTGTACTAATACTTACAAATGAAGCTATTTTCTTCAAAGAAACGTACGAACTCGCTGTATGTACAACTTCTTGAACTTTTGAGCCATTAAATCCTCCATTAGAAGTTCCCCAGTTCCCATCTATAGTAGTTATGGATGTAACATTTCCAGCTTCATCCTTTTCTACAGTTTTAACAATAGATGTATGGTTTCTTCTTCCCTCTGAATCATAACTAAATAATATTATATCACCTGGTTGAATACTAGAAAGAGGAGCGATGTGAGTTGGATCGCTTTGAACACACAATCTACCACTTATACCTTGCTCTACCCATTCTTTAACATCAAAGAAGCCCGGCTTTGCATTATTTTGATTCCAGAATGTTGTACATGCTGCATAGTTTGGAATAGGTATTTTTTGTCCTGTTTGATGCTCTATTTCTCTTAAACAATATGATACAAACATTGCGCACCAATGATTTCTAAAAAATGTTCCATGGTTATTTATAGACATCATATGGTCTAGGTTGTCTCCTAAATGGCTCATTGCCAGTGTTATTAGTGCTTCATTAATACCACCGGCTGCAACAACTGCACCAAGATTTAACCCTTCTAATATTCCTAAAGAATTACCATACATTAAGCCACTTAATGGATATTGCTCCGCTAATTCTTGAAGATCTGTTCTTAATACGTTATACGATATAGATAACGCACTTTTTCTTATTCCAATGTTATTTGTGGAGCTGCTACTAGCGTCTCCACCTATGTAGTCTTTATAAATAGTATCATCTGAATTCATTAAATCAATAAGATTTATATCTTTATCTTCATATAATGCTTTGTAATAAATTTCATCTGTTTCACTAAAATCATCACCTGTAATATCTTTAACGCTGTCTATATTATATATTCCAGATTTTGACTCACTAAAATTCAAATTGTCTGACCAGCTATATGTGTCTGTATACTCTTTACCTGTTTTGGTTATCTCAACAACTGTATTTATTTTTTTTGTTTGCGTTGAACCTGATTTGAAAGTTCCTCCAGCCGGTATAGATGAAAATGAAGCCACAACATATTTGTCAGTACTACTTTTCCAACTAGCATTTGATGCTGTTTCCGTCTTTTCTGTTTCGTTATAATCTACGTCAACTTGAGTTAGTTCATCAGACTTAGAATTAGTCTTTTCTGCTTCTCTATATTCCTCTATTGTCTTAGTTCCATAGTCGCCAGTTTTGTTTATAAAATTATTATAATTTTCTGTAGAATAATTATAATATGCTTCAAAATTATATGAATTAGATATAACTTTATCTAACATTTTAGCTGTTGATGTAACATATGTCCAATTATATGTTTTCACATCATTTACCGGGTTCTTTGTTTCTCTAACTCCCTGCACTACAGTAGGAATTGCTGTTGTTTCATCGTCCGTACAATAAGTAACTTCTGTTGTTGCCTTCTTGGTTCCATAGCTACATCCTGCTATCCATGTATCCTTACAATTTGTTGTTTTGTATATAAAAGAGTTCCCCAAATCATCTACATTACATATTTTATTTCCACCTATTTTATCATTACAAGGTACCTTGGTGGTTATACTCATTCTTGAATCTTTACATAGTCCTGCTTCATAATCTTCTTTAGTACACGCTTCACCAGCAGATTCGCCACTTGAATATGTATAAGTTTTACACGTCCTAGTAGTAGTTGTTGTTGTTGTTGTTTGGTCATAAATCAAATAATTCGTAGTTCTTGCTAGTCTTTCTAATTTGTATCTGTCCATTACTATCTCATGATATGCATTCGCTATAGTATTATATGCTAACTGTACATTATAATTAGAAGCATCTTGTGTATCCATAGTTCCTGCGGTTAAATCAAATGGAATACGCCATGATTGTAAATACGGTCTAATTTTTGATACGAAAAATTCCAAGTTTTGTTCAGAACCATTTTCAGAATTACTATCTATCTTAGGATATACTAATTTAGTTGTTTCATCTAATGAAAAGTCTATGTTAGACTTAGCAAGTCCACTGCCAGATTTTACATATGAACGCCAAATAATGTTGTTAAAATTATATTTTTCAGTTAATAATATATGTTCATATATTGTTCTACTATCGCTTAGTTTAACCGCTCCCGCTAGTGAAGGCGCAGTTTCTATTACTCTATCCACTTCTTGCACTTCTCCTGAAGAATAGTTAGATGTTATATGTGCAACTCTATTTGCCACAGTACTGCTTTCTTTCCCCGAAAATACAGTATTAAGCGCTTCATAATAACCTTCTCTACTATTTTTTATTGTATCAAAATAACTAGTCTTTATCTGCTCTACTTCTTGATCTGTAGCAAGTATTAACGACCCCGTTTCTTTATATGTTTGTGCTGAAACAGAAGTGCTACTAGAATAAATATTGTATACTGTTGTACTAGATTGAGACGAAGTATCTTCCGCATCACCTTCAATCAACAATGATAATGCTATTATGCCACCTATTACCCCATAAATAGCCAGTTTGGCTTTTAATATGAAAATATCTTTTGCATTGCCTCTAAAAGCTCCCTTTATATTGTCCCAAAGGGTACCGATACCCTTTCTTCTTCTGGTTTTCCTTTCTGTTTGAGAATTAGGCATTATCCCTTGATCGTTTTGTTTTAAATCATCTTTGTCCTCTTGTTCTTTTTCTTCCATTAGCTTTTCACCTCATTTCTATGCTGTATCCCTTATTATTATATATTGTTTAATTATCTATAAACTAATTTTTATATTAGCTTTAGAAAATTCCAGATTGACTCCGACGAAAACTATATATTCTATGTTTTCTTGCAATTGTGCCGGTACTTCAAAAACCAATTGTTTGTTCACCGTCATATTCGGCGTTAGAGTTGTGCATGAGCCACTAGAAACTAAATTAGATAGTGAATATGTATTACCATCCGTTAGTACAGCTTGCACACCCACAGTACTGTTAAAATCAAATCCAACATTACTATCATTTAGATTTTCTATACTCATATCTATATCTAAATATCTTAAATTTCTATAAATACTATTAACTGTAAATTTTATATTATTTTTTGTCGTTGCTCTATCGTATGTTGTATATGAATAAAAATCATCAAAAACAATTTCATATTCATATGGATACGTTTCTATAATATTTATTACTCTACTGTTGTTTCCTGAATACATAGTAGTGGAATAGACATATGTTTCACCATCTTCATATATGTTCAGGCCTTTTACTTGAACATCAGACGAAAAATAGTTTTTGCTTTCCAATTCGCTTATTATACTTTGAGCAGTTTTATTTGTATATTCAAGATATCCATTAGATATTGATTCTGCGAATTCTTCCTTTTTGCTATTCTTGAAAATATACGTTAAATCATCTATATATTGTTGCCCTTGTTCTGTTTTTCTAGTAGTTATATCTACTTTTTGATATGTTGCATATTCCTTTTCTTTTGGCCACCATATAATAAGTATAATTGCTATCATAATTAATGCGTAAGCTATAATTACATATACTAAAGTTTTTTTATCTCTACCAAATATATCTAATATTTCATCTATTTTATCTCTCATGACTGCACCTACTCTATATACACAATTTTAAACAGTGATTGTTCTTTATTAACTTGTAGCGCTATATATCCTTTTTCATTGTTTCTATTACTTTGTAGTACACAAAGATATATGTTGTTATCAAAAGAATATATATCCTTTAGTATTTGATATGTATACATAGTTTCATAATTATCATTAATGTTAACGTAGAATTTATTTAAAAATTTTTCAGCAACCTCTATATATTCTTTTTTACTTAAATAACCTTTATAATTTTCAGTTAAATATTTGTAATAACTATCATACATTGTCTTTTCTTCATCGTTATTTGTATTTATATATGAATCAAGATACTGATTTATAATTTTCTCTAATGTATAATATGTCTCTCTATCTGTTACTATTTCACCTTTATACATTACATCTGTTGCAGTTGTTATCTTTTTGTAATTCCAAGTTTCATCCATCCTATTTTTACCAAGAAAATAATTAAGTAAAAGGAGGATTATTAGGATTAGTACTAAAGAGATTAACAACAATTTCGAGTCAGTCCTTTTTCCTTCCATAATTTCCTCCTACTTTTAAATATCTATATTGTCTATATCTATCTTTGAATTGTTATGATTAACACTTGCTTTACTCAATGCATCTTTATATCTATCTATCGATTTTTGTAATTGCCTTTTACCATATCCAGAGCCCGTAAATATCATGCCAGTCTCATTTTTCCCTACACGTTGTGCCAGCTTTGTTGCTTTATCTACCGTGTCTACCAGAGATTTACCAACCATATCTCCAACACCAGCACCTGTAATACCCGCACTAAGCATTTCGGAAAAATCTCCTGTTGGACTTTTTAATACCATTCCAGTTACTGCGCCAGGTATAGCGGCAATTGATTCCACTGTACCAGATATCATAGTTTTAATGCCTTCATTTCTAGATTTAGTTATTTCTGCTGCTTTATCCTCATATGTTCTTAACGCATTCTTGATTCTTCTATATGAAGCTCCCGATAAGTCGTTACCACCTTCTGAAGAAACTGAAACATCTCCAACATCAACCTCTGATTTGCCGATACCAGCTGCAATTCCCATGTTATATCTGTAGCCTTCCATATTACCGGCCGCTTTAGCCGCTTTAGCCTTTTCATAATATTCTTTTTGTTTATCGCTCATTGGCTTTTTACCTGTATCTGTAGATGTATTTGTCGTTGTTGATGATTTAGACGTCGATGCTACTTTTACTGGTTTGCCGTTTTGTAGAACGTATCCATTATCCCTCATATCTTCTTCTAATCTGCTAGCTAATTTCTTTCTATCTCTACGAGCTTGATGCATTTGTCTATAGCCACCGCTTATTTTACCAACATTGTTTAACAGTTTTTTACCTAAGCTAAATGCTATAGCTCCTTTTGCTAAACTTCTTACCGCTTGACCAGGAGATGCTTTAGTATCATGAATGCCAAATATTTTCTTTGTTAATTCTTCTACCTTAAATACAGAAAGTAATGCAAATGTAGCCATAAGCCCTAACGAAGCATTAGAATCTGCTGCAGGCATATCTGGACTTTGGTTAACCATACCAAATAATATTACCGATATGATTATTGCATATATGAATGCTTGTATTGTTTGTGTAAAAACTAGGGCTCCAAACTCTTTAAGCCACATGCTTAAGGCTCCTCCACCTTTTCCCATTATATTACCTCCTTATTTCCCAAATTTCTGGAAGAAATCGAATACAACTACGATTGGTCCCATCATTCCTAAAATTACTACATAAAATAATCTCTTAATGTACGCTATAAATAACACCAAACTTTGCATAACTAAAATTGTGTACATTAACATATTTTGAACTTTAGCTTTGTTTGTATCGTGAGCTATTCCAGTTTGATTATACTTATCTATTTTTACTTCATATGCATTATTTCTAAAATATGTTGCTAAATCTGATAAAAGACGTGGCCTCTTTCCACTACCTGAAACATATTTTCCGCTATTTGTATCACTCGCACTTTTTAATTCTATTAAATCATCAAATACTTCTGTCCAATAGAAATTTTCTCCTTCTGTTACAGAGTTACCATTATATCCAAGTAATGAAGAACCGCTTGATAATAAATATAAATCAGATCGCACTGTAGTTTTAGATTCACTCGTTTGAGTGGTTTTTACAACTAATTTATTATCTGTAGCCTCTCCCTTATAAGGAGAGTTAACATACGCAATGCTATTTACAAAATAGTTAAACATTTCCGTCTGTGCCGAAGTATAGCTATAACTACCGTCTTCTTTTTTCTTTCCAAATAGTTTTTTCAAGTTCTCTGTTGAAATAGCTTGATTATAATTTATAGCAGTAGCTCCATGAGCCATTCCCGTTTCAATCTTTGTGGTAGTTTCCGCAACCTTAATTTTACTTTTTATTTCACCAATATCTACGGCACTTATATTCTCTGCTGCCGCCCAGGATATTATCATACCAAGTTGTTCAAACTGCTTGTCTAAACCTTCGGCTTTATCCTGCTTCCACCATAAAAAATCTCCATTCTCTTTTAAAAAAGCTTCATGAATCCCTTTAAGTTCATCTTCTGTTCCTAAATTCATCCAGGTTTCTAATATACGTTTATTTTTTCTAAGAATATCTGAAACTGATTGATCGTTATATTTGACACCGTTCTGCATTTCTTATTACCTGGTCTACTAATTCAGACATTTTAGCCGAAGCCAACTTTTCATCTGTAGAAGCTTGCAATTGAGCTGTAACCATTTGCGATGCTACTGTAACTAATTGTTCATTTAAGTAGAACATAAAAGAAATTGCATAATGTATACAAAACAATGTTACAAAACCTACTAACCAATCTACAATTGCTTGTTTGTATTTTGCCTTTTCTGATGCAATTGTAGTTATTACTAATTTAATTGCTGTAATTAATACAACTATACCAAAAAAGCTTGCTGCTAAAGCTAATGTTGTCGAATATAAATTTCTTATTACAAGTTTTATTGAATCATTGCCAACAAATGAGCCTTTTGCCGGATTTATAAAGTTAATATCTAAAAGTGGAACTGCATTAAACACTATTTTGTCTGCCCAAGGATAATCTGATACTCCTGTTAGCATTTTAAATATTGATCCTGTTATTGACTCTAGCAATCTTCCTATTGCAAAAACTAATTTAGATAAGCCAGTTAAAAATGTACTATTCTTAACTGATTCTCCAAGGTTTTCACTAGGAACTGTATCTGTAGTAGAATAATCATCATTTATGTCAGCAAAGATAGTATTACTATTAAATAGTAATACTATAAAAGCTGTTAATGCTATAATTAAAAGTATTTTCTTCCCCATCGAATGTTTCGTATGCTTCATTAGCCCACCTCTATCTACTAAACTAATTATATTTATATTATATCACAATTTGTCGAATTAGTAAACAAATACTTGAGTTTACTAATCCTTTACATTTATCTATTTGTTTTAAATTCATTCTTATTTTCCAAATTTTTGGAAGAAGTCATATACAACTACAATTGGTCCCATCATAGCTAATATTATTACATAGAATAATCTCTTAATGTATGCTATAAATAATACTAAACTTTGCATAACCAAAATAGTGTACATCAACATATTCTGTATTCTTGCATTATCTCCTGTTACGACACCTGCAACAAGCTTATCTGAAAGTTCTTTGTTATATGCATTATACCTAAAGTATTCTGCTAAATTTGAAATCAATCTGTTTGGATCGCCCTCGCCAGGATCATTCGTTCTTTTTATAATTGCCAAGTCGCTTAGAATTACAGACCAACTAAATTTCACGTTATCATTTCTCACCACATACGCCTCTCCGCCTACTATAAATGGAGCATATTTACTCTTACTTGCATTAAAGTTGGCCTCTGACATTCTAGTAATATAATAATAGTCTCTATCCCCAACTGTCGTAGATTCACTTTTAATATATGTATTTATGTTATCACCATCTTTTGTAAACACTCCAACTGGATCGGATACCCCTAATTTAGTCTGTATTGCGTCTACACCAATGTTTGTTATATCTCCTTCGTAAATATAGTCTAATTCACCCACACCAATACTCATATTATTAATAAAGTTATCATAATGTCTTCCAAGTATGTTTTTTACAACCGATGTTTTTAATGCTTCTGCCAAAGATGCTTCTGTTTTAACATACCCCCCAGCATCATCAACGCACGCTAGATAATATGCATCTATGATATCTATCGGATATGGTGGTTCCCAATTTATTGCTGTATTTGTATGTAAGTTATCTCCATTATCTATTCGACCATCAAGATTAACGTCATATATATACCACTTTCCGCTATTAATTTCATCTTCACTTAACTCAAACAAAGCTTTATAATTCTCAAAACTTTCATCAAAATTATATGCATAAATCGTATAAGTTGCATCATCCCTAACTATACAATCCTTATCCGCTTTATCAGCACAGATTTTATGAGTTGCCGGCTTCTTATATTGTTCTATCTTATTATATTCCCTCGCTACATGTTTATCAGTAACGCATTGCCCGTTTACACTCGCCGAATTCGGAGAGTATGTATAGATAGCAAAAACATCAGGCTTAATCTTTGAAAGGTCAGCGCCACTTATAATGTCTTCCTCTGCCCATTTCATAACCATACCTAAATTTGTATATTGTTGTTTTTTTTCAATAATGCCGGATGTCCATTGGTACCATTTTTTATCCCTCATTATGGCTTCGCTTATACCGTCTCCATCAACACTCACATTCTCAATTGCACTAAGCCAAGCTACAAGCTTGCCCTTATTCCTTGAAAGAATGTCTGAAACCGGCTCACCATCATACATAGCCCCACTACTCTCGGCATTCGCTATTACTTGGTTTGCCAATTCATCTATTGCTGTCATTGCAACATTAGATGCAGCCTTTAGTTGCTCTGTTACTATATTAGATGCAGTAGCTACTAATTGCTCATTTAGATAGAACATAAACGAGATTGCGTAATGTATACAGAATAGCATTACAAATCCAATTAACCAATCTACTATTGCTTGTTTGTATTTAGCTTTTTCAACTGCTATTGTTGAAATTACCAATTTAATTGCTGTAATCAATACAGCTATACCAAAAAAGCTTACCGCTAAAGCCAATATTGTTGAATATAAATTCTTCAACACATCTTGTATTTGTGGATTTATAACAAACGAGCCTTCGCCTGGATTTATAAAGTTTACGTCTAACAGCGGTACTGCGTTAAATACTATTTTGTCAGCCCATGGATAATCTGACACCCCTGTTAACATTTCAAAAATTATACCAGTTATCCACTCTATTAGTCTACCTATTGCATACACTAATTTTGCAAATATTTCTAGGTATACACTATCCGAAACAGTATTGTCCAAGCTAGCACTAGGAACTGCATCATTGTTGTAATATTTATCGTTTATTGCAGCAAACGTAGTATTACTACTAAATAGTAATACTACAAATAATATTAATACTATAATTAAAAATTTCTTTTTGTCTTTTATAAGCTTCATTAATCTACCTCAATCTTAATAAATAGTGTAATACGACATGTTTGCTAACAAATCAATATTATTTATCCTTGTTGTTGTTTTGCTTTTCTCATTTCTATAAGTTTACTTAGGTTTGTTTCAACAAACTCAAATTCTCTTTGCGTTGGCTTAATTGCAATTACTGCAGATTCTGAACCAAGTCTAAGTAATCCCTCACCTCTGCTACAACTAAGTAAGAAATCTTTTTCTCCTTCAGATAGTTTAAATACTTCTTTTAAGTATTCTATTTCAGATTTATCTTGTGCCAAGAAAAGTTTTGTTTCTGCTGAAGTTAGTATTGCTTGTGCTTCTTTTTTCTCATAGAAGTCTTGGAATTTTTGAGAAACTACTGTAAGCGATACATTTCTTTTTCTAGCACGTCTTGCCATCGTATTCAAGAATTGTACAGCTTCTGGATACTCTAACATCATCCAAGCCTCATCCACAAGTACCCTTTTCTTTCTGGCTTTAGATTTATCTTCACTGTTTTTCTTAACATATTTTTCCCATATCCATGACATAAGAATTTGTTGTGCAAGTGGTCTTGCAAATCTTTCTTCCAGTCCAGATATATCTATGTTTATAAATAGACATCCTTCGTTTAACTCAAATGTAGATTGTCCATCAAAGTATGCCATTTGTCCATTGTATTTTCTACAATATTGCTTCATAACCTTTGTTAGATAGTTATAATGGAACGTATATGTTTCATTATCGTTTTCTTTTGCTTTCTCCACTAATCTATCATACCATTCAGATATTGTTGGCATAGGTTTCTTTTCTCTTACTACCTGTCCTGTTACTGTGTCTGAATCAAGATAAAGAGTCTCTATGTCACTTGTAAATCCTCTTGAAATATATTCTTCTGCAACAATTTCAGATATAATTTGTTTTGTAAGTTCGGTAACATCCTCACTTCTTGTTGCACCTTTAGCCATTGTTGTTAATGCTTGAGTTACGTCCTCAATTTTATTTTCAATGTTTAAAGTATATGTTTCTTTACCCGTTATTTCGTCTATAACTATTTCTGGCTCAAGATCGAATATATTTATAATTGTATCACTTTTTGGTCCAATTGTCACGTTTATTCCTCTTAAAGCATCTGCAACCGCTACATATTCCCCTTCAGCATCAAGAACTAGGTTCTCAATTCCCATAAGAACAGCCGAACGAGCCATTATAGTTTTTATAGTAACAGATTTACCAGAACCTGATTTACCAAATATAATCATGTTGTAGTTTGTCATTGAATTATTAAAGTTATCAAATATAATAGGTAACCCTGTTTGTTTATTTATTCCTATAGGAATACCCGTAGAATGTCCAACATCTGCATTAACAAATGGGAATACCGTAGCCATTGAACCCCTATCAAAAGTGTGTTTTCTAGTCATTTTATTGTTATTCAGTGGCAAATTAGACTTAAACGCATCCTCTTGAATAGCCCAAGCTGTTTTTAGTCCCACCAAGCTTTTTGATGCTTCCATCGCTAACAATTCAGAAAGTTTGTCTAGTTCGTCTTTTGAATAAGCGAATAATGTACATATTATACTTGCTTCAAATAGTTTATTATATCCAGCCGCTATTTGATCACGAAGCGCCTCTGCTTCTGCTTGTTTGGCACTAAGTGTTGCATCTCTGTTTATATCTCCTCTATCTTGAGCAACAAATCTTTCAGACTGTATTTCAACTATTTGTTTATTTAAATCGTTTTGAGAAGTTGTTTCGGATATAGGACTTATGTATACAGATGTGTTTACGTCACCGAATTCATATATATTAGACAAGAAATATGGAAATGTTGCTTGCCTTGGTAATGTTGTTACATAGAATGTTCTAGCAAATCTTGATACCTTAGAAAATATTTCTAAGTAATCGAAGTGTGAAGCATCGATTCCTGATGGTGCTAATAAGTCTTTTAAATTGGATCTATTAAGTTGTAACACATTGCCTTCACTGTTATTTTGCTCTATAAGTTCATCCGATACTTTTACGCTTTCGTTTTCTACTTCTATATTATTTTTTTCTTTTCTCATTAGATGTACCCCCATAATTATACAATTGATTCGTCATCATTTTCTGTAGAATTATTTTCTTCTGTTATAACTTCTTGTGGTTCTATTACTTGAGAGTGAGATACTATATCTTGTTCTAATACATTGGTATCTGGAGAAGTTACTTCAACTGTAGTATCAATTTCTTGTTCTGCACCATCTTCGTTTGGTTCTCCTGTTATTCTCTCAATTTCTTTTCTTGTCTTATCTATATCTTCTTGCTGTTTTTCTATTCTTTCTCTTTTAGCTTTTCTATATTCCTCTACTATAATCTTTTTGGCCTCTTGCTTTATCTCTTCAGATACTTTTTCTTTTTTTACTATTTCTATAGCCTGCTTACTTGTCTCTTGATCATACTCATCTTCTATCTCATATCTAGTCTTAAATGTACCTTCATCAATAGCCTTGTTTAAAGCAACAATCGCTTTATATTCAGCTTCTTGTTTTATAGTTTCTAATAATTTTTTGTGTTTTTTAGTTACAGCATCTTCAGATGTTGAATATAATCTATAGAAACCAGCTTCTAGCGCTTGTTGCACACTCATATAACTCTTATCATCCCTGTTGTATGCAGAATATAATAATTCAGCTATATCGTTTGAAGTTAATATGTCTGCCGATACAGAACACATAGATAGTCCACTCATTATATTTTCAACTCTTGTAAACAATTCAGAATAACATATATCTAATAATTCTTCTTTATTGAAGCTAGACGCATTAGATAGCTCTGATTTGTAATATGAAACAAGTACATAAAAACTTCTTTGTAACATGCTTTTATTTAAAGCCAATTTTTCAACATATTTTACAATATCTTGTCCATATTCTAAAACATTTAATACGCTATTTCTCTTATCCTCTGCAGCTTCTATTTCTTCATCTGTCGATTCTAATGAATTTAATACCATGTTGTACTGACCATTTACTTCATCATATTCTTCGTAAATATTCTTCATATGCTCTTTATAATCAGAAATATTAGATTTCAAGTTTATTGTTTGGGCTTGAACGTATAATTGTACTGGGAATTTCAATGTATTAAGGAATGTCATAAATCCTTCTTCAACAGAAAGTTGTTCAACTTCAGACATCAGGTTGTAGTTTATACCTTTACATTTTATAACAGCGGTATACTTTTCACCTTTCTGTTGGATTATCATATTGTCTTGAATCTTATCAAATTCCATAAAATTAAACATGTCATCTTTTGGAATATTTTCATTAGGATTCTTCTTGTAATTGCTTGCTGCAACTGATTTATTATGAGCACCATTCTCACTTACATTTTTTGCATTTTTAGCACTTGCTCCCTCTACTTTTCTTTTTGAAATCAAAAACGCCACTCCAAATATTAGAATAACTACCCCAAATATTATTAAAGTAATAGTATTTAAATTCATTATTTTTCTCCTCCTTTAGTTTCTTGTCTTTTATAATTATATAAATATATTTTCTTTTTTCCTCTGAATGATATTGCTCTTAAAATCATTGCACCAATATTTTCGCCACCTGCTTTTCTAAGCGGGCCCATAGCCGGAACATCTGGTATTTTTACCTCAGCTAAAGCATATCCTATACCAGCAAATATGCCAACAATTATTAATGCTCCAACAATACTGATTGTCATAAAACTTGTTAGTAACATGTATACAAATACTCCTATCAAGCCAAAAACCAACGTTATCAGAAAAGATTTTACTGTAAATATATATAATATTCTACTTTCACCTTTTACACTACGTGGCACATAATATGATCCACCCATAATTTATTCCTCTCTTTCGTTTATTACACTATATCCCTAAATGCATCCAATATAAAATTCAAGAACGATAACGTTGCATATACCATTATTATTCCTAAAACCATAGGTATGCTCTTCGCCTTCAGTTGTGATCTTCCTTCAGCACCTGCCATCATATATCTAATTCCTACATATACTATTCCACCAATTGCTAAGAAATTACAAATGTATAGTATAGTACTAAATATTACAGCAAAGGTACCCTTTGCGGTTGGTTCAATAAAACTCAAATTGTTATCGGCCATAAATAACGAGCTCAATGAATCCCATCCATAAAATACAATAGCAGACACAACTAATGTTATAAGACTGTCTTTAACGCTCGCTTTAGATTCGACGCTGCCCCATATGTATTTCACACCTAGTATTACAGTTACCGCAACAAACACCATGTTACCTATTAGTTTTACAAGGCTAACAAGCGGATCTAAAAAATGTATTATGTTTCCAACAGTTGTAGTACCAATTTGCGTGTTTTCTCCACCAAATCCACTTAAAAATCCGTTTGCCTGTCCCCACCAATCATGTTTAGAACCAGAACCCGTGGTACTTGTACTTGTATTTGTACCGCCAGAGCTTGTTCCGCTATCATTCAAATCCCCCATAGATTCTTGGATTCCGGGATTAAGTTCCACTTTCGCGTACACACTAGTAACATTAAATAACATCACAACCGTCATCAACAATACGATCAAAACTTTTCTTTTATTAGCACTCATAATTTTTCCTCTTTCTTACATATTATATCATATTAATGATATCACTAAATACAAAAAAAGTCTATACAAACAACGATTAATCCTCATTATTCGAATAAACTTAACTATTTTGTAATATTTTTGTAACATTGCTACATAATCTCACTAGAAGCCCTTATTATAAAATCTACAACAGACGCCCCGCAAAAAACTAATATCGAACCTATCACAAGAAACAATGTGCTCTGCTTTATATCCGCTCTTTGATCCGCGGAAGCATACATATATCTTATACCCGCAAATATAATACAAGCAATGGCCACGATTCTAAATATAAGCATTACTGTATTCCATATTTTATTACTTGCATTTACTAAACTGTCATCTGCAATATCAGTTGCATTTCCCATTCCTTCAAGAGGATCTGTCGGTCTAAATTCCGCTCCAGCAGCAAATACATACGTGATTTGTGCAAGCATCAAACATACAACAAAAAAAATCACTATTACATTATTTATTTTCATTACTTCCTCCATATATAATAAAGGATAAATATTTTTTAAATACTTATCCTCCATTACTTATCACTTTATCGCTACTAAGTTACTACTTCGTTTGCAGCCTTAACTATGAATTCAACGACAAACGAACCGCCGAATACTAGTATAGCGCCTATAGCTAATATTCCCATGCTCTTTTTGATATCTGCTTTTTGATCTGCAGATGCAAACATGTATCTTAAGCCAGCAATTATAATAGCTGCTATAGCTACTATTCTACATATTGTAAGAACCGTATTCCAAACACTTCCTACTGCATTATCAAGAGTTGTAACACTTCCACTCCCAGAAGTATTTGGCATGCCAGTATCAACATATGCGAATACAGAAGTAACCGCCAAACATACAACCATAACAACAGGTAATACTTTTAATAATTTTTTCATATTTTCTTCCTCCTTATTACTATGTTATAACTTCATTGTAACACAGTATTTTGTATTATGCAACATTTTTTATGTTTTTTTTGCAAATGTAATATTCTTGTAATAATATTGTTAAGGCGTTTTTTTTGCAACATTCGACATATTTTTATGGCTTTACATTGTCAAAATACTCTATATAATTTCTACATGTTTAAATATTTATTAATTCTAACATTATTTTTATCTTTTATTTCACTATTTTTTCGGGTCAAGTATATCAGATAATAGATTATATTTTCCAATAAAAAATAACAACTATTATATTTCATCATATTTTGAATACAGAACTTTAGGTACCTATCATTTTCATAATGGTATAGATATTCCACTTGTTGAAGGCACCCCTCTTTACGCATTAAGTGATGGTGTTATTAGCTCTGCTTGCTTTATTTCAGGATATGGGCATAGTGTAATTATTACATATAATAACGGATATAAATCACTATATGGTCATTGTTCACCAAATTATATTGTATCTGTTGGACAAACTGTAAAAGCAAAACAAAAAGTAGCTTACGTTGGTCCTAAATATTTATCTAACGGTAATTTAAATGGTTTTACTACAGGGCAGCACTTACATTTTACCCTATACTACAACAACAAACTTATTAATCCACTAAGTATAAAATATGTAGAGAATTAATGCATAAGAAAATAGAGCCACAGCTTTCGCCATAACTCTATACTTTAATTCTTTATTTATTATTATTCTTCTATATGAGCTTCTTCTTCCTTGTTATATTCTTCAAATTTAGAAACAGAAACTTCATATGCAACTCTCTTTTCTACTGTTCCATCTTCATATTTTTTCTCATATTCTCTTGCTTGAATTCTACCTTCTAGTTTTACATTTGTTCCAATGCCTAAACCTTGACAGAACTTAGCGTTTCTTCCCCAAAGAATACATGGAATATAATCCGATTTGTTATACGCTCTGTTTACAGCTACTAAAACATCTGCAATATCTCTTCCAAGTGGTGTTCTTCTATAAATAGGTGGCTTACATATACATCCTACCAACGTTAATTCATTTACTGTTTTTACCTTTTCATCTAAATTTTCAGTTTCTATATCTTTAACAAACACTGATAGTATTAATTTAGATTTTCCCGTTTCTAGTACTTGGTTATATGATCTATATTGTCCTTCTATGTATATTAATTTTCCTTGCCCAAAATCGTTTACATCAATTAATCTTTCAGATATTATAACTGGTATTTTGTCTGACATGCCACTAAGTCTGTCTATTTCAATATAGAACCTATAGAATTTTTCTCCATATATTTCATGGCTCAATTCTAATCCTGAGGCAACTACTCCTCCAAGTTTTACAAAATTGTTTTCACTGTATATTTCCACTTTATTTCCTCCTTATGTGCTTTATACTATTCTTATGTATTTTAGACACAAATAATTCCTAACGTTTCTAATTATATCACACAGAAAGTTAAAAGTAAATACATTTATTTTAAAATTATGTTAACGTCATATAATTATATGCCATAGCTATTAGATACAGCAATACGTGTTGTAACACAAACGTAACATAATACACATATTGGATACCTTTTCTACATCTTTCCCCATTATATAAAGAGATTGGAATTATTGCAAGCAACACAGTCCAATACGAATTAAAATATATTAATAATATGGATAAAACCATAAAAATTAAACCTAAATATATTCTCTTTATTTTCGATTCACTTATACTATTTAAAAATATGTTGCCAATACTTATTGTTTTGCAACTTTTCTCAATATATATCTTTATTTTAAACTTTTCAATGTAGTATAACAACCCACTTAATATAACCGCTTCTTCTCCATAATCTATTGGAAGAAGTATAGAAGTTATAACTATTGCAACTGCAAGTACTATTTTTAACGATAAGTTCTTGTTATAATCCCATTTTTTAATTAAAACATCTTGATGTAATATTTTTAATAACGCTAAACTTATAGTAAAAGCAAACAAAATGTTGCCGTTAGTATACACTTGTTTAGCTGCTGTATACTCTGGTATATACTGCATATTAACAAACATTAATAACGTTATTAGTATTTGGGTTATAACTGCTAATATTCCTATTCGGGTTATGTATTTTTTAAAGTTCTTTGTATGAAAAAATCCTTGCGCCAACAAATATATAAAAAGGGGCATTGCCATTCTTCCAACATATCTACAAACAGTATATAGCACCGGCGACATATTTGCAGAAAAATAAAATCCAATACAGTCAATAACCATAGCTATTAACGCTATGGTTTTTAACATATTAGAATTGATTCCACGTTTTAAAATATTCATTATACTCATTTCTCTTTATTATATATCATTTATATTTATTTATAATAAATCTTCCTCTTTACTCATCATTTGTTTCATTCTTCTTTTATATTCTTCCACACCCGGTTGGTCAAATGGATTTACGCCTAAAACATATCCACTTATTGCACAGGCTTTTTCGAAGAAGAATATTAATTGACCTACATTATATGGTGTAAGTTCTTTAATATTTATTTCTATTATTGGAACTCCACCTTCCATATGAGCCATACAAGTAGCCTTTTCAGCAATTTTATTTATTTCTTCAATCGGCTTCTTAGCTATATAATCTAGTCCATCCATACTTCCTACTACTTCCGGAACTTGTATAAAGCTTTTATCCAATTCTACATTTAAAACCGTCTCGAATATATTTCTTTTTCCATCTTGTATTAATTGTCCCATAGAATGAAGATCAGCCGTAAATGTAACCCCTGCTGGGAATATTCCTTTACCGTCTTTACCTTCACTTTCTCCAAATAATTGCTTATACCATTCTATAAAATATTGCAAACTCGGTTCATACGCAGACATTATTTCAATTTCTTTACCTTTACTATGTAATATATTTCTCATTGCAGCATATTTATAGCAATCATTATCTTCTACTTTCCTTACATTGAACATATGTCTTGCAAAAAGTGCGCCATCCAACAAATCTTCTATGTCTATTCCAGCAACAGCTATAGGTAATAGCCCTACTGGGGATAAAACAGAATATCTTCCACCAACATCATGAGGAATTACAAATGTTTCATATCCCTCTTTATCTGCAATTTGTTTTAATATCCCTTTTTCAGCATCAGTTGTCACAAAGATTCTTTCTGCGGCTCCACTTATGCCATACTTTTCCTCCATAAATAGCTTTAATATTCTAAAAGCTACCGCTGGTTCTAAAGTAGTGCCAGATTTAGATATAACATTTATTGAAACATCTTTATCTTCTATATATTCAATTATGCTTCTCATATATTTGCCGCTTAAATTATTGCCAACGAACAATACTTGCGGACCTTTTCTCTTGGTATCTGATTGTAAATTATATAACGAATCCGATAACATTTCTATAACAGCTCTTGCTCCAAGATATGAACCACCCGTTCCAATTACAACAAGTACTTGTGAATTTGCTCTTATCTTATCTGCTGCATTATTAATTTTCTTTATTTCTTCTTCCTTAATATTCTCTGGCAGGTCCTTCCAACCAAGCATGCTTCTTCCAGCGCCCGTTCTATTTTCTATAGCATCATGTGCCGCTAATACTTGACCTTTTATTCCTTCCAATTCTTCATTTGTTACATAATATGTTAATCCTTCAAAATTTACAGATATACCTTTCATATTCTTAACTCCTCTTACATGCCTATTATACATTAACAAAAATACAAAAACAAGAGTAGAATAACATTTCTACTCTTATTTATATCATTACTAATTTTTAATTATCCCATTACTAAACCACCATTATTATGAATAACTTGACCTGTAACATAACTAGAATCATCGGAGGCTAAAAATACAAAAGTTGGCGCTAGTTCGTACGGCATTGCCATTCTTGCCATTGGCGCATCAGCTCCTAAAGACGGGATTTTTTCTTTTACCCAGCAAGCAGGTTGAAGTGGTGTCCAAAAGTATCCAGGAGCTATTGCATTTACTCTAATATTTCTTAATGCTAGATTCCTTGCAAGTGACCTCGTAAAACCAATCATAGCTGCTTTGCTTGTAACATAATCTATTAATTGTGGCTCGCCATAAAAAGCTGTTACAGAGCTTATGTTTATTATGCTTGCTCCACTTTTTAAGTGTGGAAGCACTTCCTTAGTTAGATAAAACATACCATATACATTTACTTTCAAAGTCCTATCAAATTGTTCTTTTTCTATGCAAGTCAAATCATCCTGTTGATATTGTACGCCTGCGTTATTTACAAGTATATCTATTCTTCCAAATTTTCTTAAAGTTTCTTCTACTATTTTTTTACTAAACTGTTCATCTGCTATATCTCCGCTAAGAAGTAGGCACTCGCTACCTAAAGCCTCTATATATTTTTTTGTTTCCTCAGCATCCTCATGTTCATCATAATATGGTATTACAAGTTTAGCCCCTTCTTTTGCAAATGCAACAGCAGCAGCGCGCCCTAAACCACTATCTCCGCCTGTAATTATTGCCACTTTATTCATTAGTTTTCCCGTTCCTATGTAATTAGGGTTATTAAATACTGGACGTGGTGTCATTAAATACTCAAGTCCCGGTTGTTTATCTTGCGACTGTTCAGGTGCAACTATATTGTACTGAATAGATTTCATACCACAGTGTCCATAGTAGTTATATAATGTATTTCCAAAACAATAGTCTGAATTCATTTTTATTTACCTCCCATACATTATATGAAAGTTTAAATTATTATGTTAAATATTGATTATGCCCAACTTTTTTGTTATAATATACGTGTTTTAAACTACAAAAAATTCTAATAACTATTAGAACTAAATTAGGAGGCTTAATATGAATTGTAAATTAGAAAAAATAATATCCAACTTCCGGGTACAAGGCGAGTTAATTTCAATAGCCGAAAATACTCAAGGTAACATTAACTCTACTTACCTTGTATCCTTCAAAAACGGAGCAAATATCGATTTGTATTTATTACAAAAGATTAATAGTTACGTATTTAAAGAACCTTATCTTGTCATGAAGAATATTGATGCTGTAACCCAGCATATAAGCGAAAAGTTGGATGATTTTCACAGAACCCTTAAATTTGTTAGAACAACAACTGGTGAATTAATGTATACATACATCAATCGCGATGGCGAAAAAGAATATTATAGATTATATGAATACATTGCGTCTTGTGTTTCTTACGATACATTTAGGGATTGTGAAAACCCCGAACAAATTGCATACAACGCTGGTAAATGTTTCGGACTTTTCCACAAATACTTAACAGATTTTCCAGCAAATATGTTGGCCGAAACCATTCCAAACTTCCATAACACGCCAAAAAGATTTGACGATTTGTTAATCGCTATCGAAAACGGTGTAACTAACAGGGCTTTCGAATGTTCAAGTGAAATTGTTTATCTTATTTCCAAGATAAAAGAATACTCTGTTATTTGGAATAACTTAGGTGGAAGCATTCCTTTAAGAGTTACTCACAATGATACTAAACTTAATAATATTCTAATGGACTCTATAAGTAATGAAGGAATTGCCGTTATTGACCTTGATACAATTATGCCCGGTTCAATTTTATTCGATATTGGAGACGGAATACGGTCTGCATGTTCTAATTGTTTTGAGGATGAAACTGATGAAAGTAAAATTTCCCTTAATATGAATTTTACTAAGGCTTATCTTAAGGGATATTTAGAAGAAATGGCTAAATATTTAACTCCTCAAGAAGTAAATCTCATCGCTCTCTCTATTTGTGTTTTAACTTATGAATTAACACTACGTTTCTTAACAGACTATATTAATAACGATGTATACTTCAAAGTTAAATATACAAAACACAATTACGACAGATTTAGGAACCAGTTTCTACTACTCAAAGATATTGAATCTAAAAAGTATGAAATAACTAAATATGTTCAAAAATTGTATAAATCTTTACGTTCAACTACTTGATTTATACAAAAGCAGAAGGCTCTCACCACTAGGTAAGAGTCTTCTATTCTTTGGCTATTAGCCGACGTTTACAATGTACAAACTATTGCGGGTTTTGACCTCATATACGTTGTTGCCCATATAGGTGATGTTTCTTACATTGCTTGTGTTGCAATCAAGTAACTTAGGCCGGCCATCAATCATAGCGATTCTCCAACAACTATAAGGCTGATCAACCACCGGAGGCTCATGTGCAACAGCGATATATACTTGAGGTTCAGATACCACAGTATCAAACCATACAGAGTTATACTCGCCATCTACGCCTTTTAGTTTATAATCTGTTTGCCAGGCACGTTCTCTTGCCGAAATTACCTCGTACTCTTGGCCAACAACTAAATTTGCAGGGTTAGAGCAACCATAATAACTTTCAGTGCCACCATTGTAACGAACTTTCTTTGCCATGTTTTTTCCTCCTTGCGTACTAACGCGTTCTTTATTGTTTTATTTTTTTGCCAAAGGATTTAGACTAATAGTCTTATTACATTATACCACATTTAACATAATATTGCAAATTTAGAGCCGTAAACCGCGGAACAACGACTATGTGTTCCGCGGTATTAATGCATATTTTAATTGGTGGAGGTGACGAGAATTGAACTCGTGTCCGAAAATCTATATACATACAAACTTCTCCGAGTGCAGTATTTATTTAAACATTCCCTCATACTCGTAATAAATACAAAACTCATATTTGGTAGCTATTTAAATACCCATTATTCTAGTAGCAAGAATAACTTTGTTAGCCGTATAATCGATGCCTATATAATCCCTACGGCAAAAACTATATAGACAGGTGCCATAAACTAGGCAGCCATTGCTAATCTATTATCAGCGTTTAATTTTAAATTCTGCTTTTTTATAGTGGCCAAAGCAGCCATCCACTACTCGCTATCTGTACTTTAAGAAATCCGTCGAAACCATTACACCCCCATACATTTATATTATACACTATTTTTTATATAATTCCAATAGAAAATAATTAAAAATGTAACAACACAAAATGAGTTCTTTCATCTCGTATTGTTACATATTCTATTATTACTTACTTTGTTTTTTTAGTTCTATTACATATTGATTAGCGATTTCTTCAAAGCCTATATCTTCCATTCTATTTATAATACTTTTAATTAGAAATACTTTTGTTTTCTCTATCATATGAATTTTATCGCTAGCAAGAGAAATGTACCATGCTTTATCACCTTCTCTAAATCCTAATTCTATTGTATCTTCCATGCTAGATACTTCCATTATTTTATGTATAAGCTCACATAATATAAATATAACATCATCTATTTTGCCGTATACATATGTGTCTTTTCCAACAGTTATATTTTCTTTTAGCATAATACCAGAAAGTTTTAATTCATTTATTATCATAAGCTTTAATGTATCTACAATATCTGCAACTGTAATACCAACTTTTTTGCCATCATCTTCTACCTGATGTATTATTGTTTTACATATCTTGTTTATTCTTTCCATTTGATATTTGCTATTTACAAATGCATTATTCATTTTTTGATAAGCTTCATCACCGGCTTTAGATTTTATGCTTTCAACTAAAACTTTTGTAGCTTCCATGCTTGCCTCTATTGAAAGCAACGGTGCTTTTAATTCTTCAGCTATTCCTTTTACAAGTTTGCCAATAGCATTTACTCTATATTTAGAAAGTTCTATTAAGTTTTGTTGATTAAATATTCTAACAGCTGATGTAACTTGTAACAATAACTTCTCAACTCCATCAGATTTATCATGATAATTTTGTATATTAAGCCTCTTTAATGTTTCCTCTGGTGGTTGTTGACCAGCAAATCCTGTTTGTAATATTATTATAATTCTATCATTAAATTCACGTATTTTATTTACAACGTCCTCACCAGTAAGTTCAGGCATATAGTAATCTAAAAGTACTATATGTACGTCACCTTTACTAACTTTGTTTATGGCGTCCGCACCACTTGTTGCTATATCTACATTGTATCCTTTACTCTTTAAGAAAAAAGCTGTAACCTGTATATAATCTAAATCGTCATCAACTAACAGTATATTTACGTATTTTTTTAGTTCTTCATAATTTTCCATACATAACCTCCATAAACTCATAATGATTATATTACATATTTATTTAAAATGGAAGTGTATTTATAAATTATTTGCTTTTTTAATGGAGTTTAATGAGTATTAGTTTCACCGTATTTTATCTATTTCACTTAGCGACAAGCCAGTAAGTTCAGATATTAGTTTCTTCTCCATATTGTTTTCCAACATCTTTGTAACCACCCTACTTATCCCTTTATTAATTCCTTGATCGATTCCTTGTTCAATTCCTTGTTCAATTCCTTGTTCAATTCCATCTGCTATTCCTTTTTTCATACCGCTATTATAACCTTTGTCGAAACCGTCTTTTTGTCCCTTCTCTAATGCGTAAGCTATCCTAGCCTTTTCATCTCTAATATACTTTTCTTTTAGTTCGGCTATTCGTCTCAATTCGTAATCCCCACTTACTTGTCTTAATTCATT
Organism: Clostridia bacterium; assembly: GCA_045611765.1. Lineage (GTDB taxonomy): Bacteria > Bacillota > Clostridia > TANB77 > CAG-465 > UMGS1649. Next base: position 45,914 of record JAZKXT010000004.1, read on the forward strand.
ACCTGCTTTCTTTATACTATCGTTTTTGTCCATAATATCACAAACCTCCTTGCTATTTGGATTATCCAAAAACATCATCCATTGTCCTATCTTATTGTCATTTTTCTTTCTATATAACTTTTTAGCTTTTGGTAACTCTATTATAACAAGTTCAAATCTATCTGTCAATATTCTACTACCGTCTGTGTTGTCTCTCATTTGCCATCTTACATTCAAATCTTCTATTCCATTTAATTCTTCTATATTATGGTCTACTATAGCTATACTTATGGTTTTATGTATCTCTTCATAAGGCTCACCTCTTTCTAGTTGCCTAGAATATGTATCTGCAAGATAGTATAAAAATCTTTCGTTCTCAAATTTGCAAGGTTCTAATTGTATTTCTATGTTACAATATGTTCCGTCTTCAAATCTCACTCTTAAGTCCATTATTGCTAACTTTTCTTTTGCTGTTGCTATATCTAAATGTCTATCTAAGTTTTCTATTATTTTTACCTTTGTATCTAAAATATCTCCTAGCATTGCTTCTAACAAGGTGTTGTTTTTTCTTCTAAACAATGCGTGGAATACGACATCAATCTTTGGTTTCAACAATATTTGTTCATTTTTGTGCATAATAATTCCTCCTTGTTTCTCACAAGGCCTTGTATAAAATTAAATTTTAATTTTTATTTACTTATTTATCCGTTTGTTTATTTAATTTCTTATGGGATACTAAGTTAAATAATACAGAAGTATTATCCACTTGAAAGAAATAAAAAATCTAGAATAAAATACATATCGATATGTTAAGTATAAAATATCACGGAAAATACGCTGTGTCAACAAAAATCGTGCGACAGAACTCGACAAAACTTAAACAAATTCATGTCTATAAAAATACACGTGTTAAAAGACTACACTTTATGTGCAGCCTTGTTAACATATTAAATTACAAATTTAGTCTCGAAGAATTTATCTAATTCATCAATATTTATTCTTTGTTGTTCCATCGTATCTCTATCTCTTATTGTTACTGTGTTATCTTCTAATGTATCGAAATCTATAGTAATACAGTATGGTGTTCCTATTTCATCTTGTCTTCTATATCTCTTTCCAATACTTCCAGATTCATCATATTCACAGTTATATTTCTTTATAAGCTTCAAATATACATCGTATGCTTTTTCAGATAATTTTTTAGAAAGTGGTAATACAGCTACTTTTACTGGAGCTAGGAATGGATGTAGTTTTAATACTACTCTTGTATCATTTTCTCCTACAACTTCTTCGTTATATGCATCGCATAAAAACATAAGTAAAAGTCTATCTACACCAACAGCTGGTTCAACACAATATGGTATGTATTTTTCGTTAGTTTCTGGGTCAGTATATGTTAAATCTTCTTTAGTAGCTTCCATATGACGTTTTAAGTCATAATCTGTTCTGTCTGCTATACCCCAAAGCTCTCCCCAACCAAATGGGAATTCATATTCCACATCTGTTGTTCCTTTAGAATAGAAAGAAAGTTCTTCTTTACTGTGCTCTCTCATTCTTAATTTCGACTCTCTTACGCCTAAGTTTGTAATCCAGTCTTTACAGAAGTTTTTCCAATATTCATACCACTCAAGGTCAGTTCCTGGCTTACAGAAGAATTCAAGTTCCATTTGTTCAAATTCACGTGTACGGAATATAAAATTACCTGGTGTTATTTCATTTCTAAATGATTTTCCTTGCATACCAATACCCATTGGTAATTTTCTTCTAGTAGCTCTTTGAACATTTTTAAAGTTTGTAAACATACCTTGTGCTGTTTCTGGTCTTAAGTATAATTCAGATTTAGCATCTTCCGTTACACCTTGGAATGTCTTAAACATAAGGTTAAATTTACGTATATCTGTAAAATTAAACTTACCACATTTAGGACAAGAAATATTATTTTCTTTCATAAAGTCTAATATTTTAGCATCATCCCATCCGTCCACTGTAATACTTGTTCCTTTTTCGTGTGCCCATTCTTCAATAAGCTTATCTGCTCTATGTCTTGTTTTACATTCTTTACAGTCTATTAATGGGTCTGAAAATCCACCAACGTGACCTGTTGTAACCCAAACTTGTGGATTCATTAAAATAGCCGCTTCAATACCAACATTGTGTCTATTTTCTTGAATAAATTTTTGCCACCAAGCTTTCTTTATATTATTTTTTAGTTCAATTCCTAAAGGGCCGTAATCCCATGAATTAGAAAGTCCTCCATATATTTCAGAACCTGGAAATACGAAACCTCTTGCTTTACATAGTGCAACTAAATCTTGCATTGTAACTTCACTCATTTTTAATCCCCCTCAACATCCTATTATCTATTATATGTATTGTGTTTATTCACTCATATCTTCTAGTTCTTCAGCTCTTTCTTTTTGTTCATCAATATTTAACCATTCATCAAGAGTTGGTATAAAATCATAACCATAATCTTCGTGGTCTTTATTAATATCTTTGTTATCTTGATTTTTATCCACTTTTTTGGAGCTAGAAGCTTTTTCTTTTTGTTTTTTATTCACATTAATCACCTAAAATTAGTATGTGTAATTAACGTATTTTCTACTCTGCAGCTACAAAAGTTTCTTCTTCTATTTTATCTTCTTTCTTTACAAGTATATTTATTTTCTTTTCAGCTTCATCTAACTTTTTGCCACACTCCTTAGATAATTCTATACCTTTTTCAAAATTTTCTATTGCTTTATCTAAAGTTAAATCTCCCTTTTCAAGCTCTGCTACAACTTGTTCAAGTTGTTTTAAACTTTGTTCAAATGTATTTTCCATAGTTATCCTCCTATACTTTCTACTTTTGCGTTTATATTTCCATCTGAAACTCTTAATACTAAATTCTCTCCAACATTAATATCAGTTACTTTAGAGATTAATTTTCCATCATCTCTTGAAGCAACGCTATATCCTCTTAACATGGTTTTAAGTGGGCTTAAAGAATCTAAAAGAGCCACTTGTTTTTCATATTTGTTCTTACAACTAATAACAACTTTATCTATGGCACCGAATAAATGTCTTTCATAATTATCTGTCATCAGTCTGTATCTTGCTATCATGTCCTGAGGCGTTTTTTCAAGTCTGCCTTTGGTTATACTTTCTAAATATTGTTTTCTTCTGGCCAATATATTAGATATACTAGATTTAAGTCTTAAATTTAATGTGTCCAATCTAGAAGTAATTTCTAGTTCAGATGGGTATACAAGTTCTGCCGCCGCAGATGGCGTAGGTGCTCTTAAATCAGAGACGAAATCACATATAGTGAAATCTGTTTCATGTCCTACCGCAGATACTACTGGTATTTTTGATGCAAATATTTCACGAGCTAAAGCTTCATCATTAAATCCGAATAAATCTTCAAATGAACCGCCCCCACGAGCTATTATAATTACATCAACTGAATTTGTCTTATTAAAATATCTTAACCCAGATATTACAGTACTAGCCACCATCTCACCTTGGACCGCTGCTGGAAACAACAATATATTAGGCTTGCTAAATCTTCTTGTACTTACATTTATTATGTCCCTTATTACCGCACCAGTAGGTGAAGTTATAACTCCAACTCTATTTGGCATAAATGGTATTTTCTTTTTATATTGTAGCTCAAACAATCCTTCTTGTTCTAATTTCTTTTTTAGCTCTTCGTACTTTGCAAATAATTCTCCAACGCCATCTAATGTAATACTTTTTGCATACACTTGATATGTTCCGCCAACATCATAAACACTAACAGACCCCATTACAACTACCGCTGCACCGTCTTGAAGTTTGATATTTAAGTTTTGTGCTGCACTTTTAAACATAACACATTTTATAGTTGAAGCCTCATCTTTTAGTGTAAAATATAAATGGCCGGATGAGTGAGCTTTAAAATTTGTTATCTCTCCCTTTATTGATACATACGACAAAAACGGGTCCTTATCGAACACCATTTTTATATATTTATTTATATTAGATACTGAAAATATATTTTTGCTTTCCATTTAATTTTCCTTGTCTTTTATTATTTCTCTTAATACACCGTTAACAAAATTTGAAGATGCATCATTGCCATACTTTTTAGCTAACTCTACCGCCTCATTAACAGCAACTTTTGGTGGCATATCTTCATAATATATTATTTCATAAACAGCTAGTCTAAGTATAGCTAAATCTATTTTGAATATTCTTTCTATAGTCCAATTTTTTAGTTTAGAAAGTATCATTTCATCAATTTGTTTCTCTTTAGCTTTTAAACCTTCTGTTACCTTATTAAAATAATCTTTCTCTTCACCTTGAAGGGTTTCAACTTCCTCAACATCTGCTGTTATAATACTTTCAAGCACATCTGAAACTTCGCCTTCGCCATAAAGTGTAGAATATATATATTTAAATGTTATATCTCTGGCTTTTCTTCTACTCATACCTTACTCCTTGTCATCGTCATCTTTTACTGTATATTTTACTTCATCTTTTCTTCTATTAAACAGTCTAGATATATATTCGTCATCCTCTTGGATTCTCTTTCCTAAATATATTGCTCCTATTATTAGTAATACCGTAAATAGTATCTCTATAAGCATACGAATTATTCCAGTAGCTGCTAGTATTAGCACTATTGAAACACAGATTATTATATATCTATTTCTTACTATGAAATCTAAAAAACTATCTTTTTTCATTTTTCAACTCCTATTAATCCTTGTTTTCGTTTAGAGCATATACACCTTTTATTTTTATATTAACTGTTTCCACCGCTACAGTAGTTTGTTTTAACACCGTTGCTTTTATTTCCTCTTGTAATTTTTCTGTTATATCTGATATTACAGTATCCTGCAAAACATATGCAAATAAGTCTACGTTTATTCCAGTTTCCTTTATTTTTATATTAACTTTAGCTGTTTTTACACCTGCATATTTTTTAGCTACATTGGTTACTATTGACTCAAAAGTTTGGCTAGATATATGAACATCACCAACCTTTAATGGTAATATAATACCACCTTTTAAATCGCTAGTTATTGCTCCACTAAACGCAATTGATATAACAGAACATAGAGCATAAATAACCAAAACACTCATTACAATTATTCTAACTATAGAATGAGTTGTTAGATAGTTTACCACTACCAATATATTACCTAAACCAACTGTCTCTGTTATTACTAATAATATGCCTGAAACAACTATAACGGATATCATTCCCAAAACAACTAACATAGTTCTTAAAAAATTTCTCATTTCACTACACCTCAAATCACCAATATTATACCACATATATGAAAAAATGCCACTATTTTAGTGACATTTTTTGTTATTTATTTTATGTTTTATTATAATGTTTCTAATAAGAATCCACCCATGTATACATCTATTAATGGTACCATAACTGTTATTGTAAAGAATACTAGTACAATACCTACAAATACATAGGTTATATCTGGTAATACTTTTATTGTTTTTTGTATTGCTTCTGCAATTTCTTGCTCAATATATTCTGCCACCTTATCCATCATTTCTGCCAAATCCGATTCCATACCAATTTTTAACATTTCTACAGCCATTGGCGGAAAGGCTTTGTCCGCTTCAAACGGTTCAATCCATGAACCACCGGCTTGTAAGTTGTTCTTAGCTGTTTCAATTAATGACAAGAAATAATAGTTGGATGTAACTGCTTTTGATGCTTCCAAACTTTCTTGAATTCTCATACCATTTTTCAGGTTAAGTAACATAGCTTTGAAGAATTTATTAGTAATTATATTTAGTATTAGTTTGCCAAATACAGGTATCTTTATCTTTAACTTATCCCATTGATATCTACCTATGGACGATGTTAAATATACCCTTATTGCCGCAAAAATTGCTAGTCCTACTCCTAATACAGCATACCAATGATCTACCAACCATTGAGACATTACTATTGCCACTTGAGTAGCTTTAGGTAGTTCTTTGTCTACGTTAAACATATCATATACGTCTTCAATAAGTGGTGTTCCATATAGCAACGCTACAATCATTGCTAATAGAATAAATCCAAACATAGCCACCTTTGGTAATAATATTCCTTTTATTTGTTTTTTTAGCTTCATATTGCTTTCCATGTAGTCTCTAGCATGTAATAAAGCTGTATCTAACGATCCTGACTCTTCACCAACTTTTACAAAGTTAACATATAATGGCGGGAAAACTTTAGGAAATCTTGCCATCATTTCATGTATACTAGCACCCGATTCTACACCAATAAGTATATCTTCTACAACATCTTGAAGTTTTTTATTTTCCGTGCTGTTGAATAAAGATTCAAATGCTGCTACGTTGTTAAATCTTGCTTTTTTAAGTACATATAAACTGTTGGTAAATGTTAACACATCTTTAGGTTTTACCCCACCAAAGGACACGTCAGATGTAAGTACTCTCCACCAGCCGCTTTGTAGTTGATTCTTTCTTGCATCTTTTCCATAGCTTTTTTGTTTTTCAACGTCTTTTTGTATTTGTGCTAGCCTCTTTTGATCTATTTTTTTCTTAGATTCTGATACTAATTGCTGTTTCATAGACTTTACAGCTATTGGTTGTACCCTAGTTTTTTTTAGTCTTACAATTACTTCATGGCGATTTCTAGCCGTCATTATACCTCTTAGTATTTTGCCATTTCTAAGCATTCCTCTATATTTGAATTCCGGCATTAATATCCTCCTCCTATCAAGTTATTAATAAGACGCAAACTGTTTTGATCCACATTGTTTTTTATAGCCTTCATGTCTATTATATTATCGTTATATAGATTTGCAAACGCTCTTTCAAAACTAATAGTTCCAGAGACATTAGAATGATGTATTGCATCTTGAATTTCAGAAACATTAAATTTTTCTTGTCTTATAAGCGCTGCAATCGTAGAATTAACTGGCATAGTCTCTGGTACTAAAACAGTTTCGCCCATAGCCGATTTAACTAACTTTTGAGAAACAACAAACCTTAAAACATTTGATAGTGTGTTTTTTATTGACTGTTGCTCTTTCGGATCATACATTCCAATAATTCTATCTATAGTTTCTCCGCACGAACGCGTGTGGAGTGTACCTATAACAAGTGCCCCTGATTCTGCTAGATCAAGTACTGCATCCATAGTTTTTCTGTCTCTTATTTCCCCTATTATTGCAATATCCGAGTCTTCTCTTAAAAGATTAATAACTCCATCATAATACGTTGGTATATCTGCATCTTGGTTAACTTCCTTCTGTATAACTACAGCTTTATTTGAAGTGTGTCTGTATTCTATAGGCTCTTCCAACATAACAATTTTCTTATTATATACTTTATTTATTTCTTGTACAAAAGCATTTAGTGTTGTTGTTTTTCCAGAATTAACTTTGCCTGTTATAAGAACAAGGCCAGAATTTATAGTTTTCAATTGTTCAATTATATTGTTTAATCTCAACTTATTTATATCAATATAGCTGTTTCTAATAATTCTTATAGAAAATGTAGGAACGCCACATGACATACTTGCATTTACTCTAAGTCTTGTTTGAGAGTCTAATTCAAACGGCAAATCTAATCTTTTATTTTGTTCAAATTGGTCTACTAAATCTAAACTTTCGTGAACCAAAGCCTCCATAAGACTTTCTAGATCAAATCTATTTAATGGTTCTATATCTGTATTTTGTTTTAGCTCTTTGTTTATCCTGTATAGAGGACTTAAGTTTTCAACTAAATGAATATCTGTAGCTCCACTTTTTACTGCCGTTCTTACAATTTCTAAAAACTTTTCCATACTTCTCCTTATATAACTATTTTCTTTTCAATCTCAGGTATAGTTGTAACACCGGCCAAACATTTATGTACAGCATCAACTATAAGAGGTTTATAGTCTGTCTTGTCTATTGCGTATTTTCTAATATCCATGGCTGTTTGACCAGACGCTATCATATGCTTAATTTGGTCGTCCAAACATAACACTTCAAACACACCAATTCTTTCAATGTATCCCAAGTTGTTACAATGTCTACAACCTTTTGGTTCAAACATAGTTGCTTGTTCTAAATCGAATTCAACTCCTGTAAGATTTGTAACTTTTTCAAAATATGCTTTATCTGTATCCGTAATTTCGTGAGGTTTTTTACATTTTGGACAAAGTTGTCTTACTAGTCTTTGAGATATTATTGTTATAAGCGATGATGATACGTCATAATCCGAAATATCCATCTTTCTTATTCTTGTTATTGTTTCTATAGCGTCAATTGTATGTATTGTTGTTAAAACCAAGTGACCAGTTTGACCTGCCTCTATTGCAGTTTGTGCTGTTTCCCTATCTCTTATCTCACCAACAAGAATTATATTAGGGTCTTGTCTTAAAACGGTTCTTAATGCACCAGCAAATGATACATCATAACCTATTTCAACCTGATTTATTCCAGGCATTCTTATTTCAACTGGGTTTTCTATAGTAACAACGTTTATATCCGGCCTATTTAAGTAATCTAGTATACTATAAAGTGTTGTTGTTTTACCTTCACCAGTAGGTGCACATACAACTATTACACTGTTTCTTTTATCAAAAGCTTTTCTTATTAGCTCTTCATCTTGTGGGAATCCAAGGTCATTTAACCTTCTTACATTTCCATTTTTCTTTAATAATCTTAGAACGAATTTTTCTCCATTTATATTTTTTTGCGAAGATACACGAATACTATAATCTTCGTATGCATCGATACTTCCATCTTGGTCAGTTGTTATTTCTTGGTGCATATTTGAAATAGATTTTATTCTTCCTGTTATCATGTTTTGTCTTTGTTTTGGAAGTTCAGATACAGTTATAAGCTCACCATCTATTCTATATCTAATTCTTACTCTATTTTCCATAGGCTCAACATGAATATCACTGGCTCTTTGTTTAATTGCTGTAAGAACTATATTATCTACAAGTACTGTTGTATCTTTTTCGTTTGTATTTACATAGTCATCTTGTACATTTTTTACACTTCTTACTTGATTCATTATCATAGAGTATAATGTTAAATATTTTTCCATTTCAAAGCCTTTATTTAATAATTGTAATTTAACACTTTCCAATGTTTTTTCGTTAGAAGGATCTGCAAATGCAACCTTTATTGTGTTTCCACTTACTTTGTATGGAAACGCTTTAAGGTTAACAACTGTATCACGAGATAAATATTTTGTATATTCAATATTTATATCGTCATTTAAAATAACTGGTTTTACATCTAATTTTTCCGACAACATTTTCAAAAGCTCTGTCTTTTTACACATGTTTAATACGTCTACTATCTCACCCAATTTCATGTCAGGGTGATTTTTTTGATAATTTAATGCTTCTGTAAGTTGCTCCTCTGTTATAAGCCCAGCCTCAACTAAATCTACACCTAAAGGGTTTTTCTTGTTTTTAATATTTTCAAACATCTTATTCCTCCTATAACTCTTGTATTTTGTTATTATACTGTGTTTCGTATTTCTCTATAATGTATTTTTCATATTCTTCGTATTGATTCCTCATGTGCCTTACATCAGCATTCGTAGATGCTGAATATAACATGAATACTATTGCAAATATTATTACTACAACTGTAGCAGAACCTATTTTTTTCATATTACATCGCCTCCACACAAGATACAATAGTCCTTTCTAGCTTATTTAAGTACTTCATAAATGTAGTATTTATTGTGATTTTTTTCACGTTTTCTCCTACTTCTAAATTAACTGTAAACGCAGCTACATCTTGGCACAATATTCCACCATTTTTATATATTACCTTTGCATTATTATCATATATATAGGTGTCTCCATTTGAGTAACTTATTTGGTTTGGGTATATATCAACATCTGTACTTTGAATAGCGCTATTTTCAATATTATACTGCAATTTGTTTAAATCCGAATAATTTATAGCCTCACCGCGGTAATCAAAAAGTCTTTCATTCATGTCAGACGACATCGCAGATACAAATACTGTAAAACCAGTAAATAAGGCCAAATATATTATTAACGCAGCTAATGTTATACCTCTTTTTTTGCTTCTGTTCATATACCGTTTTCCACCTTCACACATTTTAAACTAACTGAGTTTTCATTACCATCAAACATATAACTTACAGTAGAAACTATAACTTTTGCATTTTCTACTTGTTCATTTTCAGACTTTTTATACGGCAATACCTCTATAGTATAGTCATATGTTATTTCATCTATTACAGCCGTACTTGAAGTATATTCTTCTAGTTCATCAATAGACTTAAATTTAGTTTCATTTAAATTGTTGATACACAAATTCATGGCATTAGATTTTCTACCATACTCTATTAATGTTACACTAAAATTTCTAGTTGCATAAATTGTAGATACAAAAAAGATACCAAATATAATTACTGCCACGAGAATATCTACGTTAATTGCTCCCGCTTTTTTGTTTTTTTTTTGCTCTATTTCTTTCTTTTCTGCATCCGTCATTTTGCTTTTCATTATATCTACACCTATTACCAAGAATAAATAAACATAACATGCAATTAAAGCAAACATTTGCCAACTAAATCCAAATATTAAATATATAATTAAAAATATAAGTCCACTAGCAAATTCTATTAAAGGATATCTTATACTTATTGGCCTTTGACAATATCTACATCTTCCTATTGTTGATACATAACTTAATATAGGGAAGCAGTCAAAAAAGCCTAATTTATGCTTACAATTTGGACAATATGAACGAGTCTTTACTATGTCTTGTTTTCTAGGTATTCTATAAATTGCAAGTGTAAAAAAACTTCCAAACATTAACCCAGTAATGAATATACAAATAGAGTATATTAAGTGTATATAATATTCCATGCTATCCTCCTTTATACTTATTTCAAGCTTAGCCTCAAATAAATATAATATTAGTACGAAGGACATATACATTATTTATTATGCATATGTCCTATGTACATTTTTTCGTATTAGTTTATTTTTTAATTTTTATCTTTATAATTAACGTTTAATTATATTTGTTTTGTAGCGCTAGTTAATTTATCTTCTCTTTGTACCCAAACACCTACAACACCTGTATCATCTGTAGTACCTTGTACTGTGTATTTGTAGTTAGTTGTATTAGCGTTTACTTCAGCAAATAATCTAGCTAATGCTGTTTCAACTGATGTAGCAGTTGGTTTATCTTTATCAGCTACATCTGGATCTTGTAGAGAATTCCAATATGCTACGTATTGGTTCATGTACTCTAAAGCAACTGCAGCTTTTAATTCAGCTTCGTTAGAAGCGTCAACAGCTGTGTTAGCTTGGTTTAGCACGTTTGTGCTGTTTAAAGAGATTATTATAGCTCCTGCTATTATAATCATAACGATTATTGTGATTACTAATACGATTAAAGAAATACCTTTTTTCATTTTAATTCCTCCTATAAATGAATTTTATTTATATTAACCGCCGCCAAGGCAAGGCTGCGAATTAACCAATTTAATTTATTACTTACTGTCTGGAGTAAGTGGTTTTGAACCTTGATCATGTTCAATTGTAGGTTCATTATATATCGTAACTTCACTAGGTGGTGTAAATGGGTTTATGTTTCCGTCATCAAATTTGTCTGTCTTTTTACCTTTATCCACATCTGATTGAGTTACTCCATAATCTTTTTTTAACTTTTCTAATTCAGTTCCTGTGAAAGTATAATCTTGCTTTGCTAGGCTTTCATAATTCCCAGTTTGAATTCCGCTGCTTTTTGTCTGTGGTACTAAAACAAGCATAAGTACCAATGCTATTCCTATTACTACAATACAAATAACTGCTGAAAATATCCATATATTTTTTCCCACATTCTCACCTACCTATTTCAACACGGATAAACTTAATACGTCAAATATTGCTCTTACTTTATTGTCTCCTGTATAATTCATCCTTATATTATCTAATTTAAATCTTAAAGATTTATTGTTTTCAACGTCGAATACAAAATCTGCTAAATTAGCATATCTGCCTTCAACGATTATTTTTATTCCGCTTACATAATTCGTAATTGAGTTATTAGCGTTTGTGTTTTGTGCTTTGTCTTCTCCCTCTGCAGCTTCTTCTTTACTTCCAGTTTCTAAAGTAGAACCAGGAGTCATTATGTTTATTGACACATCATTTAATGTAGCATAATTTCCTAAAACAATCCATAAGTATTCAATGAAATAACTTTCCTCTTTTGTAGCCTCTTGAACTATAGAAATAGTATCTTCACCTATACTTTCATATTTGTCTTTTGCAACATCAAAATCATTTTTTTCTTGTTGCAATTCTTCCTTTGCCTGAGTATTAAGAATTTCTTGCATTGTTTGATTCTGCATTAAAGTTTCTACTGATAATTTCTTTTCCTGTATCCCCGCTATTGATAAGTTCTTAAACAACTTAAGATCTATATCAAAAATCATAACTAACGTTATAGCAGCTATCAATACTAGTAACACAGAACCTAATATTATTAGTTTTGTATATTGTCTCATGGCAATTCACCACCAATCGTAACTGTTATTATTTCACCATTTGAAACGTTACCAGTTTGTATATTTTCTAATATTCCTTTTAACTTTAATTGTGATATGAAATATCCCAATTCAGCATAAGAACCAGATTTAGCAACTATAGAAACCGTTTTATTATCGTCAGAAGATATCGACTCAATACGTACATTTGTAGGAATGTATGTTGCTATCTTTTGCATAAAGTTCGCCACATTATATGTAGTATATTTTCCGATAGTACCTTCTTTAATCTTATTTACCGTTTCAGTTATATAATTGTTAAAAGTTGTATATTGGCTTGTGTTTCTACTTATATAACTAGCATCTGATCTTATAGTAGATGTTTCTTGTTGTAATGCTGCTATTTTCTCTGAAATTGCATCTTCCATCTCATTCAGTCTTGCATTGTATATTCCACCAAATGTAACATACCCCGCAAGAACAGCTCCTGCCGCTATGCTTGTATATAACAATGCGTTTTCTATTCTTTCTTGACTTAAATTTGGTAATACAGAAACTGTTTTCTTGCCACCAGTCGGCATTTTCACTCCATTATTTGAATTGCCTTTTTGTGACGTGCCAAAAGGTATTTTACCTTTCTTAGTAGCAACAAAATTGACATCAGCGTTTAAACTAACTAGAGTTTCATATGCAAGCGAAATCGCTTCACTAGTTTCTATAACTTCAGATATATTAGATACTTCATCCATATTTAAGAAATATGGTCTTACTTTTTCTGTAGTTATACCAAAAAATTGTTCAAATAAAACATCTATGTTTATAAATAGGTTTACTAAACCATTTAAGTATATCTTATCATAAGCAATTTTAGAATCTTCTAATTTAGATTTTATTCTATTTAAAATATCTTGAATTGTTGGCTCTATTATTCTCTCAAGATCAGGAGATAAGCTTTCGTCAGATAGCACGTTGATATTTTTACATAAGTCACAAGCTTTAGAATAAGAACCTTCTTGCATCGCAATACCATCTAGTATATTCTTCATACTTATGTCTATATCTGTTATCTGTCTAATTCTTCCGCCTACTATACTTATTACTTGAGTTTTTTCATCTATATTAATTAACAAATAATTGTTAGTAGCTTGTATCATATTAGGTAAAATATATTCTTGAGGATACAAACCTATCAAGTTGCTATACATTTCATCTTCTGTATATTTACTTACATTACTTTTATCTGTAATAGCTATTTCTGCTGTATAGTTATCCGCCGAAACCATAGAGTCCATAAACAAATATCTATACTCTAACGCTTTTTCGTTTAAAGCTCTACTAGTAGCATAATCACTAACTTCTAGATTAATAACACTTTGAATATCCGATTTGCTTAATTGTTTTAGCACTTCCGTTTGCATTCTTGAATAATCTGTAAGATTTATGCTCAAAGCATCATTTGCGCTGCCTGTTTGTGCAATTATTTCAGCGATTGACGTCTCTTTGTTACCTACTACATATTTAGTGCCGCAACTATCCAAGCTAATTCTTCTACTTTTTTCATCATGAATTAGCTTTGCATATTTTATTATTTTGTCTCCCAAATATATACCAAGACAAGCTCCCATATCTACTCCTTTAGCACTCCGTTTCTTTTGTTAAATTTCTACTAATAATTTAACATATATTTTTTCACAAAGCAACAATTTTCGTCATTGTTTATCAATTGTTAAATTGTTGTAATATTGCTGTAATATTTTGTGTAGAGTTAGTATTATTTATAACTAAATGTTTTCTATCTAAATGAATAAAACGCGCAGCAAAACATTAAATAAATTAAGAAAAAAGTCAAAAAAAAAATAAAAAACAAGTGTAATTGGATATTCCCTTATTACACCCGTCTTATTTTTCATTTTACTATTTTGTCTTTTTATTATTCAATTTATTCTTCTTTGTCTTTATCAAAAGTTACGCCTTGTACATTTATATTAACGCTTCTTACTTTAAGGCCAGTCATTGATTCTACAGAATTTTTTACAGAATTTTGTATTGAGAAGGCAACATCTGGAATTTTAACTCCATATTTTACTATTACATATAAGTCTATTACCACTTCGTTTCCTTCTAATTCTATTTTAACACCTTTTGAATATTTTTTATTGCTTCCAAGTATTTGGTTTATTCCATCAACAAGACCTAAAGTCATACCAGAAACTCCTTCTACTTCAGCAGCAGCTAGTCCCGCAATAATTCCTATTACTTCTTCAGATATTGTAAGGTTGCTAGCTATTTCAACATTAACTCCGCTAGTTTCAGACACTCCACCTATTATTTCATCTTTAGTTTCAATTTTTTTCTTATCTCCCATATATATTACCTTCCTTTCATAATTTATTTTGTTTTATTCTATCACAAGTTTATTTAAATTTAAAGTAATTTTTAATACACTTCATTATTATTCAAAATTTGGTAGTACTATTTTTGTTTCTACTCCCTTAGCAAAATCAGTACTATTAGTAACTTGAGCTACTGTCCATCCACTCAAATCAAGAGACCAATTTGCATTCACTCCAGCATACTGAAACATCGACTCCATATTAGTAACCTTAGACGTATTCCACGCCTCAATATCCCCTATATAGAATTTTTCCGCCAAACGTCCTGCCAACTGAAACATACTACTCATACTAGTAACATTAGCAGTGTTCCATTTGCTTAAATCGCCAACATCAAACGTTTTTGCTTTAGTAGCAGCACAATAAAACATCGTCTGCATATTTTCAACTTTTGCGGTATCCCAACTAGATAAATCACCAATGTTAAATGTAGTCGAATTTTGACCAGCATTTCCAAACATTGAAATCATTGTGTTTACATTTGATGTATTCCAACCGCCTAAATTTCCTATATCAAAAATCTGAGAATTAGCCCCAGCTCCATAAAAAGTAGCTGCCATAGACCCAACCACAGATGTGTTCCATTTGTCTAATTTTCCTATATCAAAAGTTGCAGCAACATTTCCAGCTTTTTGAAACGCTCCGGTCATATCCGTTACTTTGGAAACATCCCACAAATTCATTCCTGTTATAGTAAAAGTAGTTGCAGTCTCGCCGCATTCATTAAACATATATCTCATTGTTGTAGATTTAGACATATCCAGTTTTTCAACATCCAAATTTGAGCACTTTGTCATGCCTTTAAACCAATATGACGTAGCAAGCGGCTGAATTCGATCCTCTACAGTCACACTTGTAATGTTTGTAATATATTGATTCCAAGGAACCTGAGTTTCAGATTTATATGCTTCATCATCAATAAAATCTGTATATACAGCCGTAACATTTTTACCGTTATATATGTCACCTTGAGTAATTTTTTGACCAGAACGAATAAACGTTAATGAATTATCTGTATCTGAATATATTGCATATCTAGCAGCTTTTAATATTGTACTATTTCCTGCATTATCTTCTATATATAAAGTGTACTCTTTATCTTCAGCTAGTATTAATTCTTTTCCTTTAAACTCTTTACCGTAGTTTTTAAAGAAATCTTCATTAGCGACTTCAGTATCCGCATATTTCACTAATTTTATTCCACTTTGGGAGTCAGCATAGGTCACATTTATTTTTCTTAAGCCACTTTCTTTACTTTCCGTTACACTTAATGTTGGTACAGTATCATCAAAAACATCCACTGAATATGTAGCTGTATTCTCCACTCCATTATACGTATAATCTATCCAAACTGTATAGTTCCCCTGTCTGTCGCTTCCAGTTTCATTTATTATAACTTGTTTGTAATCTCCCACTATAGTTTCAACACTAACACTTTTATGTCCTGTTGTATCAGCATTCATTATTGTCGCATCTTTTGGTATTTGTATAAGCACTTCAACCGGTTCGTTTGTATAAGCACTACTACTAGGCGTAAATATAACATCATATACTTTTGTGCTACTTGCTGTGGGCGTTGATGTCATTTGTTTACTGCCCACAATATTATACAACTCATCAGTAATTGTGTAGTAAATTAAATTATCATATTCAACTCCAGCAAGATAGTATACTTTGCCTGTTTCTTCAGATACAACATAAACATCTCCATCAAATTCATTATTTCCATATTCAGTAGAATCTATTCCCAATCTGCTTAAATCTATCTTTTTAAAATTTATGACTCCATTTGTATTTGTTTCATTTTCGAATTGAGAAACGTATATCGTATCAATGTTGTTTATATCAAAATCATATTGTGTTGTTACTGGATATGTCTCATATCTTACAAAGTATTCATCCAACGAATTTTGTATGTTAATTATCTCTGTAGCAAACATATTTATTTTGGTCATGCCTATTGAATCGTTTCCAGTAAATACGATTGTACCTGCCAATATTGTCATTATAATTATAACAATGGTCAAACTTACTAATGTTATTCCTTTTTTCACTTATCTCACCTAGTGTATATTTTATATGAAAATTATTTTTTTATCAATATCCTATACTTATTATTTTATAAAGTTATAGTTTTCATACATTAATACTTAACATTAATTAAGCTCTTTAACCTGCAATTTGCCTTATTAACACAAAAGAAATAAATATTACCATTAATAATATTAAACATATAATAAAACGCTTAATCATATAATCACCACTATATACTATGCTACGCATATCTTTTTATAACCTTTGAAAACAGCGTTATAACAGCTACTACTATATAAGTTAAAAAATATATAGGGAATAAATATGATGCAAGTAACCTACCACTGCCTATTGGTTTATATACGTAACGTATAACATACGAATAACAATAATAAATAACTAAAGCTATAACCAGACTATATATGTCATTTGCTATGTTAAATATAGCAATAATCAAATTTGTTGTAATCAAAGAGCCTGCCGCTATTAAAAGTAATATTTTGAGTATCATAGAAATATTTGCTTTAGATATTTGGGTTAAGTACATGTTTTTAATGTCCTCAGGCTTTATTTGGTTTTCAGTATAGGCAACTTGTGTAAGTTCTGACGGTGCATAAGCTATTATTCCATTACTAAAATCCCTTTCCGTTTTATAACTAGCTATATCCTGCTTAGAAAATATAATAACTCCATAAGTAGATATATCTTTTTTATTAAAAATACTCAAATAATTTATTGTATCTAAATATATTCTTTTTATATTCCACTTTTTATTTTGAGACTCAAACTTATACATTAAATTAAACCCACATGTTCTTTTGCTTGAAGCTATATAATTGGCAATTATCTTGTCTACGTCTTGTTCCGCAAACTCTATTTTTTCATTATGTATTAACAGGTATTCTTGCTCAATATTTTTACTAATATTCATAATGTTTTCATAAGTCATTTGTTTAATGTTAAGTTGTACAATTCTCATACTAGATTTAACAGTATTTATTTCTTCATATAAATCACATTCCTCTTTATATTGTGCTATATTTTCTATACTCTTAACATTTTTATCTGATGCAAAAGTTAAAACCACTATTATTAAAACTATTACACTAAAATAGTCCATAAAAACAACCTCTAAAAATATGTTTTACATATTTTTAAAGGTTATTCATTTTTTATTTTTATTTTATTTCTATTTTACTTTATGTTTTATTTGCTCTTTACTTATTACCATAAATTAATTGTAAAATTAGATAAATATGGTGTTATAAATGTAAGTTGGTAAACACTTATTACTACCAATATTCCTAAAAGTGCGCTAAGTATTATTTGTAGCATTGTTGTTTTATCGTTTTCCCTTTTAATAGAACTAACCATAACGCTGAGTGCAAGCGCAACTCCACCAACTATTAGGTTCTTTGTTATTACAAACAAATAAGTTGCTAATGCAAAACTGATAGTAACTCTTGCTGAAGGATATGATTTAACATAGTTGTGATTTTCATCTTTGCTAAATACTCCCTTTAAAATTACTATAAGAATAGTAACAACAAAAAGTATAGTAACAAGCATGTGAGCTTTTGAGCTAAGAACAGCCGTAAGAAGCGCTGTTGATGCTTGTCTTATTTTATCTACAAATAAAAGATAAGCAACTATGACAGATATAATACTTGCAATTAGCACTCCACCCGCCGCAATATCTTTTGCAGCTTTAGCATTTAAATCGTATTCTGTTTTTACTAAATTCACTATATATTCAACTGTAGAATTTATCATCTCAGCAAATATTACAAAGCCTATAGTCAAAACTAAACAAATTAATTCTGTTCTTGTAAAATCGAAAAAGAGACTTACAAATAATACTAAAGCACCAATAATATAGTCATTTCTTAAATTTTTCTCCGTTTTAAAAGCATGTATTATTCCATTCAATGCATTTTTTGTTGCCGAAAAAAATGTTTTGTTTTTGTGCTTGTTACTTAAGTTTTGGTCTAAACTTTCATTTTTTTGTTTATCTTCCAATTACTTTTCACATCCTTCTAATATTTTTTCTTCAAGAGCACGCATTTGTTTTTTCTCTTCCTCTATTTCATGATCATAACCTAATAGATGACAAATGCCATGAACAATCATATATAGCATTTCTCTATTAAAGCCTGTCCCATATTCTACAGCATGTCTTTCTATTACATCCATGCAAAGAACAATATCTCCTATAGATGTTTCCGTATCATACTTGTCCGCTTTCATTTTTGCAAGCTCTTCTCTTGAAAATATAGGGAAAGATAGGACGTCTGTTGGAGCGTCCACCTTTCTATATTCATTGTTAATTTGTTTTATTTCTTCTTCTGTAACTACACCTATTCCAATGTATACGTTAGGTATTGAAAACCCTTCTAATTTAAATGCTTTTGCTACAAGTTTATCTATTGTACCTTTGTAGTCTTCAATAAATTTGTTGTACTTTTCAATCATTTCTTGAATTTCATAATTAGTGTAATAATCTATACTTATTCCCATTTTTAATTTTCCCCTGTCCTTATGAATTTCCCTATGTTTTCTTCTACGCTCAACGTTATTTTATATACAATTCCATCTTGTTTCTCTGTTTGATCCATCTTTTTTTCTACAACTTTGCTATCATTTGTTAATATTGACTCAAAATATAGGGTGCTATCTTTATTGCCCATCTGCAAAAGTTCTTCCTTTGTTCTTACTATATCTTTTAAGATATACTCATCATACGTATTAAAAATAAACGAAATATTTACACTAAAAATTTCAAACATTTTCGCTTTACTATTTATATCATATTTATTTTCTTTTGGCAAATATTTTAATAAAAATTCTTTATTATTTATTTTTAATCCAGCTCCATACCTTGATTTTCCTGAATATTCTTTGATTTGTTCAGTATATTTATATTCTTTCTCAAAGGTATATTCCACTACACCTCTTAATATACCGCTTGCATGAACACGTATTGGCTCTATTAATTCACTATCAATTACGCCTTCTATTGCTACACTGCCTTCGGATATATAACTGCCCGTTTTATATTTTGCAGTACCGTTTTCTGCTATTATTTTACTTATTACCGCTGATTTAGTAGCAACAATATTTCCAAGTACCGTTTTATCTTCTTCCTCAGATATTATTTTTTCATTAATCTTTATTTGCATGGTAGTCCCTTTTATATCTACGCCTACCCATCCCGCTTCATAAAGATTTGCCCTTATATAATCTGCCACCTTTCCTTTAGAAATTAAAAGCTTTAGTTTTCCTCTATGAATATCCACTTCATCTAACAACCCTTCAACAGCTTGCAGCTCTATTTTATTGTTTCCTGTTATTTCTATATTCCATATAAAGTTAGAAGCAACAAACGAAACAAGAATTACAGCAAGTATTAAATACAAGGCCAGTTTTCTTTTTCTATATCTAAACATATCAAAATATACGCCTTTTTTATTTATTATCTTTAACTTACATTTGCTTTTTTTAACATACGGTTTTAGACTCTTAAACTCTTTGGGAGATATACTAAATTTTATTTTCCCATCAGTTATATATCTCACATTCCAAATCTTTATATTGTTTATTTTGCATAGGTTTATAAACCTCTCAACAAAATAGCCTTCAGCTTCCACCTCTAATATCGCTTTTATATATGTAGCAATATTACTTATATTCATATCCTTAATCCTCTCTACTTTCTTTGTTTATTTTTAATTTCACCTGTCTCTTAAATTCACTTGTTATATGATATGTTTAAAATTTTTCCGTCTACAACTAATTCTTTATCATTTATCTCTTTTATTTCCATGTTTTTACCATCCAAAACTATTTCCAAATTATTTGTTTTTATCTTAATATAATGATCATAATAATCTACTATTTGATTATTCCCTTCTAAATATAAATATTTATTATCTATTACTGTTATTTTTATATTATTCCCAACTAGCTCTTCTGGCATTTCTAAGAAATCTGCTATCCTGCTTACCATCTTTTCTTTATTCTCATTTATTCTTTTTAATTTTCTAACATTGATACCCGATTTGTGTTTCTTAATCTTCATCCAATCACTTCCCCATACATCATACGCGAACTTTATACTTTTTATGATAAGCGTTCATATACTCTTTTGGCATTAAAACTCACACTTGCAAATTTTGGAAAATATAGGTAATATATTACTTGTTACATTTTGAGATAGGGGTAAAATTTATGAATATTGCTATATGTGATGATGAGCTATCTGTTCTTAAAGCAATTGCTAAAATTACGGAAGCTTCAATTATATCCAATAATTTTGATGCACAAGTTTCACTTGTTACTAGTAATCAACAATTAATATTTGATTCAATAAAAAATAACGAAATTGATATTTTATTTTTAGATGTAAATTTCAAGAATGGTAATACGAACGGAATAGAATTTGCTTTAGAACTAAGGAAAATAAACAAGAATTTTAAATTAATATTTATTACAAGTCATTTTGAATATGCTATGTTGTCATTTAAATGCAAAACTTTCGATTATATTTTAAAACCTATAGACGAAGAAAAAATAACAGCTGTATTAAAACGTTTATCTTACGAGTTATCCGAAACAGAGTTAGGGCTTTTTAAAGTTAATAAAAATTTTACAGTTAGAACTAAAGATATATTGTTTATAGAAAGAAACAAATCTAAATCTACTATTTATACTCAAAATTCAACATACCAAACATGTTCTTCACTAAACATTCTAGAACAAGAATTGCCTACAAACTTTGTAAGAATCCATAGGTCTTACATAGTAAATATAGACAATATCTATAAAATTAACAACGAGGATAAATGTATATATTTTAATGAAAATTTATCTTGTCCTTTAGGTCAATTTAATAAACGCTAATTTTTTAGCTTATAACATATTAATATAAAAGGAGAAATAACTATGTCTTTTTTAGAAATATTAACCGTTTTGGTTACTATCATTATCGAATCAGTATGTATATCTTTTCTTATGACAGCTATATTAACACTAATTAATAAATCAAATATGGCATACATTAATACCAGAAGCTTTATTAAATTTTGGTTAGTTAATATAATTGCTTTCACAATAAATAGAATTATACATATAGTCCTACCCGAATTTAACTATGTAAAGTCAATTGTGTTTACTATAGTTTGTTCTGTTAGTGCCTGTGTGTTTTATAACAGCAAAGTACTTAAAGGTGTAATAGCGTCAATCTCTTGCTTAATATTATCTGCTATTTTTGAAATAATTATAGTACTTATATTGCAGAGCTTTAGCATAACACCAGAGGCGATTATATCTAATGTTTATTACACCGGATTATATGCGTGCGGACTAGCTATATTCGAATGTTTGCTAGCTATTGGTATACACATATATAGCAGTTCCTTGTCTAGCGTTGATAACAAACTACAGTATTTTCTGCCTCAGCTTATAGCTATAATAATATGTATGTTTCCAACTATGGCTATTCTAATGTTTAATTACTTTGAACACTCTGCTTTGTTTATAATAATTAACTTACTTCAACTACTCGTAATGATGTTTGTTGGTATATACAATTTAAGATTCGTTGCCAAACACGAAAACACTGAACAAGAACTTGCAAATACTATAATCCATAACGAGACACTGTCTAAAGTTAATGAGGGTGTGCGTGGATTTAAACATGATATGGGCAATATTGTACAAGCTATTCTAGGATATATAGCTATTAACGATGCTGAAGGTGCAAAACAATATTGTCAAAATCTTGTTATTGGTTTTAACGATATTAACATATTATCTATATTATCACCTAAAGTTATTGATGACCCAGCTATATATGGCGTAGTTGTAAACAAAATACTAATGGCAAGGGATAAAAATATGACGTTATCTTTAGATATTAGTACTAGTATTGCAAATATTAATTTCCCTAAATTTGAACTTTCAAGGATACTTGGAATATTATTAGATAATGCGATTGAAGCCGGAGAACAAACAAATAACAAGAAATTAATCTTAAACATACATCATGATAGCGCTAGAAACTCCGATGTTATCGTAGTATCTAATTCTATAGCGGATACAAATATAAATATTGAAAAATTGTTCAATAAAAACTATTCTACTAAGAAAAATCCTTCTGGTTTTGGATTATATGAAGTTAGGAAATTCTTAAACAAGAGACCTCAAAGCTACATAGTAACAACTATAAATAAAGAAGATAAATTGTTTACACAAACTATTACTATTGATTCAATTGCAAGTAAAACCAATGACGAAAATATCAATAAAATGCAAAGTACAGTGGCATAAGTCACTGTACTTTCTTTTGGCTGGAAATTAATTTTAATATATTAATTTTTCCTTTAGCGTATATTTACGCAATATATTATTAATCTTTAATTATTTTATTAAGCTTGTTGGAGCTTTTGGCGCGTGAAAGAACCATAAAGCTGAAGATGTTGTAGTAGATTTAGCGTATGCTTCTACTATTTTTGCTATTAATTTTTTCATATATTTTTCCTCCTTGTTTAAAATATTTATTAAAAGTATCTCCATGGCCGATACCGTTAACCTAAAGCAATATGTCAGATATATATGTTTCATAACCATATTGTGTCCTAAACAAATTGTACAGTGTTCTTGTTGTCATGATTCCTGTTAAAAATACTGTATATATTATAAGATTCTGTAGTATACTATCGTTTATTAAGAATATGCTAATTATATAAATTATGTTTAACATTATAATCGCTTTAACCTTTAACGTCTTCCTTATTTTCATATTAACTTTTGGAATCTCTGGAACATCAGCAGGAACATAAACAAAAATAGTATATAACGAAAATATATAAACTATTAGATAAATTCCATATTTAGTAATACCACTAAATATTAGCAGCTTTGATGCATATGTAATCACTAAATAAAAAACCGCCGAACAGATAAAGCATCCCCAGTTTGTTTTGGCATGAACTCCACCAGTTATTGTTTTATATAACATTATAACTACTGTTATAATCAATATTTCTTTAACTATATCTAAAAGCAACGCTATTACTATAATTCCTAGAATTTTTGGTATATCCTCTACTATTCTAGTTATTCCAAATAATAAAATTTCTCGCTCTTCATCGCTTTGGTTATTACTAGATATTAAATCTAAAAATTTACAACATATACTATTAATCAATTATTCTGTACCTCTGTATATATTTTATATTAATTTTCACCATAAAATATTAAATTGCTACAAAAGATTAAAATTATCCTATGAAAATATCCGAATAATTCTTGTGTAAATAAACATATATTTCACACAAGATTTAAACATTTCACTATGTGTTTTCTAATTTTTCCCTAGATGCGATAATTGCATAAAATTAGACCACTAGTCTATATATACTAGTGGTCTAATTTATTATATAATTCTAAGCTAATTCAACTGTACCTAAATCATATGAGAATTTGATTTTCTCTTCTATTTCTTTATCTACCGCCATGTGGTCCATGCCTTGTGCAAGCATAAGTTCGCTTATTAATATTTCCTTTGCTGAAGAAAGCATTTTCTTTTCAGCTGTAGAAAGTCCTCTTTCCATGTGTCTATGTGATAGGTCTCTTACAACATCTGCTACTTCTAATATATCTCCTGTTTTTATTTTATCTACATTAGATTTATATCTTCTACTCCAGTTGTTTTCATAAATATATTCTGCCTTTGGCTTTTCTAAAACCGCAAATACACTTGGCGCTACAGAAGCATTTGACACTTCTCTTACACCTATATCTGTTGCCGTTTCAGTTGGAACCATAAGTTTCATATCTCCAACTGGCATTTTTATTATATAATATTCTGCTGTATCCCCAAACATTTCTTTTTCTTCTATTGACTCTATTGTACCTGCTCCATGCATAGGATACACTACTTTATCTCCAATACTAAACATACTTGTCCCTCACTTTCTGCTTCTTTCATCCGATACAGTTATATTATAACATTTTAAATAAAAAAAGTAAAGGATTTTGAGAAAATTTAAAGTTAAAAGAATAGGCGTGTTACTGTTCACACGCCTATTTACCCGATTTCAAGCCGCTATCCATTTGTTACCAAATCTTTGATATTATTCACTTTAACTAGTTTCACCTCTTGTGGTATTTCAAGCTTTTCCAAGCCATATCTAGTTGTATATATAGTTTTATATCCTAATTTTATAGCCTCTTTAATCCTCTTTTCAATATTTACTACTCGCCTAATCTCTCCTGTTAATGCAAGTTCGCCAATAAATACAGAATCATTATTTAAAGCCTTCCCTTTATAACTAGATATAATCGCCATTGCAACAGCTAAATCAGCTGCAGGTTCTGTTATTTTTATTCCGCCAACAACATTGATATATACATCTTGTGTACCCAAACTTATCCCACAAACTTTTTCAATTACCGCTAACAAAAGATTAAGTCTGTTTACATCAATTCCCGTTGTAACTCTTCTTGGAATATTGTAATATGAATGAGTTGTTAATGCTTGTAGCTCGAGTAATAGTGTTGATGTTCCTTCCAATATAGCCGTTGTGACTGTTCCCGGTTGATTCTTTTCTCTTGTTAAAAACATATCCGACATATTTGTAACTTCAACCATTCCTTTTTCAGCCATTTCAAATATTCCTATTTCGTTAGTAGAACCAAATCTATTCTTTACCCCTCTAACAATTCTATGAGATATAAAGCGTTCGCCCTCAATATATAGCACAACATCTACCATATGTTCTAAAAGTCTTGGACCAGCTATAATACCATCTTTTGTTACATGTCCTATAACAATCGTAATTATTCCAAGCTTCTTAGAGATATTCATAAGGCGCGCTGTAACTTCCCTTACCTGAGATACACTTCCTGGCACAGAAGAAATAGACTCGTCATACATTGTCTGAATAGAATCTATAATACAAACTCTAGGTTTGTTTTCCGTTATTTTAGCTTCAATCTCATCTATATCCGTTTCACCATAAAAATATATCTTATCATTATCTATTCCTAGTCTATCCGCTCTAAGCTTTACTTGAAGTTCTGACTCTTCTCCTGAAACATATAGCACATCTCCGTGCGCAGTTAGCTTATCCGAAATTTGTAAAACCAACGTAGATTTTCCTATACCAGGTTCGCCACCTAAAAGTATCAAAGAACCATCAACAATTCCTCCGCCTAATACTCTGTCCAGTTCACTAAATCCACTCGTGAAACGTTCCTTCTTTACTATTTGTATATCTTTCAGTTTTTTCATTTCACTCTTTGGAATATTAGATACTACTTTTTTTCCTTGTGCTTTTTCTTTAATCTTTTCTTCTACAAATGTGTTCCACTGATTACAGCCAGGACATTTACCTAACCACTTAGCTGACTCATATCCACATTCTTTACAAAAGAATACTACTTTTTCTTTTCCCATACATGTTCCTTTCTACTTCTATTTCTACGTTTATTACAACATATCTTTTTTATTTAGCCACATGGCAACTATTATTGTTATAATTGCTGTTATTCCTAACACGCCATAAAAACCATACACTCCTGTGTTAAATGGGAACTCTACATTCATGCCCATTATTGAGGCGATTAATGTTGGTATAGATATTATAAGAGTAATAGATGTTAATAGTTTCATCACGTTATTTAAATTATTTGATACAACTGTTCCAAATATGTCCGTCATTCCATTTAATATTTCAGAATAAGTTGCTGCCATTTCCATAGCTTGTCTATTCTCTATAACTGCATCTTCGAGAATGTCTTCATCCTCTTCATATAGTTTTATAAATTTACCACGTCTTAATCTTTCCATAACCGCCTGGTTTGTTTTAAGTGCTGTGTTAAAGAATATCATAGACTTTTGGTAGTTTATAAGTTTAAGTAATTCTTGATTACTCATAGTTTTGGTTATATTATCTTCAAACACTTCCACATCTCTGCTAATATATGTTAAGTATTTTAAAAATTCTACTGAAGTTATATATATCAACTGAAATGCTAGTCTAGATTTTTTATACGTAGCAATCTCGCCTACTATCGTTTTCTTTCTGCTTAACATATCTATTAAAGAAAACTTTTCTGAGGATATAGTTATTATATAATCATCTCTAACTACAAGAATACCTAAAGGCATCGTTGTATATACCTTACCTCTTTTATTCTTTTCTGTAATAGGCATGTTAATAGATATGAGTACTTGGTCCTCTTCTGTATCTATGTGTGATGTTTCCTCTTCGTCTAGAGCATACTTTAAAAGCGTCTCATCTACTCCAGTTTCTTTTATGACATAAGCCATTTCTTTTTCTGTTGGCTTTACCAGATCTATCCAACAACCTTTTTCAATTCCTTCTAACTCTTTTAAATTTTTATCTTGTTCTGTATTTTTTAATATTTTTATCATATGCTCACCCCTATACTTTCTTAAATTATATTATTACAGCAACGCTTGTATGTCAAGAAACCAGAGGCAATTTACTATGCATTTGTTATATAATTGCATTAACCCACACTTTATGTTATAATACTTATGTAATCTTAAGAAACTCTAAAATAATTATTTAAAGGAGTAAGTAATATGGTAGATTTGAAGTTTAGTTATACTCACTCATCCGGTGGTCCTGTTGTCGAAGAACACGATACAATCATGCACTTCACAGATGGTGTTGAAAGCGGCGTTTATCCTCCTAAAACTTTATGTTGTGGCCCTGTAAATGTTAGATTTTTTGAAAATCCTCTTCTTGATAAACAGTTTGCAACAGTTCAAGATTTATACAATCACTGCTCTGCCATTATGCGAGGACACAAATAGAAAATAGCGAACTTAATTGTTCGCTATTTTACTATATTACTCTCTTTTAAAAAGATCTTTAGACACTCCACATACCGGACATTGTTCCGGTGGATTATCTCCATAATGAACATAACCGCATATTGAACATATCCATTTTGTTTTACTTTGTTCTATATTTTCTTCAGTAGTATTCTCATTTTTAGCTTTAAATTCATCTGTATTAATTAAATTTTCAATTTCACTCGCTACTTGTTCTGCTTTATCTAAATCAAGTTCGCCCATATCTTTTATTTCCATACCAGTTAATTCGCTAAACTTTTTAAGTAAAGCTCTTTCTTCCGGAAATAAAGTATCCATTCTCAACTGTCCATTAACAAAAAATTTATTAAATGTTTTTGATGAGGTGTTTCTGTATATTTCATCTGCTACTATTGGAAATTCTTTTTCAGAAAACAATCCTTCGCCAACCAAAATTACATTTTTAGTTTTTAATTGTTCTTTTACTCTATTTAAATATAACTTAGTTAATTGTGCCGTATAAGGTCCCCTAAAATTAAATACTAATATTATATTGTCTATATCATTTAAATTTTCAGCTTCAAATGGAGTATCTACATTAATACATTTGCAGTTCAATTGGTTAGAAATTACTTGTGCAACTTTTTTAGCACTACCATGAAAAGTTTCATATGTTACTATAGTGTTATTCATATATTATTTCTCCTTATTAAATATTATTTTTACCTTTATTTTTGATCTTCAGGTGCGTTATCACAAGGAAGCTCTAATAGTTCTGGATTTAATATATATCTTCTAAATACAGATAACGCTTTGGCATAATAGTAACCATCACAAATTCTTTCATCCATAACAAATCTAAATGTCATATACTTTTCAGTTTCACCAGTTTTGTAATTTTTAACTCTTTCTTTTCTTCCACCCATAGCAAGGAATCCGCTTGTTGTTCCAAAATTATATATGTGATGATAAATTGAATCAATACCTATTGAACCAAGATTTGTTAAGAATATACTCGTATGGAAGGGCGAGGCTTCTATAACTGCTTTAGGTAATAAACCATGATTATCCAAAAATATCACCAAATTAATTATACATTTTATTAACCAGTTTGGGAAACTCATTATAAACGCTGCAAGTTTGTCTGTTGCGTTTTCCTCTGTTGCCTCTTTGTTTTTTGCAACTTCTTCATGTACATTCTTAGCTATATCTATAATTGTATCTTCCGGTTTTATTTTAAATTTTACCGTAGTATCTACATAATCTTGTTCACTTAATTTTTTTACTACAGCAAGCGAAATACACACTTCATTTCTTGCAAATATTCTTCTATTCATTATAAAGCGATTAAGACGTGGTTTTTCAATAACAGTTCTTGCTATTGCTGCTAAGACTACATCCATGTGTGTGATTTTAATTCCTTGTTCTCTTTTCCTTTTTATATATTCTTCTAGCCTATCTACAGATATTTCATCTTCAAAATATACTTGAGCATCTACTCTTTGCTTCATTATATACGGTATTATTTTATAATAGGGTTTCAAACTTTTTATTCTTCTTCCATCAGCTCTTTTTCCAAACATTATAATTCACCTCTCATAATTTATTACATATTATCATATAATGTCGAATTTTGCAAATCTTTGTTATTTATAGCTCTACTAATATTACTATAAATTAGATGGCAAATTGTTTTCGTGATGAAACACAGCCATGAAAAAGTGGCACAGCAACACCATGAAGAAGTGGCACAGGAACATTTCCGTTGACATAATTTTAATGCTATGGTATAATATTTGTAGGTAAGTTTAAACATAGATAAAGATAAATCTTTGTCCACGCCAGTTTGCATTGCAAACTGAGAGAGAAAAAGGAGTTTTTATGAAAACAAATACACCTAAACACAACATCATTGCAAAAGATGCCTTTTTGGCTGCCGAGCATAAACTAATTGCAGAATGCAATATCGAGCGCGGCGAAACTGCTACTTCTCAAATTGCTTCCGGCATCAAGTATAGCATATTGCTTCGCTGCTTTGATAAGAAACAAGTCTCAAGCGTCTGTATCGGCTTGTACAATCTCAAAGACAAAATTGATTCAAACAATTTGCCCGAGATTGTAAAAATTCTTTGGTTGGACGGATTTGATGTTAAGTTTGAGTTGCGCAGCGTGAAAATCAGCGAGGGCCTCAAGATTTTTGGCATCAACTTTGTCAAACCCGATCAATTTGAGCAATGGAATATGATTGTAACACCTGTCTCCCAAACTCCACGTGATGACGCAGACTACGTTCCTATCCAAATACCCAACAATCTTGAATACACACGTTATCACAACGACTAAGAAAGTTTATAGCTTTCTCCCTCAACTTTTATTTGAGTTGGGGGTCTTTTTTATGCTAAAATAGATAGAAAAAGAATCGAGACAAAAAGTTCGATTCTGACTAAAGTTGGAGCTAATAGGCGGAATCGAACCGCCGACCTACAGGTTACGAATCTGTTGCTCTACCTACTGAGCTATATTAGCGTATTGTGGTTGTTTCAAATGTAGCTATATTATATCATAAAGCTTGTAAATGTAAAGAAAATTGTTCAAAAAAATCACTTCTAATGAAGTGACGTTGGAGCGGGAAACGGGGCCCAAACCCGCGACCTTCGCGTTGGCAACGCGACGCTCTATCAACTGAGCTATTCCCGCAAATATCAATTTTTTTGCTTGGTGGCCAGAGACGGGATCGAACCGCCGACACGAGGATTTTCAGTCCTCTGCTCTACCAACTGAGCTATCTGGCCAGATAAAAAAATGGCGACCTGGATGGGACTCGAACCCACGACCTCCGCCGTGACAGGGCGGCGTTCTAACCAACTGAACTACCAGGCCAAAAAAAGTGGTGGGCACAATAGGGCTCGAACCTATGACCCCCTGCTTGTAAGGCAGATGCTCTCCCAACTGAGCTATGCGCCCACTTCTGTTGACGAGTATTATTATACAAAATTATTTTTGCTTTGTCAACACATTTTTATATATTTTTTTAAAATTTTATCGACTTAGCATTTCAGCTTTCTATATTTAGCTTATAATCATGCTTAACGTATATATCCTTTAAATTTTGCGTACTCTTCATCTGTTCTCACAGAGCTTTTTAATTCATCTAGAAAGCCAAATTTATTTTTATACTCTAGCTCTTGTCTCAACTCATTATAGTTCGGTTCTATTTCAGGTTTCTTCTTTTCAAATAGCATTACTATCACCGCCACTATTCTATCACACCATAGTATTTTTGTAAATGCTTTCATCCATTTTCATACACTTGTATATCATATAAAGGTTTGGTAATGTCATTATCGCATTAGCTATTGACGCTAAATCAAAAACTACTTCTACAACCATTATACTACCAAAAAATATTCCTATTACATATAACATTCTAAAAAAATATATTCCAATATTGGATTTAAATAAATAGTTTACTGCCTCTTCTCCATAATATTCCCAACATGGTATTGTTGCAATAACAAAAAATACCATACACACATTTAATATCGCATTACCAAAAGGCACAGTCCCAAATACACTGTTTAGCATAATTCCCACATCTGTTATGTTATACATTCCTGTACTTACTATTGTTATACCTGTAAGCATGCACAAAATTATTGTGTCAATAACTACACTTGTTGCTGCAATTTTAGATTGAGTGTCTATGTCTTGTTCTTCAACCGTTGCTGTAAATATTGGCGCACTCCCCATTCCAGCCTCGTTAGAAAACATTCCAAGTGAAAATCCTTTTCCTATTATTTTATTTAAACCAATTCCAACTATTCCGCCAACAACCTCTTTTACTCCAAAAGCTGCTAGAATAACGGCTTTTAATCCCGGCAATATATTTTGCCTATGAACTACTATGATACTAAAACAAAGTACAATATATAATACAGTACATATTGGTATTATTATGCTACTAATTTTAGCAATTCTTGTTTTGCCACCAAATACGATATACGCTGTAAGTATAGCAAGTAATATTCCGATCATCGCTTTATCCATTCCAATACTTACATTAAGTAATGAGCTCAGAGAATTAGACTGTGTCATGGTTCCAGTGCAAGCAGCAGATAAGGCTACTACAGAAGCAAATATGATTGCCAGGCCCCTTTTATCCAGAACTTCATCTAACACATACATTGCACCACCAAAATAGCCTTTTTTTCTATTTTTTTTCCTGTATCTTAGTACAACCAAATTTTCTGCATATGATATAACCATAGCAAATACGCCAGAGACAAAAAGCCAAAATAAACTTCCTACTCCACCTATTGTAAGCGCTACGGCCACCCCTGTTATATTGCCTGTTCCTAACGTTCCAGCAAGTACTGTCATAAGAGACTTAAATGATGTTATCTTATTCTTGTTTCCATCCTCTTTACTCTTAAACATATCCTTTATTGCAAGCAAAATTTTTAATTGAGGGAACTTAAATTTAATACTTAAATATATACTTGTTATTGTGAGTAGCAAAACATATGGATAACCCCATATAAAGCTATTTATATTAGATATTATTTCTTGTACCATATAACTAATATATTATTCTTGCTAAGTTTATATGCTGATTAATTTATTTCAAAGAACACCTAACTACTTACTAGAAACCACAGCAGTAAAAAATTTACAATTTTTTAATATTTGTTCATTTACTATTGCAAATACGCTATAAGCGTTATATAGTACGCACAAGTAGCATTCGGTTGTTGAGTGTCTGCCTCCGATCCCAAAGAAAGGAGATTTGGTAATAATGAATAAGAGAGTTTTCATTTTGAGAGTTCTCAGGTACATTGTTATCATTTTATTCTTTCTTACCTCCATGGTAATAGAGATTAAAAAATTACACTCATTTATCGTAAATGAGTGTAACTCTTAGTTTTTAGGGTAGACACTCAACGTACCAAACCGAATGTTCCCTTTTTATTTTATGTATTTCTACTTTATATACACATATTAATACATATTGTTTATTTTGTCAAATACACAGTTAAGTTTTTTTAATTCTAATATACTATGCTATTTTGCATACAACCACAGTAACGTCATCTAATACAATTTTGTTTTGGCTTCCAACTATACGAGCCATAATTCTGTCCATTAGTTTTTTCTCTGTAATTTCAGCTTCATCTTTTAGATTGTCTAATATTTCTTGAAGTGAAGATTTATTCACATCTGTAACTGCTCCATCAGAAATTAATACTACGAAATCCCCTTTGTTCACAGGCTTTTCAATAGCTGTGTACTTAATATTAGATACAAGCCCCATCGGCATATTATCTTGTTTTATTTCACTTACTTCGCCATCTTCTATCATATATGACGGAGCCGCTCCAAGTTTAATAAATTCTAAAACATTATCCCTTTCGTTAACAGCACACATATCCAATGTTGCTGAAGTTTCGCCACTTTCTCTAAGCTTAACTAACTTATTTATTATATCTAATATCTCCCCTTTGTTAAATCCACTAGCCCCCATTTTTTCTATCATAGAAATAACAGTTTCGCTAACTTCTTTAGACTTAGCACCAGACCCCATGCCATCGCTTATAGCAATTATTTTACTGTTGTCTTTAAGCTCAGTTACGATGTATGAGTCACCACTTACCATGCTGTCTGCTTTTCTAACTTGTTTTACAACAGCTTTAACTACATACTTACTACTTGGTATAAGTTTAATTCTAGACTTCTCTGTTTTACTACTATTTAATACAAGTTTAATGCTCATATTAGCGCCCATAACATCACTGACTATTTTCTGTATTTCACGTTTAGCTTTTTCTATATCTACTAATATGTCCGTAATAAACTCATAGTGCTTAGAGGTTTCTGTATTTTCATAGCTATCTTCATAAACTGCATAGCCCATATATTTTAATTCTTCACGAATTCTTTTTTGTTCCGGAGTATCTACCTTAACAGGCTTATCCTCTCTTGCAATATTTCTAATCAAGCTTGATATCGTCTTATATTCTTCAGCTAGCTTTTTGCTTGCCTCATTTTCTTTTCGCTTAACAATTCTCATAAGTTTAATATTGCTGTATATGTCTATAATGTTGTCTATTAATTCAGACTTCAAATCGCACTCAACAGGAACCATTTCGTTTGTTATTGGTTTGTTTTCTTCTAAACTTTTAGCTATATGGTCTGCTACTATGTCTAGCTCATCATTTAGGCAATTAAATCTATTTTTACAACTTATACATTCATTCTTTTTATAATCTAGTAAATATTTCTTGATAACTGTTTTTGTCTCCTCTATTGTTTCTTCTGTTACTGGAGTTGTAATGTGTGCTAGGTTATCGAAAACCTCAGACATAGCATTTAGTCTTTCTTTTATATCACTACCAGCCCCAAGTAAGTTTTCGTAGCCTCTACCTAGTCCGTTAGAAGTCGTTCCAAATAAATCCTCTAGTTTTAATATAAGTCTTCTTGGAAGTACTAATAAAACACTTGATGCAACTAATAGTTCTGCAAACTTACTCCATACAATAATATCTCTTGTATACACATAAGAAAGAACTAAATTACCTAATACAAATACTACAGCTACAACATACTTGCTATACCTATTAAGCACTCCTGCTATAAATCCCGAAAATGCAAATGTTGTAAGTATTAATGAAGATTGTCCTGTAGCGATTGTATAAATTAATCCTACAAGTACCCCCGTTGCAGTTCCGACCATCCAGTCATTTTTCCAAGAAATTATCATAATAATTGTCATTATTAATACATTGGCTATGTTAAATCCTAATACTATTAAGTTATAGAATGGTACTAACATAAGTGAGAGTACTATTCCTAAACTTATAATTTCCTCTTTAGAAAATATTATCTTCTTAGTAATATTAAGTAACATTGACATTCCATATGTAACTATAGAGTAAAATGATACTGTAAGTAACAAATGTGTCATAGCCTGGCTCACCGTAAAGCTTGTCTTACTATAAATTAAACATGTTACTATATTGGATACAATTGTTGCCGCTCCTAGCTTTAACATTGTTGTATATTTTTTACTATATCCTTCTATTTCAATAATAGACGTAAATAATGTGTACGCCACATACGTCAAACCATAATTT
The DNA here is from genome assembly GCA_045611765.1 of Clostridia bacterium. Taxonomy (GTDB): domain Bacteria; phylum Bacillota; class Clostridia; order TANB77; family CAG-465; genus UMGS1649. The sequence goes on from JAZKXT010000004.1 coordinate 80,794, forward strand.
ATAAATACACTTACATCTGCTTTAAATATTAAATAACAAAGTAACGTTATGATAAACGGTAACACTAGAGGTATATTAAATACTGTAGCTATACCTAGCATTATAACCGCAAATGGTTTTACTTCCATAAATGTAATCATACAAGTTAGTACTAGTACCAAAACATATGGTATTGTTTTATAATCGAAAAGACTTTTTGCAGTCTGTATAAATTGTTTAAATCTATTTGGTTTTAAATTTACCCTCTCATCAACAACCAAATCTTCTTCAAATATCATGTGAACACCTCTTACTTTTTTACACATATAATACCGCAACTATACTATCGTATTTTGTCACAATTTGATTTTGTTTCAACTTTTTATATATTTTATTACAGAGTACGTAAAAAATCAAGTAAATAGGCACATTTCACCTATTTACTTTTTAATTTATATATTATGTTGTTTTTCACAATTTATTTGATACTCAATTTTTAACTTTAATTTTTGATTAATAACAAGATGTACATCCACCTTTTAATAGTTCTGTTACAAATAGAATGCTTAATGTATCTTTTAAAAGTCCATTACAGAATGGGCAAAATGCTCTAGTTTCTGTTTTTCCCTCTTCAGTTTCCACTCTATCTAATACTATTATTTTCTTAATATCTTCCTCTTTCTTCATTACTTCACAAATCATATCATTTAACTCTTCGTTAAATTTATCTTTAGATATTGCTTTAGGCATTACACCCATGTTTTCCATCATCATTTTATGCATTGTTTTGTGCACATGCACAATAAGTACGTTATATGTTTTGCCACACATATTCTCTAATGGTTCCATATGTTGATGCATATGGTACATTGGATACATTTCACCACGTATCATATGACTTCCTGGCATTGTATAATTTGGATTTAAGTATTTATCACACATATTGTGTGGTCCTTCCCATTTATCCGTATACTTTCCATACATATATAGTGGCATTTTGTGTTCCATGCCTTTATTGTCCCATTTTAAACACTCTGCTTGACACGGCTCTATACAATTGTTCATCGGCATAGGCATAACCATATGATTATATCCCATATAATTTCTATCGAATTCCATTTTACATTCCTCCTACAGTATATTATATGGCTACTATAGATTTATGTGCAAAAAAATAGAATGTGCTTACATTCTATTTAAAATCAAAATTCATTGAAACATCTGACCTTGACTTCATGTTGTAACTTTGCCAGATTTCGGTTGCCATTTCTCTTGTTATCTCTTTGTTGTAATATGGATTTACTGTATTAGATAAATAAAACTTACCATTGTCCTTTACTATTTCTTGTTCTCCAAATGTATATAATACTTCTGTAAAACCTTCACCCATATCATATGCTTTTAGAAACACTAATGGGTCCTCAGGTATATATTCCTCTACTATTTTATCCATTCTTTTGTTTTTCATAGGCTACACTCCCTCAATAATTTCTATACTTTTAGCTATTATATGCTCTAGTCTAGTCTCTTCATTAGATAAATACAAATATCCAATTAACGCTTCAAATCCCGTCGCTATTTTATATGTTATTACATCTGTATTTTTAGGTACCGTGTTTGCTTCAGCATTTCTACCTCTGCGAATTATATCTTTTTCATAATCTGTAAGTTCAGCCGTCAAACTTTCTACTACTTTAGCTTGAGCTTTTGCACTTACATATTTTACTGTTTTCTTATGTAGTTTATTTACTTGTTCACGCGAATTAGAGATTACATGTTTACGTATATATAATTCATAAACAACATCTCCAATATATGCTAATGTTTTTACATTCACTTCTCTTACATCCACGTCCATTACCTCAAAAAAATTATATATTATATATTTGCATTTTACAACAAATTTGTTGTATTTTATAAATAATTTGTGTATAATTTATTTATCTTAGGAGGCATAAAATGCAAAAAAAATATATTTTAATTTTAATCTTAACTTTCATATTTGGTCTTGTAATAGGTGCTTTTGGCAGTTACATGTCTACAAGACAAAATATAAACGCTCCTATTGTTAATAATGGTGGAAATGAAAATACCGGCAATCCATCTAACGAAGAAAATAACACTCCATTGGATTTGCCAACAGAAGGAAACGATACTATTCTTACAACTAAATCTGACACTACTTTAAGAGTGGTAAATGAATACGACAAAAACTTTATTACGGCTAAGAAAAACTTGTTAATAATGTTCGCGTCATGGTGTCCAAACTGCCAAGCAGAAATTAGCGAAATAGAGAAAATATTACAACATTACAAAAACAGCAAAGACGTAAACGTAGTACTTATTGCTCATGAATATACAGATACTGTATCCGATTTAATAGACCTTGTTGAAAATGATGTAGATTTCGGCAACGTTGAAATTAAATTAGATTTAGGAAGAGTTATTAGAAGAACAATAGACCCAGAAGCATCTACAATTCCAATTTCTTATGTTGTAGATAGAAATGGGAAAGTACTAGAAGTATACAATGCAAGTTTAACATTAGAAAAAGCAATAGATATGGTTGGGAAGTAGCCAAAGGCTACTTCCTTATCATATCTATTTGTCCTCTTTACAAGTATCGCCACTTTCTTTTTTCCTATACATATCACACGACCACGTTCTTCCTACTTTAGTGTTATCTTGTCTTCTATCTCTAAGCTCTGGTATAGGATTGGGCGCAACTTCAAATCTATAATCACATCCATGTTTTGCAATGTATTTTTCTATAACATTATGACTAGGTATCGAGTCTACAAATTCATTTACTTGTGACTGATATTTGAAAAAGTCAGCGTTTGGTTGTAAACTTTGTACAGGCACATAGTCTTCTCTTAAAGCTGTATAATCTACTGTACATTTTAGTACTTCTCTTACATATTCTATATTTGGCCCAAGTTTTAAAAGTTTAGGGAATGTTCCATCTGGTATTAGACAAGCCGCATCTTTTCCATCATATTCTCTTAAAAGATATGCGGCCAGATGTAATCCTGCCACCGAACGTTCATATCCTGCTTTCCAAACCTTTTTAACACACTCGTTTGTTTCATCGCATATACATGAATAATATAGATAGCACATAGTATACATATGCATTAATAAGTTTTCGTACCAACCGACATTAGTATCCATTAAGCTTCCATATTGTGTTACGTGTTGTTCTTCTACCATACCAATTTCTTGATATAGTCTTCTACCCAAATCTGTTGGATAAAGGTTACAAATATTCATATAGAAGTTCATTGTTTGTTGTTCTGCCGCAGTTATAATGTTTATATGCAGTTTAGTAAGCATACTTGCTCTATCATTATCCACGTGGTATCTAACACTATCTAATGGGCATCTATGATGGGCAATTGTTGGTCTTGCAGGCATAATTTCTGTATATCTTCCAACCAACTTTTCAGCCGGAATACCGTAATCCATTTCAAGAAGATTTGAATATCTATACAAATGGTCAAAATCTTCTAATAGTGCAAAGTCCAGCGCTTTTTTAACATATGGGTCAGGCTCATTTTGTGCAAGTCTTGCTGTTAAATCTACTGCAAGCATCTCATAAGAAATAGTTTCTTCTAGTGCACTTTCATTTACCGGTTTTAGACATTGTATTAACTTTTGCATTTGTTGTGAGGCTCTTCTTATTGTAGCTAAATGTCTTCTGACTTCGTTGTTATTACAGTTTCGACTAAATTGATGCATAAAAAATACTTGCTCAGTTTCAGCGCCATTCATTAGTATTATTCTTGTTTTTGTGTATGGGTCTACACAATTTTTATCATAAGACTTTGGATAAATTTCTTTCCAATTCATATACGATTTATTCAAATCTATCGGCATTTGTTCAAACGGATTCAAAACAATCACACTCCTTCATTACATTTATATGTAGCAATGTAGCCTATTTATGAATAAATAATAAATCTCCATCGGATTTACACTACATCCAAAATTTGTGATAATATGTTTAATATTTTAGGTGCAGTTTATATCTGGTTGGCTTATACAATTAAGGCCGTATTAAATACGGCCATCTTCTACTTATTCAATATTAATTTTTCGTGTAAAATATTTGCGAATTCTTTTGCGACCTTATCTTGAATAATGATACTTACCATTGTTTCACTTAAATTTAGTATATGTATAACTATATTTTTTTCTTTTGCTATCTCATATATTCTAGTCAAATATTCTGAATTGGATATAAAATTCCCTCCTATTATACTTATTTTAGCTAAATCTTTCTCTATAGCTAGCATTTTAGGTGTTGTATCCTCACTTACATCCTCATTTCTTTTATATACTAAAGTCCCTCGTTTATCTCCCAATGTGTTTTTTACCATTATCTTCATTTTATATTTTTTACCTATACCTACAGACCTATTATGCAATACTTTTGCCCCAGCCGTAGCAGCTTCTAACATTTCGTCATATGATATTGTCTCTAATAATTTCGTATTATCTATAACATTTGGGTCTGCTGAAAATACCCCGTCAACATCTGTGTAAATCTCGCATCTTTTAGCTTTAAGACTTGCAGCAATTGCCACAGCTGACAAATCACTTCCACCGCGGCCAAGAGTAGTTATATTTCCAAATTTATCTATGCCTTGAAATCCCGCCACAACAACTATTTTGCCGCTTTCTAAGTATTTAGCTATATTTTCCTTCATTATCATTTTTATTCTAGCCGTAGAAAAGTTGGAATCTGTTATTACTCCCGCTTGCCCACCAGTCAATCCCACTGCATCATAGCCTTCATTCTTAAGCATCATAGTAAGCAAAGCAACTGTTTGTATCTCTCCCGTTGAAAGAAGTAAGTCCATTTCCTTATTATATGTTTTCTCACAATATTCACTAGCTTTATTTATTAATCCGTCTGTTGTCTTTCCTTGAGCCGAAACTACAACAACCACTCTATTATCTTGTTTTATTGTAGATATTATTTTTTTCGTAACTAGCCCTAATTTTTCTTTATCCGCAACCGAACTGCCCCCGTATTTTTGTACAACAATATCCATAAAAAATACCTCCATATACGATATTTTACGTATACAGAGATATATTTGTTACAATTATTTATTTTCCTCTAAATATTCGTCATAAGAACATTTTCTATCCTTAAAGCCACTTGGTGTTAAATCTATTATTCTATTAGCAACTGTTTGAACTAATTGATGGTCGTATGACCTAAATAATAATACTCCTTTAAAGTTTTGCATTCCTTCATTTAGTGCTGTAATACTTTCCATATCTAAATGGTTTGTAGGTTCATCTAAAAGTAATGCGTTTGCGCCTGAAAGCATCATTTTTGTAAGCATACATCTTACTCTTTCTCCTCCAGAAATTACATTTGTCTTTTTCATACTTTCTTCACCAGAGAATAGCATTCTTCCAAGATATCCTCTAACATATGCATCTTCTTTTTCTCTAGAGAATTGTCTTAACCAATCTGTAAGCGTAATGTCTCCTTTAAAAAATTCAATATTTTCTCTTGGAAAATATGCATTTGTTACTGTTTGTCCCCACTTAAATTCGCCACTATCCGCTTCCATATTGCCAGATAAAATTTCCATTAATGTAGAAATACCAATACTGTTTTCACCAACAAAAGCTATTTTATCTTCTTTCGTCATTGTAAATGATACATTATCTAAAACTTTCTTTCCATCTACAGTTTTAGATAGATTCTTCACAACTAAAACATCGTTTCCAATATCTCTATCTGGTTTGAAATCTATAAATGGATATCTTCTACTTGATGGTTTTATATCATCTAGAACAATTTTTTCAAGCATTTTCTTTCTTGAAGTGGCCTGCTTAGATTTTGATGCGTTAGCGCTAAATCTTGCTATGAAGTCTTGTAGTTCTTTTATTCTGTCTTCTTTTTTCTTGTTTGACTCTTTCATTTGTCTTTGAATAAGTTTACTAGATTCATACCAGAAATCATAGTTACCCACAAACAATTGAATCTTACCATAGTCTATGTCTGCAATATGTGTACATACTTTATTTAAGAAATATCTATCGTGTGATACAACTATTACTGTGTTTTCAAAGTTAATTAAGAATTCTTCTAACCATTCTACAGCTGGCAAGTCTAAACCATTTGTAGGTTCATCTAGTAGAAGAACGTCAGGATTACCAAACAAAGCCTGCGCAAGAAGTACTTTTACCTTTTCTTCTTCTTTTAAATCTTTTACTAACTTTTCATGAAGTTCTGTAGCTACTCCTAAACCATTAAGTAAAATTGCCGCATCCGTTTCAGCATTCCAACCATCCATTTCAGCAAATTTCGCTTCTAGTTTTCCGGCAAGTATTCCATCTTCGTCCGTAAAATCTTCTTTAAGATAAATCGCTTCTCTGTCCTTCATAAGTTTATATAAAACTTCATTGCCCATTATAACAGCATTTAGTACTTGCTCGTTATCATAAAGGGTATGGTCTTGCTTTAATACAGACATTCTCTCTTCTTTAGGAATTACAACTTCACCATTTGTTGGTTCTATTTCCCCAGATAAAATCTTTAAAAATGTAGATTTACCTGCACCATTTGCACCAATTAATCCATAGCAGTTTCCTGCTGTGAATTTAATATTAACATCTTCAAATAACACTCTTTTTCCGAATCTAAGTGTTACTCCATTTGTCATTATCATAAAAACGCCTCACTTTACCTATAGTATTTTACACTATTTAGCCACATTTGTAAAGGAAATACGTAGAAAAAGCAGGTACTCAAAATGAATAAATTCACTTTAAGTACCTACTTTTTACAATTTTGCAAACTACACTTTTAAATATGTTGTTATACCTGTTAACTAAAAGACATCTTACCCCCAACTGATTTGCTGAACACAAATCATCAAAAAGATTGTCTCCCACAATTACAACTTTAGATTTATCTACGCCTATACTTTTTATCAGCTTATTGTAAGTTGCTACTTTAAAAGTTCCATCGGTATACATTATCCGACCTTGTGGTATCCCACATTCTTCCAAATTATAGTTTTGCTTGTTAATAGTAGCAAAATATACTTGACTCTCAACATTTAATTGCTTGAGCAAATCGTATACTCCGTCAAACAAACAAACCTCCCGTGTGTAATTTTCAAAGTAGGTTTCATAAAAGTTTACTACTTTTACTCCACAAATTATTGCATAAATTTTTACAAGCAAATTTTGATTAGAATGATTTGTAGGAATAATGCCCGTCTTTACAATATACATGGCCGCTTTGTTCAGAGCCGAAACCACATTCTTCCTGGCCTTAGATACCTTAAAATGCTTTAATGTTGCTTTCACAGCATTAGTATGCTCAGCACATAAATCTTTGAGCGTTCCGTCAATATCCAAAATAACCACTTCTACTCTCTGTTTTTTAACAAATGTAATTATACTATTATTCAATATTCTCACCCCTCTAAAATAGTTATTTAAAGTTTTTGAATCGCTGCTAAATAATTATATCACACATTGAACGAATATTCAATTTTTTTGCTACTCATTAGTCTCACGTTGCTCACCAAACTAATATACTATTATATGGAGTGGTAATATGGATTATAATTTTTGGTGCTCTTCTGGTAAAGAACTTTCGATACTTGCTAATACACTGGCAATATACATTAGTAAAAATTATTGCGCTGACGATTTACTATCTATTGCATATTTTGTTGAAACACTAGGGAACAATTTATCTTTGCTAGGCAATCAAAAATTCCGTTGCGAAAATTCTTTAAAACCCCAAAACACAGTTAATTCATGTAATACCATCTCTCCTACAGCTACTCAAAACCCAAATAAATTAGACTAAATCTGTTGACTTATTAACAAAAAAATGTTATTATATAAGCGTGCTAAAAATTAGCATATATTTTTAGCTTTTTAATATAATATATTAATGGCGCCATAGCCAAGTGGTAAGGCACGAGTCTGCAAAACTCTGATCCCCGGTTCAAATCCGGGTGGCGCCTCCAAAATAATGACATCACGAAATTATCGTGATGTCATTTTGTTTTTCATTGGCTAAATAATAGAACTTACCAAGCTTGATCAGTAATAAAGTTATGTATCATAACCTGAGAATATGTTCTCCTACCGAACAGCTTCTTATTGGTGAAGCGCCCATTCTCATAACGCCAACCTTCTGGATAAGTAAGAGTTTCCGGACGTACCGTGGTAACAATTTTTCTGACTCTACCAGTTACAGGTGACAACCTTACGGAAACCCTGCCCGGATTGAGCATTTGAAATACTGCCGCAGCTATCTCCAATTTCATCTCACACATCTTAACCTGTTTTGCCATAATACCCATCCTCCAATAAATTTTTGTCTATATAGCACGCAATCAAACCAACCTTAATATTAACTAAAGGTTCACACTTAAATTGCCAATTTAATTATATCATTATTTACATAAAAAGTCAATTTTACTATTATTATACGCTTTTTACATTTAGTTTTAAAATATGCTAATTGCTTTACAAGAAGCAATTAGCATATTTATTATTTTACATGTTTACAATATAATTTAAATATATTTAGAAGTCTCTTTCTCTACTCATTTCTTCTAGTGTACAAATGTTACCATCCTTATCTTTTATGAGCAATTCATAACCACAGACTTCACAGATTTTAGTTATAGTATCAAAAGTAGGTTGACTATTAGAACGTTCATAGCTAGAAATAGTATTGTCGGCAAGCGCAACTTTCTTTCCAAGCTCCTTTTGGTAAAGCCCAGCTGTTAATCTCATATTTTTAATTATCATACCTAACATAATTTACCACCTACTAATATTATGACAAATTTCGCAAGTTTCGTCATAAAACTGCAAGTTTCTTGCAACCTTTTTCCTGTTAGTGGTAAAATGTGAAACCTTATTACAGAGCCCAACAAACTATAACAAAAGTGGGCTAACTCCCTAAAAGTCTACCCACATCTACTACAAACATAACGCTTATATTATATTATATTATATTATATTATATCATATCTTATTATCTTTTTATTCTTTTACAATCTCTTTAATTCCAATACTTCGTGTATGTACAATTGGTTCCCAGTTTTTCTCTTTAGAAAATATGCTTATAATATTTATAGGTAGCCACGTAATCATAAAAAATGAGTATAACAGTATACCATACATTACTTCACATATTTTTCTTTTGTTGTATTTAACTAGAAAAACATTTATTAAAATGCTAATTAAATAACTAATAATAAATATATGAATTCCTATTATTTGTACAATACCTAAAACAGTTAATTTTTCAAGTTCTAATCTAACTAATATTTTTAATAGTACAATGCTTGTCATTACGCTACCGCCTACGACCTGCATAAGTGGCGACATGAAATTAAGTAGCATGTCTAAACTAGACATGTTTCTATTTTTTATAAACGACTTAAATAATCTTACTCCATATAGTCTTAAACATTTATGGGCTCCGGTTGACCAACGTTTTCTCTGCTTCCAAGATGCTTTCCAAGACACTGGTTGTTCGTCATAAGTTATAGCATCTTCTACAAATGCAATTTGTATATTATTTATGGCGCACTGAGCTGTAAATTCAATATCTTCTGTTAATGTAAAAGTATTAAAATGGTAAGTATCAATTATTTCTTTCTTTACCATAAATCCTGTTCCGTTAATACTTGCTGAAGCCTTAACATTCATACGTGCTCTATTAAAGAAAAAATTTTGCATCCAATAATATATTGAATAACAACCACTAATCCAATTATCTTTGGGATTTTTACTATCTCTATATCCTTGAGCCACTTTATATCCAATTTGCAGTGTATCATTCATTCTTTTCAAAAAGTTTGGGTGAACAACATTATCTGCATCAAATATTATATAGGCATCAAAATCTTCGTTTTGGGTTTCAGAAAATGCATATCTTAAAGCATCCGCTTTGCATACACAACTACCACAGTCAATTATTCTACTCCCCAAATCTAGCGCGACCTGTCTTGTGCTATCTGTGCAATTATTAGGTATTACACAAAGTTCATATAACTCGTCGGGATAATTTTGATTGTTAATGCTTTCAATTAAGCTTGCTATAACATTTTCTTCATTCCTACAAGCCACAAGTATTTTAAATTTATACTTGGGCTCATAAGATTTTATTTGTCTCTTTTTTACATTTACAAAAGCCGTTATAGAAGTAAGCACAAAATATGCGCCATAAATAATAAGCATAAGCGTAATTGCATTTAATATGTACACTACCACTTTTTCTCCTTTTCTTTTTTGTTTTTCCTATTCATATTCTATGTAATATATATTTATATATTAGTTTTATATGAAATTATTTATTTTAGTTTAACAAACATTCTTATATAAATCATATTTTCTAACAAATCAATTAAAATTTATATATATATATATAATAACAGAGCGTAACTTTTAAATTCAGTTACGCTCTGTTGTATATTTAAATTATTTTAACAATAGTTGCCATACACCCATAGTCTTGTTCGCCTTTTTGAGTTTTCGACCTATATGAGTAAAAATGTTCGTTGTTACAGCAAGTACAGATATTTGCAAAATGTATATTTTCCTCTTTAACCCCAATATTTATTAAGTCTTTTGTTATAACATAAGGTAAATCTATATGAAATCTCTTTGGATTTCCTTTTTCATATGCTATATATTCTTCTTCATAAGGCCAAATGTCTGTAAATATCTTTTTAAAATTCTCATCTTCACTTGAAAAACAGCATTTAAGAACTGATGGTGAAACACATATTATTAAATCTGCTGGATTTGTTCCAAATAACTCTTGCATGTTCTCTATAGCTTTTATATAAATTCTTTTCGCGGTCCCTTTCCAACCGCTATGTACATTTGCCACCTTATTATTCTTAATATCATAAATTATTATAGCATTACAGTCTGCCGTTGTAACAAGTGTTGTTATTCCGGGTTCCATTATATAACCATCAATGGGCTCACTATTAATATTTTGGAATCTATATTCATCTTTATTTTTTTCTGTTAGATACAAGATATTATCTGTATGATCTTGTCTTGCTTTATATACTTCATCTGCATTTAAATTTAATTTATCACAAATTATATTTAAATTTTGAATCACATTTCCTTTTTTATCTGTTCCTGCTAATCTAAAATTAAGGCTTCCCATTACACCTTCACTTACTCCCCCGCGCCTTAATGTAACTACTGCTATTATCTTATCACTGTGCTCGCTCAAAGCTTTAAATGTTAAATACTCCACTTCGCCGTTTTTAACATGTGTCACTTGTTCATTTGAAAATTCTTCACACTTTTCCACTTAATCCACCTCAAAATATTTGTCACGCAAATATTTTACTAAACTTTTTTAATATTTACAACTAAAACTACTAATAATATTTTTGGTGATTTATTATGGAATATACAAAAATGGGAATGAACAACAAAGAATATACAGAGTATGTAGAAAACAAAGCTGAAAAAAGTAATATACTAAAAGAGTGTATTGTAGCTTTTATAATTGGTGGTATTATTTGCATTATTGGTCAAATTATAAAAGACGTGGCTTTGAATATGGGAGCAGATGAAAAAACAGCCGGCGCAATTTGCTCTATTTCATTAATATTTTTAGGTGCTCTCCTTACCGCATTAAAATTATACCAGCGTATAGGTAAAGTGGCCGGTGCTGGTTCTATCGTTCCAATAACAGGATTTTCTAACTCAATTGTATCCCCCGCTATCGAATATAAATCTGAAGGATTAGTATTAGGAATTGGAGCAAATATGTTTAAGGTCGCAGGTCCTGTACTTGTTTATGGTATAGGTTCGTCTGTAATACTTGGACTTATATATTACCTTATTAATCTATTTATGTAAGTAGGAGGAATATTATGAAAATTGGGAAACAAACCATTATATTTGAAAACAAACCAGCTATACTTTCTGTTGGTTCCGCTGTTGGCCCTAAAGAAAAAGAAGGACCTTTAGGCGAGTTGTTTGATACATCAGTAGAAGATGTATACTTTGGTGAAATCACATTTGAAAAAGCTGAGTCAAAATTTATGGCTGAAGCTATGGGAATTGCTATAAAAAAAGCCGAACTTAAAATTTCAGATATAGATTTTGCCTTTGCGGGTGATCTTTTAAACCAATGTATCTCTTCTGGATATTCTGCAAGGAATTTGGAAATTCCATTCTTTGGCCTTTATGGTGCTTGTTCTACATTTGCCGAAGCAAATATTTTAGCTGCATCATTTGTAAATTCAGGATACTCATATAACGCTATAGCATCAGCATCTTCACACTTTTGCGCATCCGAAAGGCAGTTTAGAATGCCGCTTGAACAAGGGACACAAATGACTCCAACAAGTCAATGGACGGTAACTGGAAGCGGTGCTACATTAATAGTGCCAAATAACGAACGAATACAATATGAATTACCTCATATAGTTGGTGCAACGCCTGGTAAAGTAATTGACCAAGGAATAACAGACATTGCAAATATGGGTGCTGCTATGGCACCTGCTGCTTTTGATACGTTAGTTACGCACTTTGAAGATACTGGAAGAGCCCCAGATTACTACGATTTAATTATAACTGGAGACCTAGGAGATTTAGGTTCTAAAATACTTATAGAACAGCTACAAAACTATGGCTATGATATTTCCAAACAACATATAGATTGTGGTACAACAATTTTTGATTGTAAAGAACAAGAAACTCATATGGGTGGTAGTGGTTGTGGATGTAGTGCTGCTGTATTTTGTGCATACATTTACCCAAGGCTTAGGAATAAAAGTCTAAATAAAGTTCTTCTTGTTGCAACTGGAGCTTTAATGAGTCCCGTATCTTTAGGGCAAGGTGAATCAATTCCCGCTATTGCTCACGCTGTAATTATTGAAACCCTAGATAAAATGGAGGAAGGATAATATGGATATGTTTTTAGACTATTTAAAAGTTTTTATAACTGGTGGTGCTATCTGTTCGATAGGGCAAATCCTTATAGACAAAACCAAACTTACTCCAGCAAGAATACTTGTACTATTTGTAACATTGGGTGTAATTCTTACTGGTCTTGGAGTATATGAGTATATCGTAGACTTTGGTGGTGCTGGTGCAACTGTTCCTATTAGTGGTTTTGGTTATACCTTAGCAAATGGTGTTATGGAAGCAGTAGACGAACACGGGTTATTGGGTATATTTGTTGGTGGCGTTACCGCGGCTGCAAGTGGTATATCTGCTGCAATTATATTTGGATATTTGTTTGCTTTAATTAGTAAGCCGGATATTAAAAAGTAATTATAAATTACATAAAGGAGTGAAACTTATATGTGTTCCACTCCTTATATTATCACTCAATATATGCCCATATTAATATATTACCAAAAAGTCTAAATTCTGCTCCACACGCACCAACTCCTTCCGCCACAGCATCAGATCCTGGTGTATGTGTTATTTGTTTGTTTTGTATATAACTTATTGTATATCCTAAACCTGTGTAAGTCACTTTTTCTAAATTCGCTTCTTGTTTTAGATTAATTAATGGATATGTATAATATTTAGCATGTCTTAGTCTTAAACAATCTATAGTTACAAATATAATCCATATAAATATTAGTATTATAATAGAAAAGATTGCTATTTTTAATACTCTATTCATATTTATTCCCCCTTAATTTATATAAACATTTTAACATTTAACAAAAATATATTCAATACCATTTTACTTTTTATTTCTTTTTGATATAATAACAAAAAATGTATAAAAATCTTATCTTATTAGAAAGGATGGTTATTGTGGAAAATGGTTATATAGACTTACATGTACATAGTCTTTATTCTGACGGCAAACGTTCATTAAAATATATTGCAGATAAATCTATTGAAAATAACGTTGGCGTTATTGCCTTCACCGAGCACTATAACATGTCATCATTTGTTCCATTTAGAAAACTTGTTGGTAAACAAATAGAAGTGCTTCCCGCAATTGAAATGGGCTCATCGCTAACTTTGTTTGGACTCAGTAAAAATCACGTATGTCACATTATTGCATATTTCCCTACAACACAAATTTGCTCTATATTAGATTATTACGAACTAAGTAGAGACAAGTGCGTTAAAAGAACTTTGGAAAGGCTTCGTGACGAAGGTATAAATCTTTCTTACCGTACTGTAGTAAAACATGCTCGAGATAAGGCTAGCGTTGGACGTTACGATATCGCCATTGCCTTATCCAAGCTTGGCCACGCCTCCACTCCCGCTAAAGCATACAGTAAATTTCTAGACTTAAATTCCCCTATATACGTAGATAGAGAGAAAATGCAAGTAGATACTTTGATTAAAAGTATTTTAATGTGCAAAGGGTTGCCTGTTTTAGCGCATCCCAGAACATTAAGATTAAACAATTCAGATATGCGCGAATTCATATTAAAGCTTCGAAGTTTTGGATTAGTTGGAATTGAAGTATATAATCCGCATCACAAACCAGAACACATTCAGTTTTTTGGAGATTTATGTGATGAATTCGGCCTTCTAAAAACAGTCGGTTCGGATTACCACGGACGTTCGAAAGATGAAATTGAGATTGGTCTTGGGATTGATGAAAATCTAAAAATTGATGATTATTCAATTATTACAGCATTAAAGCAAAAGGAAAAACAATTATTTTACTAGGGCAACATATTGTCCTAGTATTTTTATTTTTAAAATTGAAAATTTAATTTTTATTTACATATAAATTAAAATTTTACACATAATATCTTTGTATTTATATACATTTAAGGAGGAAAAAATATGGATACATTAAACCAAATGGAGCTTCAAGATATAAGGCATGCATGTGGTGCTAGTTCAAGCCTTTGCAAAAAACTTGAGTACTACAAAACAGTTGTTACAGACCAAAATGCATTAGACATTTTTAACAAAATTTGTAATTCTTGCGATGATTTAAAGCAAGATTTAACAAGTCATTTATAGGAGGTTATTATGGACGAAAAACAAGCAGTAGCTGATACTTTAGCTGGGATTAATGCCCTTATTAATATGCTAACATATAATGTTATGCAAAGTAACAATAAAGCTTTAAGAGATACCTTTGTTACTTACAGAAATCAATTTGAAGACTTGCAATGGCAAATATATGTAATTGCTAGAGACAAAGGCTATTACATTCCAGCCGCACCAGCCGGAATGGCCGATATTGATGCTGTTAAAACAGCTGTGTCTGGAAGTTAATAATTCTTCCTTATAGGGTACGTTTGTACCCTGTTTTTTATTTATTTTAATTTATTATTCATTCACTACATATACTTTATATGCATTAATTCTTGCTGGATAAGATTCCATAATAGTTCCATCATAAAATATTTTTACTTTTTTCCCTACCCCATATGAATAATCTATATAGTCATGTTTAAAACTAACTACTATTCTATCTGATGATTTTGCTTCACTTTCATTAGCATCTGGGCACACTATAATATATGTTGTACTCTCTTCTATTACAGTTCCAATAAAGCTTTTAGTGTTAGTATCGTATTTTTTCTGAGTAATATATCTTATTTCCCATGCATCCAAATCTTTTAAAGTTATTCTACCTCTTGCTAAAGCTAATATAATATTTTCTTGTTCACCATTTACATATTTAACAATTATATCTTGGCTTTTAATACAATTGAAATAGTATTCGTTATTATCATCTTCATATATTTTTTCTAATGCCTGCGCACAAGTATAATTATCCTCTTTAGTTCTATCTTCAACTTCCAGTATCTGATAACCATTTTCAGGTGGAGCATAGTCATAACCCCAAGTACTAAATATTACTTTTTTGTTATTCTTCATCATGTACGTATCTATAGCATACATTGCGTATACCATTATTACAATGGCTATTAATATTCCTACTACTATGTTTACTTTCTTTTTCATTTGCACTCACCCCTCCTTAATACATTTACAATATATCACAAAGGAATGCAGCTTTCAATATTTTTTAGGCCATAAAATCACCTGGACAGTGGCCAAAAATAGCGCTTATCTATTTTATACAGATAAGCACTCTTGCTATTTATTATTTTTTTAACTCTTCGTGTCTTTTAATCTTCATTGTTGTTGTTTTAACAAAATCTTCTTTTTTAATCTCTAAATCCTTAATCCATTTAAAGCTTGAAAGCTTTTTATTTACTTCTTTTATTTCTGACCAAATTAAAGCATGCATTTCTTCATCTGAAGGTAAATCATTACCATACTTTTCTTTAAGATATGCTTCATCTAATGTAACTTTTACGGCTATAATTTGCTCCTTTTCGTCTCTTGGATCTTGAGTTGCATATACCATTGATTCATTTACATATGGTATTTTATTTACTAGTGTTTCTATTTCTTCAGGATAAACGTTCTTTCCATTACCAGTTATTATTAAGTTTTTGCATCTTCCAGTAAGATACAGATGACCATCTTTATCCATATATCCCAAATCACCTGAGTGGAACCATCCGTCTGTTATAGATTTGGCTGTTTCTTCTTCGTTTTCATAATATCCACCAGTTACATTTGTTCCTTTAATCCAAACTTCACCAATACCTTCTTCATTTGGTTCGTGGATTTTAACTGTACAACATTTACCTGGTTTACCTACAGAACCAAATCTTCTATCTGTATCTGGAACTATTGTAGCAAGTGGTGATGTTTCTGTAAGACCATAACCTTGTAAGAAGATTATTCCAAAGCCTTCTATTTTATTACCAATTTCAGGGTCTATTGGAGCTGCTGCTGAAACTATAAGTCTAATTTTTCCACCCAATCCATCTAATACAGATTTAAATACTTTTCGTTTTAATTTGAATCCAGGTTTACCTAATGCATTTGTTATTTTTATCATAGAGTTTACTAGTTTAGTTTTTCCTTGCTTCTCTATAGTGCCTAAAACCTTCTTCATTAGGTTTTCTATTAGTGCAGGCACTCCTAACATAACTGTAGGCTGAACGGCCTTTAAATCGCTTGCTATACTCTTTAAACCACCAGCATATCCTATAGATATTCCACAATATATTGGAATCATCATACCAACAGTTGATTCATATGAATGATGCAGTGGTAGTACTGAGAAAAATCTGTCATCATTGTAAAGTGATACTTCGCTAATTGCCGCTTCTATATTTTCAATTATATTTTTATTTGTAAGCATGACACCTTTTGACTCAGCTGTTGTACCAGATGTAAATAGAAGTATCTTAAATTCTTCCGGGTCTATTGGAACTTCCATAAGAATTTTTTCATCGTACTCACTTCCTATTTTCAACACTTCATCAAACGTATAGTCGTTTTTACCTTTGAATGTGTTTTCTAATTGGTTCTCCTCTGAATAAAGCTCTATATAATACTTTAAGTCAGGCACTTCATTTCTTATGCTATTTATTAAATCTCTTTTTCTATTTGAGAAAAATATTGCTTTAGCTTTTGAACGTCTAACAAGGTTAGCTATCTCACTTGCTGGCAACTCTTTATCTAGAGGTACAACAACTCCTGTTCCACAAACAACAGAATAGTATGAAACAGCCCATTCATAACTGTTTTCACCAATTATGGCGATTCTTTCGCCTTTAAGTCCAAACTTCTCTATCAAAGCCGCACCCACATTTGTTACATCACGCCTAAACTCTTTATATGTTATCTCTCTAAATTCTTTTTTGCCAGGTCTTTTTTCTAAAAAACCAACTTTATTTGGCACCTCTTTTGTTGTTATATCAAAAGAATCTCTTATTAATTTTAAATTTTTAAGAATTACTCTTTCTCCCATTATAATTACTCTCCCTTTTTATTGCTGTCTAGGAATCTTTTTATCTTCATAGTGGTAGTCTTTGCAAAGTCTGTAGTTCTAATTTTTAGATTCTTAACAGCTTTATATGATACCATTTTTTTATTTAATCCTTTTATTTTCTCCCATATGATTTCTTTAAGTTTAGCAATATCCGGAACGTTTTTGCCGTATTGTTCTTTCAAATACTCTTCATCTAAAGTTACAACAGCCGAAAGCACTGTGTCGTCTTTTGTCTCTTCTCCAAACACAAGACATTCTTTTATTTCAGGGAATTTGTTTATTTCATCTTCAATTTCCTCTGGGAATATATTTTTACCATTTGGAGTAACTATAACAGACTTGCATCTTCCTGTTATAATTAGGTTGCCTTTTTCATCTAAACGGCCTAAGTCTCCTGTATGGAACCAACCATCAACTAAAACTTCACTAGTTGCAACTTCATCCTCGAAGTAACCAAGCATTACATTATTACCACGAACTAGTATTTCTCCTATACCTTTTTCGTCTGTGTTGTCCAGTTTTATTTCACAGTTTGAAGCAAATCCAACTGTACCTGCAACTCTATTTTTTTCAGGCGTTCCTGCAACAACTGGTGCTGTCTCGCTTAATCCATAACCTTGCAATACATTAATTCCAAAAGCCTCAAAATTTGTTACAAGCTCTTTTGGAACTGGCGCTGCAGATACAAGCACTGTTCTAAGTCTTCCACCCAAAGCTGAATGTATTTGCTTAAATACTACTTTCTTTAATTTGTATCCGACTGCTCCCAAACCGTCTGTAAGTTTAGTCATTTTATTAACTAATTCTTCTTTTCCTTGTGCTCGTATAGTTTTACTAATTTTATTATACATATGCTCTAAAAGAAGAGGTACTCCAACTATTATACTTGGCTTTGTTTCTTGTAATTCTTGAGAAACATACTTAAGCCCTGTACATATTGCAACAGACGCTCCATTAACTAATGGATACATGCTTCCTACAATACTTTCATATATATGATGCATTGGAAGCACAGAGAAAAATCTATCTTTAGGATATACTTTTAGTAGTCCTGGTGCCCCCTCAAGAACGGATATGACATTCTTGTGAGATAGCATAACACCTTTAGACTGCGCTGTTGTTCCTGATGTAAAAAGTAGTATTTTGAAATCATTTTCAGAATACTCATAATCCATATATGAAGTATCTCCTTCAGCTATATACTTTCTGCCTTCCTCTATTACCTGATTAAATGATAAAGACTGTTCATCGCTTTGTTCTTTGTCCATATTAATAAATATAATGTCTTTGCTTACTTTTTTCTTAATTTCAAATATAACATCTTCTTTTTTAGAAGAATAAATTATACAACCTGCTTTTGACCTATTAAGTAAGTTTTCAATTTCGTTTGCTGGAAGTTCTTTATCTAGTGGCACAACAATACCCACACCAGTTGTTGATGCTAAATATGACACATACCACTTATAGCTGTTTTCACCTATAACAGCCACTCTTTTCCCCTGCAACTTATACTTTTTAACTAATGTTGTTGCAAGTGCCATTGTATCTTCTTTAAGCTTTTCATAAGTTATTTCTTCAAACTTTTTAGTTACTTTATTTTTTTCTAAAAAAGCTATATTTGAAGAATACTGTTCACATTTTTTGACAATAATGTCTTTTAATGTTTTAAGTTCTCCTACTTTTAGCATATTAACCTCCATATAATTGTTACCTGGTAATAATTATATTATAATATTGAGTATTTGTCAAATAAATTATAATTATTTATAATTTATATTATTTGTAGTAAATATATAAAATAGACAAAAGAACACGATGTTTCTTTTGTCTACCTAATACTTAATATTTTATTCCTCCGATACTTTTTTCACATTTTTCTTCTTATCTTTTCTATATACAAAAAGACTTTTAAAGTATCCCGCTTGAAACATTGTTTCAAATACGTTTTTAAATATTACCATTACTACCGGACCTACGATTAATCCAAATAATCCAAATATTTTTAATCCTATATACATCGCAACCAATGTTATAAATGGATGTACTCCAATATTTTGACTTACTACTCTTGGTTCAAGAAGTTGTCTTACTACTGTTATTACTAAATATACCACAAGTATAGATATTCCAAATCCAATGTTTCCTGTTATTGCAGAATATACTGCCCAAGGAAGAAGGATTGTTCCTGTTCCGAGGATTGGTAGTGCATCAACTACCGCTACTATTAGCGCTAAAGTCAATGGGTATGGTTGTTTTAATATTATAAACGCAATTAGTAATTCTACGAATGTTATACATATCATAATACACATTGCCTTTAAGTAACTACCAAGCGATTTTAAACTTTTAACAACTACGTTAGATATTTTATTTACAAGTTCATTTGGAAACAAGTCTGTTAAATATCTTGTTATTGTCCTTCTATCTGTTACTAAGAATAACGTTGCTAAGAATGTTATTATTACATATATAATAATATTAGGAACAAGCATTATAAAATCTATTACACTATTTACTAATGTTGTTGCAAGATCCGTAACTTTACTAAGCAGTTTTAATCCTAAGTCATATATTGATTTAGACATTGTCTCTGGAACGTTGTTCATAAAATCTTCTATGCTTCTATATATTGCATTATATTCAATTTTAGATTCTTCATATAATGTGGGTATTCTACCACTTATTTCTACAGCCTCACTAACAAGTGCTGTAATAACTAGTGCAAAAACACATCCAATTAACAAATAAACTAAAATAACTAATATGGTTCCTACTAATTTTCTAGGCCATTTGAACTTAACTATAAAAAAATTAACTAATCTTTCTACCGCCGAAGCAATCAGTATTCCTATTAAGAACGGCCAAAAATATATTCCTAGTCCTATAGCAAGTAGCACTGTAGCACATACTGCTAAGAACCCTAAAAGCTTTAATCCTGTCTTTTTATAATCTATCATATGTTCACCTCTAAATTATTATATATTTAATAACATGAATTGTCAAATGTATCTCCTTTTTTTGACAATTTATGTTATAAGAAACATTACTTCTATTCACTCCTATCGTCAAAATTTACTATTAATTTTTTATACCATGATATTTTACCCACTATATTTATGTGATAAGTATATTCTACAAACTAATAGAGGTAACCTTATTGTTACCTCTATTCTTAACATATTTATTAGTCAAAATCTGTTGCAGCTCTTGAGTCTAAGTCATATAACATTACTGTTCCTTTTACTTCATTGTATACTGTATCTGATGTTATATTCCATACGCCGCCTTCAAGTCTTAATGAAACATCGTTATTCGATGTTACAGCTTTTCCATAATTCGAATAACCCATAAATCCTTCATAATCCCATTGACTTGTGTTTGCCTTTCCAGCTTGAGTATCTTTAGAATAAGATAAGTCTATTCCATTTGAGCTAGCTATTATATCAAAGACCACTCCTATGTAACCATTTGTTAATGGTTTATTTATATCATAGTTGCCATTCTTATCTACTTTTACCGCAATTGTTGAGTTAGGTAGTTTATATTCTCCATAATATGTTATTACAGAATCGTTTGCATTTGGAGTCGCCATTTTATACGTTAACTCTATCGTTCTTAAGTGACCTATATTTATAGATGATTTAGAAAAATGATCTGTTACTTCATCTTGTATATATCTATATCCATCATTTGGTGTAAAGTTTATATTATAACCTCCACCATCATTGTCTATTCTTACATACTTGCCATTGCTTGCTTTATAGAATAAATATATTCCTTCACTCTTATTAGAACTATCATATTCTTTCAAATATGTTTTTCCGTCTTTTGAAATATAGTAAAATCTTGTGTTTATCGTTACTTGCTTTTCATTATTTGCTGAATCACCTTTATAATATGATCCAGTAACGTTCATATCAAAACTAAATCTATATCCCATCTTAGGAGCATTTATGTATGTATTATCCGTATTTTTATATGGTCCTATAGGAAGTGTTCTAAGAGGATTTCTTCCGATTTCAGTAAGTGTCCTTGGTACTATTTCATTAGTTTGAGTTGATTCCTTCTTCCATTTTGTAATACCAGAATAATATACTGTCCCATTATGAACGTTTACTTTACTAGACGTATTAGTTCTAAATACACTCTTCCAGTTTACATCTTTTACATCTGTCACTTTAAATCCATATATCCTATTTAATATTAATATTTTATTTTGGTTTTGTTCTGCAAAATAACTTGGATGTTCACAGATGTTCTCTACATCTTCTTTCATCTCATTGGCAAGTTCTTCTATCGCTTTATATCGTGTTGATTCACTTAACATTAATGATGTTGAATTATATGCCGTTGCTCTTACATGATATTGAACCTCTCCTTCAGAAAGCGGAGATACATCTAGCTCATCCACTGCCCCGTATGCCTGCGCTGTAACTTTACCTATGCCACTTGCATTTCGCTTCACTCTTATCCACGTTCCAGCTATTACTTTTCCACCACCATTATATACTCTATCATTTATAAATACCTTGTGTACATCAAAATCAAATTTGATATAATATGGAGAACTATAAGATGATGTTGCTCCATAGTCAGTTGTATCATTTAATCCATAAACATTATTCTTTGTCACATCACCAAATGTTAGTGTTTTTGACATGTTGTTAATTGTTATTGTAAATGGAACATTTGATTGAACTAGCCCGTTTCCTTCATTTTTTGTAGATTGGTCAACTATATTATTTGAAGTAGTTTCGAATGCAGAATTTACCGTTATTGGTGTATATATATTTATAGGATCAACATATTCATATCTAGGATTATCCACAGTAGGCTCATTATTTATTTGATATTTCTGTATTAAATTAGTGTGAGTCCTATAAAAACTTGAATCCTTATACTCATCAGATATAGATGGATAATATACTGTATCTTTAATTCCCGTAATATCCGAATAACCAATTCCCATTAAATCTTTTAAAGTATATTTTACTTCTCCTGCTAAAACTCTAACTCCATTTAATATATTATAGTGAATATGTCCTCTGGCCTCTACATAGTCTTGCTCACCTATTCCCGTCTCATAATATTCTTTAGGTATTTTAATAGGGGTTGTTTTTACTTCTATTTTTCCTTCAGGATTATCTATATCTGTTAATAATTCTGCTATTTTATATGTTTTCTCAACTTTATTGTTAGGCTGAGCACTATTTAAAAGTATATCATCGACTTGAACATCCATGTTTTGTACTCTCAATTTAAATGTTATATCATAGGTCGAAGCCACATCGGCATTGTTATCTGTTTCTGATTGACCATACATAAACATATACTCATCATAACGTACCTTGCCTGTTGGATAATTCTCAATCATCCACTCCCATTCTTCATTCCACTCCGAATATTGTGTAAGCGCCTCCCCTACTTCTTCGTTAAGAACAATATACTTAGCAATATTCACAAGGAAAGAAAGTTCTTTATCTATCTCTTTTTCTATATTTCCCAATGCAGTATCTATGTTTTTCATTTGGGAATATATAGCTGTAATCTGGGCATTTCTCTTCGAAACATAGTCATCAGTAGTTCCTGCACAGTAGCCTTGCCATGCGTAAATTAAATTGTCGTCATCCCAACATTTAGCTCCTTCGTGGCTATTAGCTGCATTAACTTCGTTTGTTAACTTAGTTTTATAATTTAATATTGAACCTTCTTTACTCCAACTGTATATAACTCTACTATAACCATTAAGCGCCACTGCAACAGACTCCAATGAAAATTCTATACTCTTTGTTACACCATCAGGTTTAATAACTAGTTTGCTACCAGTAGAGTTATAATACGTTTTTATTGGATTATCGTATCCACCTAATTTATCGGCGCCTTTCATAAATGAAATATAACTATTTGTCTTATTAACAAGATATTGAGCTGTATCACGCGCTTCCTTCCACGTTGTATATGATGTTCCTATATTCAAACTGTCATAACACTGACCAACATAAATATTCAGTCCACCAGCAAACCATTTCTTCTCACATTTCAAATTTTTAAATGAGTCTGTAATATTATCATTTAACAATTTTCTAGTGTCACTAACTGCATTTTTTAATTCTGTTAATTTTTCTTTTATCTCAGCTTCATTGGCTAGTGCTTCTTCCCAAGAAATTTTAG
The DNA here is from genome assembly GCA_045611765.1 of Clostridia bacterium. GTDB lineage: Bacteria > Bacillota > Clostridia > TANB77 > CAG-465 > UMGS1649. The sequence goes on from JAZKXT010000004.1 coordinate 104,792, forward strand.
TACTAATTTCTATCTCATCTTTTAGGTCTTCAAGTTCTTGTTTTTTTGCATCCCATAAATCCTTTGCCTTTTTACGTTCTAATCTAACGTATTCTACATCATCTTTATTTATTACGCCATTACTATTAGCGTCTAACTTTTTAGCATCATATTCATAATTAATTGTATGGAATGATGAGTCTGCCCAATTATATGACGAGATTTTAACAGAATAGCTATTATCTGCCTTATCCGGATCCGGATTTGCTCCATTCCAACTCCCCTCATTAACATATTTAGCGCTATATGTTCTGTCTGTATAATTGCTTTCAATATCTATAGTATTTTTAGTGATTTCTCTTCCTTCCAATCCTGTCATTAACAATGTAGGGGTCTTGAAAACCGTCAATGTTTTTTTATTTTTTTCCCAGTTATATAAACTACTACCAACTGTAACTGCATCTATTGCTCCAGCATCATATAACGTTGCTTTATTAATGCTATATGCAGATATTTCTGTTACTTTATCATAACCAATTACTGTTGGATGATTAAAAGAAAATTGTATATCTTCAGACACAGGCTCGCCGCCAGCAATTGGACGTGTTCCTGATACTAATATATCGTATACTATAGGGGTTTCATTTGTTGTGTATTGTGTTGTAACCGCTCCTAAGATAGCACGTGGTAACTTACTAGTTCCCGATTTTACTATTGATACTGTACTATCATGACCAGACGGCATCGAGTATGTAGAATAAGATGATTCTCCTTTATACGTATCATCATAACAAGTCGTATTCGGAGTAGTAGAATCTGATACATCTACTGTCACCTTACCACCAATTACAGGAGTAGGTTCTGTTTTAATCGTCTCATCCTTATAATAATAGAACCAAACTTCTCTAACAGATGCGTAATCCTCATTCAACTTAACCTCTACACCATTAGTAGAATCTTTTTCGTTATTCGCAATTCTTGTAATGTCTGACCTTGATGTATATGCATCACTCCACCTTCCATCTGTCCCCTCAGACAAATCATAGCCTTTATATACTATTCCATTTTTTATTTCTACAGGCTTAACAACCAAGTGTTCATTTGTCTTCATACTTATTGGATATACTTCTTTTGTAAATTGATCGTTATTCATTCTCTCTATATCAACTCTATACGTTGGAGTAATAATGTCCCACCAAGCAGATGGTCTTATTTCTATTTGAGCTTTAGAATTAGGAACTATGCCTGTTTTATCCGATTCAGGTACTAAAGTAAAGTCTGTTACATCATCATCACCGTTATCCTTAATATAACGGTGATATACTGTTACCTCACCAGCATAATCTGAATAATACAAGTCTATCATGTATACTTTATTCTCAGACATTAACATTTCCGAATCGTCTTCATATTCGGCATCCCATAAACTTAATTCGGTTACTTCATCTGGGCCCCAATCTTCTGGTGACCATTTTTCATATTTTCCTTTACGTATTCTAAATTCAAGTTGCTTTAATGCAGTATCATAATCTAACGCTGCTACAATATTAAATCCTATTAAATTTGTTTCAGGATATTTAACATCTTTAATGCTTAATGGGAAATCATAATATTTTACACCAGAATATATTTCTGTAAAAGTTCTTCCATTTTCTGTAACTGTACCTGTAGTGTCATTATCTGGTACTGAGTTTAATACATTTCTATCATAATCTAAAATTTCACCTAATTTATCTTGCAATGTACCCGTTACTGTGTCACTACATCTATCTGTACAACCTTGCGTTTTGGCTTCATCTAACGCACCTAAAATACCACCTACACACGTATTAATGCAACTATTTCTATCCCAACTCCAATCATTGTTGATAGCCATTACGCTATCATTATTAACTAACTCTGTAGATATAACATTGTTAGTTCCAAGGTCAATATGTCTTACATATATTTTAGCATCAGATAGTTGTGGGAATAACAATTCGTTATCATATAAGTTAGCAACAGAGCCTAACGCTAGAGAATATTCTTGTGGTTCAGTTCCATACAAGCTAACACTCCAGAATTTATTAGTAGCTGTTACTTTATTTTTGTCATCAAAAAACTCTCTTACTGTTCTAGATGCTATATATTTATTATCATAATTTTTAGATATTAACACCTGCGATATCATACAACCGTCTTCTTGTTCAGCAACAACCGCTGCATCAACAAAATCCCCAACTATATTAGATGGTAGCACGTGATCGTCTACTATTACATTTCCTATTGTTGTTCCGTTATAATTATCATCTAGGTGTATCATGGCGCTTCTAAATATTGTTTGTTGAGATTCTTTTTTGTTTACTTTAAATGTTCTTTTTTCTTCATTATCTATATATCCACCAATTCTAGATACTGTATAAAATACATTATCTGGTTTATCTTGAAAGCGTGCAAAATCATATTTGCTTGTATAAGATGGATATGAATGGAATAAGTTAACTGTTAACGACCCCAGCTCATCTTCAGGATCATAATCTGCCCAATCATATACCTCGTCGTTATTTACGTCATATTGCTTCAATGACGAACTTTCACCAACATCGGTATAGTTAAGAGTATTAAATCCAATAGCCCCAACCCCAACCTTGTCAGCTGAATCTTCAATTTTTGCATATTCACTTAAATAATAATCTTTATGAAATATATATTGTGCTGTTACAAAAGTATTTACAGCGGGCAATGGTACTGATGTACTTTCAACAACCCACTTAGAATCATACATTTTTCCGCCATACTCATATTGATAATAGTCACCATTTTTATCTAATTCACGAACTAGCATATATCCTGACTTCTTATGATATTTTTTTACCGTTCCTGAATATGGAGTTGTAAATGTTCTAAATATCAATTCGTATGCGTCATCACCATCGATATCTGTTTTCCATAAGTGATTAATTAAACCAACTCCAAGCACTTGATTAATATTAAAGAAGATTACACATAAAAACATTATGCTACATATAGTTATTATTTTAGTTTTCATGATTTCCTCCTATTCTATAACCACTTGTTCAGTTGGTTTTACTATATGCCTAGCTAGGCAAGCTTTAGATATTAATAATGAATTTGAATTAAATGTCATACCTGTTGGTAAGTCTACATACATCGTAATTTCATTTCCATTATATTTTACTTTTCTTGATTCATCACCGAACAACAAATTATATTCAGTATCTGAATTAATAACTTTAAATGTTATTTTTGTTCTAATAATATATTGTTCACCATTACTATACATTATTGGAAGTAACGGCGTTGCCTCACCTTGTAATGTTATTTTATTATCTTTTACATATTGTACATATTTTTTTACATCATTTGTGTTCATTTTATATGTCATAAGACTTCCTATGCTATATAAAAACTTTTCATTTGTAATTGTTTTATAATCTACATTTAATATACTTCTAAAATAGTTTACTACCATATCATCAATTTGGCCATATAAATAACCCATTAGTTTATATGTATGCTTTGGGGTTTTAAATGAAGGTTCCCATTTCACTTCGTAATCTAACTCATAAATTTCTTTAGGTATGCTCGAAATTATATATGGGTATTCTTTATAGTTTTCTGGCATTTGTTTTTTATCTGTAACAATTTCTACTTTTTCGTCGCTATTACCTTTGTTTTTATAATACATCAACGCATTTTCTTCTATTATTTCAATTAATAGTTTGTTTAATTCACCTTTAACTATTTTAGAATTAGATAATGCTGAATTTTTATTTTGTATAATTCCTAATGTTACTGCTTTTGCTATCGCTATTTGCTCAGCTTCTGTATATTGTTTTAACCTTTTCTCACTCATCTTTAATTCTGATGGTTTTACTTCACCCAAAACACCTTCTAAAACATTTGTTGTAATCACAACTGCATCTATATATGTTGCTCTCACATCTAGCTCTTTTTCTGTTATACTGTCATTTATACCCGCATATAATGAATAATTGTACCAATTTTGGCTATCTGGTTTGCTTTTGTCCGTTAGGTAATATATATTTGAAATATCCTTTATATTGTTTATAGTTCCAACCGTAACTTTGATTAGCTCCGCATTAGAAACTTTTTGGATGGATGTGGCTTTTTCATTGTTATATAACTTTGCAAAACCATATGTTTCCATTTTATCTGTATATTCCCAATATTTAACGGTTATTATTAATGCTTTAATTCCAAAATATATTCCAATAGATACTACTATCATTATACCAATTAATACTTTTGTAAATACAGACAGTCTATTAGGCTTTTTATCAGCAGTGTTTTTAGACTCACTTGTTGCGACCTTCTTAGATGATGTTTTTTTCTTATTCTTTTTCAATTCATTGTTGCTTTTTTCCATCTCTTATTCTCCTCCTATGGTTTGCATATTGGACATGGATAATACCCTTGCGTTGCCGCTTCAGCTCTATTTATATAAAATGCTGGCACTAATTTTTCTTCTGTATGGTTTTTCCATGATAAATAAGCTTTACACTCATTCGACATATGATATAGGTTTCTTGCTAAATAAGATATATCTGTTCCAGATTCAGAAACCACGCCTTTACTTAAATAATATTTGTTTGCCGATACCAAATCCGATGCACTATATGCTTTATAATTTAAATATCTATTTCCTAAAGATATTCCTTGGATTATTGCTATCATTCCTATTCCGTCCATTGTCTCATACCATTCTTCATCAGATGCTACCGAAAACTGAAACGAATACTTTATCCCAGTAAGCCTTGCAAAATCATTATGTTTATTTACAGCATAAGATATTTCTTGCATTGCAATTCTTGCTATAGTTGCTGTTCTAATAGATTCTAATTCTTTTATCTTAGCATTATTACCTAATACACCATTCATTTTTGAATCAGTTAAATAAAAAGATCTCGTATCATATATTTCTCCATTAGATCTATACCTAGTAAGATATATATAATCATCCATTGTAAACGTTACTTCATATGTAAGGCTACCACTAGTATATGTGTGCATATACTTTACCTTGGGTTTAGTTACAAATATTGTGTTACCAGTAGTTATATCTTTTTCAGCTGAATGTATATATATACCATCATAATCTAATACAGCTACAACAGGTATGTACATTTTAAGATGCTCTAACGACATAGTATTATTATTAATATTAAAGCTACTAGAAAGAGAATTAAAGAATGTATTTACAGCCATATTTGCATTTATACTAACTTTATTATCTACTATTCCCGAATAACCATAATCTATGTTTTCATCTTCATTTTCTACCTGTTTCATGGAAGAAACAGCATCCTGAACTGCTGAATTCATCAGATTCTTATAATACATCTCCTGCTTCTCGGATTTTACTAAAAATGATATATTAACATACACTATTATAACCACAGGTAAAAATATTGCTACAAATATTAGTGCAAAATCTGTTAATCTCATGCTGTTTCTCCTTTCTTATTTAATCATGTTTTTAAATTTTCTTTATTATATATTTAATTTATAGTAACCAATAATTAATTGACTACAAATGTTCTACTTACTTCTTCTACATTGCCAGCTATATCATATGTTCTTATAGTAGCTGTCATTGTTCCTTTTTCGGTAATTGTTTTTGTTATACTGCCACCTGCATTACTTATACTTCCAGATATCACATGTGTGCCATCAGATTTAACAAGTTCATATGTACATCTATCGAATCCACTTAAATTATCTGAACCTGCTATAAACTCCATTTTCACTTGTCCCGAGTATACATGCGTATACCAATCCATTGTATAAATATCATTAAACTTCATGTTCGTACCAGTCGGAGCAGTTTTGTCTAGTTTAATTGTTTTTTCTTCCAATACTGAATTGCCATTTGAATCCTTAGTCGTTATTGTGACTTTTGTTCCGCTAGTATTAGAAGTTATTTCATTACGAGACAAAGTAACCATAACCTCTCCACTATTGTCACTTCCACCTGTATACGATAAAGCAACATTTTGATTATACCATTTACCCTCCTCGTAAGACTGGCCGTTTACAAGTAATGTTGCAGGCATTGGTGGTAGTTTGTCTATCACTGTCGTACCTATATTTCCTGCTTTATCCTCAAGGGCAATTGTTAACTCATATTTGCCATCACTAGGTAACGTTACATCGCTAGACGTTCCACTGCTTATCCCACTACTAGTTTCTAATTGCCATCTTCTAGCTTTAAAACCAGAACCATACTCTGTATAATCTAAATATCTTTTCTGACCAGCAACTGATGTGACTAAAGCTGGTGGTGTAGTATCTACTTTTATAGACCTTGTCTCAGATGTGCTTGACTTTCCAGCTTGTGTATACGTAGTTGCGTATAACGTATATTGTCCATCGGCTAAGTCTTTTTCTTTAACGAATGTAGTAAACTTTTCACCAACTCCATTTACATATAAATATCCATATGAATACCCTGATGCTGCGCTTCCTGTATCAACAGTTATTTTCACTTTTGGTTTAGTAATATACCAACCTTCATTGCCTAATCCACCTTCTATTATCTCTAGAGTGGCTGGTTTCGGATTGGATTTATCAAATTTTAGTTCTCTCGTACTTTCGCTATAGTTTCCAGCCTTATCATATGTTCTGGCTATAATTTTATACTCTCCGGGCTCCGTTAAAGTTACGGATGTCGGATTAAAGCTATTATAGTTAACACCTTCATTTTGAACTGGTCCTTCTATTTCATATGTAGTTTTCCAAAATCCACTTGTTGTATCTGAACCATTGGAAATTTTTATAGTAATACTAGGAGCTATAGCAGTATCATATGCTAAATACCAGCCTGTACTTCCATAATAATAGCCAGATACATTTACAGCAATAGTTGGTGAAGTTGGCGCGTTCTTGTCTATTTTTACCTCAAGTGCAACTTTGTCACTTTCATTTCCAACATAATCTTCTGCATAACCTCGCACCGTTCTTGTACCATTCCATGATACAGGATATGTGGTTACATCATATAAAGAATCGTATAAAGTTAAAGCGTTTTGGATTTGTAAAACGTTACGCCATACACCACTTCCACCTTTATCCGCTGTAGAAGGCGCTAGACTTATCGTTACATCAGACCTGTACCACGTTACATCGTCTACTGTGTTGCTAACCCCTTCGGCAACCAAACTAGGTGGAAAAGGCTTTTTATCATCTTCAAGTACTTTGTACCCATTGCTTTTAGCTCCAGCCAATGCAAGTAATACAGTATCTGAATGTGGATTATTATCTATAATTGTTCCTTCTTCTTCTATGTAGATATCATTTAATAATTCGCGTTCTATTTCTTTTTGCGCCCAACCTTCCTCTAATTGAAAGTAATTATTATTGCTAGTTCCAGTGTGTGCGAATTTTACCAAAACGCGTTCCGCATATTGTGACAGAATATCTACTCTATACTCACCCATATATAACTCTTCATCTGTCCAACTCTCAACAGTCAAATTATTTACATTCTTTAATGTATCAGAATTCTTTATAGCCTTTTCTATTTTCTCTTTAATAGCTTCTTGATTAGTTGTACCTAGTCTTGGAAAAGATATTATAAAACAAATTTCTTGGTCTTCAGTCGCTTTTATATAATTATCCACCCAACTGTCATTAACATAAGCTGTATTGTCTACCATTCTAGACTCGGCTAAATTATTAGTTTTTACTAGCTTCTTCCAATTATATGGCCCTAAAATAGTAGTATGATTTCCCGAATTCTCATCAAATAATTCTATTGCAACCGTTTCTGCCGCAAGAGATGCTATGCCGTTTTTGTCCTCTCCCAATCCTGGTAATACTGTAACAGTTGCATCTGCAGCTATATAGTCTAAAACTGACATATGCACATTAGTAAGTTTTATTTCTAATTGATAGTAATCTTCCACGGATATAAAATTCAAAGCAATATTAGCATACATTCCATTTAATTTTATGTAATTACTTATTATATGATTTGCTATATCACTACTCCATACTAAATCTTTTATAGGAGTATAAACATTTCCTGTATCTATCTTATCAAAATTTCTTAATTCAGCTAGAATTGTTATTTCTGTATTATTTGAATCTGACAAGTCATATTGATATACATATTGTCTTTCTTCAACTTTTTCACACAATTCTGCAAGTTCCGAATCTATATCTACATCATCACAATTTAACTCGTCAACAAAGCTCGATTCTGTTATCACAGATTCTTTTTGTATGTTAGTTTCTCCTTTTTTGTTAACAGGAACTGTTAATATAACTTCCGGAACTATGTCTTGAGATGCTTGTATTTTATTATATAATTCCCAGTTTACATTATTAATGGCCCCACCATAGCTTATATTTACTATTTTACTGTTTGACGATTCTGAAAAAGAATCACGTAAAATACTCGCTATGGTTTTGTTTGTGTTATATACTTTAACATATATCTCGTCGTTTTTCTTTAATAAATATACTCCGTCTTTTATATTTGTTTCATTTGCACTAATCTTATTAGTTTGCTTATCTTCCCATACATCAAATATGTCTTGAGTATTATATAATATTTTTTGTTCACCGTATGTTTTAACATTGCCATCGGAATCTCTTTCCTCTGGAACAAGAATACTTCTATATGCCTCTATAGACACATTATATATATTGCCTGTGGACGCTATAGCATTCATATAGTCTGTATATGATTGTTCATCTATAAATCCATTGGTCCTAACCTTATCCACAAAATTAGTAGTGGCAGTTAAAACAATGTTATATGCCATGTTATCTTGTCTATCTGCCAAACTGTATAATGGAAATATAACTACAAAAAATGTTCCTATAATAGTTGCAATTATAATGCTTATAGTATCTTTCATTAATATCTTCTACCTTTCTTATGGCTCTATATATTCTATAAATATGAATTTCCCGTTATTATACTGCATTTCATATTTCTTACTATTATTTAAGCTCGTCCAGGTGTCATGAAGTATTGCACCGTTGTAAAAAAATATTATCTCCCGACTTGCTTCCATAATGTCTTATCTCTGGCCCTGTATATAATCGTTCATGGTCTTCGCCAATACTTTCTGCAAGTGTACCATTCATCCCAACAATATACGGTTCATTCATAATTTCAACCATGTCTAGAATACTGGTCATAAGAGTAACACCTGCACTTAAAGCTATAGCAAATATAAATACATAAATTCCTATCATTATTGCTTCACTTGCTGATTGCTCCATATTATTTTCTTTCCCCCTCTAGCTCATAACGAATTATTATATCGCCGTTATATTCATATACTTTTACGTCATATTTATTTTCATAACTGAATAATTCTCCTTGAAATTTTTTATTTCCTTCCATTAATTCTTGGAGTTTTTGTGATGGTCTCTGTCCGTTTGCCTCTGCCACTGATTCAATATTATCTCTTTTAAAATATTCTACCACTATATTTTGATCAGTATATTCGTATTTTTTTACAACATTAAGTAGACCGACACCTGTATCTTTTCTCCCATCATACATTGCGTAAATATTATCAAACTGACTATATATATCCGTATCTGTTTCATCAACAAAACCAAATATTTCTTTCATTTGACTAAACATAGCAAAAAGCGCTGTTGCAATCGACACTGTAATAAACAAACTAACAGCTATAATTACCACTTTAGTTGACAACGCATCCACTTAATTCACCACCTATCCTATTAATTAGTATGACCACACTCCAACTATTTGCCTTCTTCCATCAAATTTTTTACTAGCCTCATCCATCTCATCATACTTTCCAGCGTTATATGTCTGTGTAGTCAAATACCCAAACTTAGGAACACTTTCTAATTTTATACTTTCTTCCACTTTTTTATCATTAATATATAAATTAACTATACATTCTTTATCCTGTACTTTATCTACTGCAATTTCTATTTTAGTATCTGCCATTATATCTGTTGGATAAGATAAAATTGTAGTATTTTCAACAAGAATTGAAACTCCATTCAAGCCAACACTTACAAGCATGTCACCGGTATTGACAAAGTTGTACATTAATTGTATATCTCCTGTATTTAATACCCCTTTTGCTCTTAATTCTGTTACCGTTTTTGGCGTAACTTTCAAAGCAACTTTATAATCATCGGTCGGATTTATAATATTCAAGTTTGAAGTGCTATGTTTCATTGCTTTTAATCCCACAACACTACTTGTAATGCTACCATAATCTACTTCGCCTATCCATTTACTAGCTAAAATTCTTCCGCCATAATTTACATATAGTCTAGTATTTGTATCTATAGCGTTTGCTGTTATAGAGTTATATAAAATTGTTGCCAATGTAGTATTAGTATTACGTATAGTTACATTAAAGTTGTCTCCTTCATTTAACAAATATGCATAATGTTCTGTTCCATTAGATAGATTTAATTTTTTTTCATTTTCTAAAATATTTACAATATGCTCTGTTGTATATACTTGCTTAGATACCCTATATGTATCTTCAGACATAAAATCTGTTGGAATTTTCCCAAGTTTACCTGCTAAAAATTTATCCTGTTCATCCTTTTCTAACCCCATTTTATCTTCTGCAGATAACCACTCTTCTTTTTGTTCTTGTGTTGTTGTTGCGACTAGTTCATACTTTCCATCCTTTTTTATATAATAATTGGTTATAGGATCATACCTTGTATATTCATGTGTAAGTTCTATATCATACGAATTGCCTGTAAGGCGAAGTCTTCTTTCGTAATCACTATACATGTCCCTTGTTATATATCCCTTATTTCTTACTTCATCTACAAAATCTTGTGTGTACCTCATAGCAAGTATATATGATATATCGTCTTTCTTTTCATATGCCATATATACAGGGAATATGAAAAGAAGAACTATGGATATTATAACAATAACAATTGTTTGTAAACTGTCTTCCACTTGTTATCCCCCTTAATAATCAATTATCTTATCTGGAGAAGAAATATACAATATCTCTCCTTCTTTTGTCACTGTATAGTTCCAAATTGGATTTATTTTATCTAGCATTTCTTCCTTAATATTGCCTGTACTATATCGCCAACTCCCACCTAATGTAGTGCCATTAAACCTTATTGATACGCTATCATCTGTTATATATTTAGTTATTAACGAACGCACATCTACCCCTGTTAAAGTCGTCGCATCTAAATCTTCCTTTTTCATTATTTCATCATATTCTGAAGCTATATCTGTCCTATGCCCCACTTGTTCAGCAACATCTATTGCTTTACCATAATATATTGTCATGGCGGATATAACCCCCATTATTATAAAAACTGAAACACTTATAAAAATAATCCTTACTGACCACTCTTCCATAATGTTCCCCTTTCTAATTAACAAATATAAAAAGAATTGATTATACCGTGTTTAATTTCTTCTTATATTTATTAATTTCAATATAAATTAACATATCTTAAAATAGCCTTAAAAAGGCATACAACATAATTATATGCCTTTTAAGGTTAAAATTTAATTATATAGCTTTTTTGAAATATAAGCCTATAACATTTCCATTCGTATCAAGAATAACAGCAGAAGTATACCTTTCACTCTTAATAGCAGCTAGAGCATCGGTTAAATTAGGTGTGGCTGCATTCTTAGTAGAAGAAACAAGACCACCTGCTTTTGGACTACCTGTTACTGTTAGTGCATATTTACCATAGTTGGTACTATCTATAAGAATTCCCATGCTTTTTATGTATTTTCTAACAGCTGTTCCTACAGAAGTTGCGCTTAATGTTTTTCCGTCATATACATTGTATAATTCGTTTTTTAAATCTCCTGTTATGCCAGAAATTTGTCCACCAGCTTCATCCATCATTCCAGTACCTAAGTTTACTATTAATAGTACTGCAGATATGATTATGATTGTAATGAAAAGTCCAACACCAATCATAATCGCTTTTTCTGTATTATCCATATTTATTTACCTCCTTTATAGATAATATATTATAATATATTGTTACTCACTTTTTAAGTGATATAACCTTTATATATGTTAAACGCCTATTTGGCGATATAACCAATTTTTACATGTTCAATACTGACATTTGTGATACGAGTTGCATTATGCTCACAAGTAGTAATGGACCAACAAAGTATGCCGCTACCAATATTATTAAAGGAGTAAATCCAATTGCATTTCCCATAGTAGATTTTTTGTTTATTATTCTTTCGTTTGTTTCTTTCCTTTTTTCATATTGGAAACTTCTCTCTGTTTCTAGTTCATCAAAGGCTTCTCTTATTGGTATTCTTTCTACCGCCGAAATTAACGCTTCTACTATACGCTGGAAGTCTTTTTGTGGAACTGAATCCTTTAAGTCCTCTAAAGCTTCAATTGCACCTGCTTCATAGTTGTTTAAAGCTGTAGAAATCGGCTCTTTATATGCGTATGAATATCTTTCAAGCCATTCTAATACCGTTTGTACATCAACTCTTTCAATATACATAAGCATTAGTATTATTGACCTAAACTGCATTATTTCGTCTTCTCTTTCCAAAGCCCTTATTTTATTTTTAATAATTAAAACAATATTTGGTATGAAATATACTCCCCATGCAACGAGCAGCGCTATTATCATTTCCCAAAATTTCATGAAATTATCTTTGACGCCTTCTATTTTCCCAAGAACTCTTTCAACATCACTATCCAAAACCTTTTGTTCCTCTTCAGCTCCCGATGCGCCCATTTGTTTTTCTAGTTCATATCTTACATCTTCTTCTGTAACATTTTTTTCGTTCTTTAGCTTGTCTACAATTTCCTTGTCGCTTTTATTTAACGCTTCTGCCGCTTGTCTGTCTTCGTCAGATAGGGCTCCAAGGCTTAAGAATTCTTCGCTAATTTCATTATATATACTATTTAAATCTATCGCATGTATATTTATTAACAAAACAAACATGGCTACAAAAGCTATAATCGCATACGTAAACTTATTAATGTAGAACCACTGCAGAGTTAAATATGAGTTTGTCGACTTAATTCTTTCAGTAAGTCTTTTATGTTTCCTCGTATGCTCGCTTGGCATGAAACCTCTTATTACAAATTTAACAAGTGGAAATTTGTAAAGCTTATCTTGCCATTTTTCAGTTACAATTCTATCGAATTTTATTTCGTTAGAATCTTCTCTTATTAGTTTTAAGGCAAAGTATGCTACAAATATTGATACCATTATTAGTGTACGGATTACAAATCCAATACTGCTTGAATAGAAATTTATAAGTGCTGGGAAGTTTGTTGATGCCCAGTTTTCTACAATTTGTAGGAAGAATATTGGTGCTATAGCTATTGCTGTCAAACTTCTAAATTTATAATTTATTTTGTCTTTTTTTAGTAGCTCCAAATATACATCGTTTAGTATATTGTTTAAGTTTTTTAAGTATACTGACACTCCCTCTACTTTTCTATCTCCAAGTTCCATTGTAAGATAGGATACACCAGCAAAAAGTTTTAAAAATTTATTTGGTGCCGTATCATAATATTTCTCAAGCATTACGTCAGGATTATCTGATGTTATAGCATCTCTAATTCTTCTTATTTGAGGCATTATTTCTTTGTCCTCAAGCTCTTCTATAGCATCATTAAATGCTTCTTCTATCATACCATGCTCATGGAATGAGTGTCTTATTTCTGTAAAAACTTCCGGTAATTGTGTCATTATCTTATCTGCTACTTTATTAACCCTAGAGTTAACCATAACATCATTTATTATGAACACCATAAGTATTACAACAATTGCCGTATATAAATCCGAAACTACATTTAAGAAGACAAACAGCGCTGCAAATATAAATAATAAAGATAGTAACATTATCGAGCCTGTTTTTCTTCTTATTTCATACTCGGTATAATCATTTACCATTTCTAGTTTAAGTCTTGTCTTTCTAGTATAGTATTTTATAACTGGTAGTTTTACCAATATTAAATATGCTACTTGAAATACTCTATCCAAAATATCCTTAATACTTGTTTTATTCTTTACAACTATTTGATCTTTTTGAAATAGCTTTGAATTACTTGCATATTTTTTCTTTGTTACATTATAGTATATTATAACAGCAAGTAAGCCTAAAAAGGCAATTCCAACCATGCCAATTATAATATACAGAGTTCCATTACCCGCTGCCATACTCTATACTCACCCCCATGCTGTGTCTAAGAATTTATCAAATGCTTTGATATCTTCATCAGACATGTTTTCACGCATAGCTTGTACATTTGCTTCTGACAGTTGATGTACAAATATATATTCGCCATCTTTAAATTCTACTATGTTGTGATAATCATAGTTCGAAGTTTGAGTCATATGCCTAAAGTATTCAGTAGCGTTATCCATGAATGCTTCCCATTTGCCTTCCATATTTTTAGCTCTTTTGTATCCATCGTGATAGTTAAACTCTTTCTCTTTTGGAACACACTCTGTTATTCTCTCTATATATCTTGTTCCGTCAACACCTCTTTTTAGGTGAACGTCAAAGTTTATAACGTTAACAACCTGTACTTCTGCAACATCTTCATTGTTAAACATACCTATTTTTAAAAGTGAGTTTCTTAGTGCAGTTATAAGGTTAGGGAATGTTTTAGCGTGGTGCGTAAATAATGTGAATTTAGAAGCAACCTGCGCCATTTGTATCATCCATGCAGCAACCGGGTCAGTTGCAACCTCTCCTAGGATATTAACACCACCATCTGTTTTCTTTTGAACATCTAGACCCATTTGTCCAGTGATTGTGTCTGTCTCTCTTAAAGACAAGATATTGTTTCTAGGATATATTTTTCTTAAGTGAAGTTCGAATGCTGTTTCCTGAACACGCATCGTTATTGTTGGGTAAAGGTATTTCATTATAGCCATAAGAAGTGTTGTTTTACCACAACCTTGTTCACCCGTTATTGCTGTAACACGAGCACCTCTAATTAAGTATTTAAGTAACTCTATTACTGGTTCTTTGTTTTTATGTACTAATAATTGTTCTGTGTCTATCAAAGTTGGTGGAGCAAACTTTCTTACGAAGAACGCCCACGACTCTGCAAAGTTAGGTCTTAATACAACTATTCTGGAACCATCTTTCATTTCGTTGATTTTGAAACCAACTGATTCAGATAATTGTCCTGGATTATTGTATTTGTATATGTTTTGACATACACGTCTAAGCTCTGCTTCGCTGCCGAATGATAAGAAAGATAAATACATTGATTTACCTTTATAGAAAATCCATACTGAGTCGTATGACATTGGTATATTGAATTTTCCTGTTTGATCTAGGTAATCCTCCATGTCACCAACTTGGTCTAAGAAGCTAGGTGGTATACCTGAAACTCCTCCTGAAACACCGTCTATATTTTGGTCACGTATATCATCTATTACGCTAAATCCTTTATATCCTTGATAAATTCTTTGAACAACTATTTCTAATTTGTCTTCAAAATCTATTGGTGTTCCTTCAACTTCTTCTTCATAAATATGATTTATTTCTTCAGCAGTTATTACATATGATGGAACTTTTGCGTCATATTCGAATTTTGGTTCGTCTAGTCTGTATTTGCTTATCATATGGTTTAATGCATTAGATTTATATTTTTTCTTATACAAATGAAGTAATATGTCGAATTGGTCTTGCGCTGTCATTTTTTCTTTGCTATCGAAAGGTATTGCGAAATTTAGGTTTCTATCTGTTACCTTATATTGGTTTTTTAGTAAGTCAAACATTAATGATTTAACATACTTCTTGTCGTTAGCAGATGCATAACCCGCACCTTTTAAAGCTTTTTTCAAATCGTACTTTGTATTCTTTCTTCTTTCGAATTCATCTTCAGAAAGAGCAAGATCGTATAAGTTCATTCTAGTTATTTCGTCGAATTCGTGTTTTATAAAATCAGACATTCCTTTTATGCTGTATTTTTGTCTTTCACGTTCAACTTCATCCTCAATTCTTGTGTCTTTTTTAGAGGTTGCTGCATAATATATACCTGCAACAACTAGAGCGAACATAACTATTATTAATATTGTGTTAAATATAAATGAAAGTGACAAAACTCTTTCCTCCTTTTCTTTATATTTTGTTCTCTATATTCTTACGCGGTCTAAAACCGCTTTTGTTATATTTCTTATTTCATGAATAAAATATCCATTATAGTCATTTTTTTCAGCATTTAAGTTTTTATAAAAGAAATCAATTACATTTCCATCATTACATGCATCTGTAAACACGTAGTTATGTGGTATGCAATGTATTGGCTCTTTTATTCCATACTTTCTGCGAATATTTGGGATATTATATTTAGATTTTTCCTCATAATTACACATTAAAAGCATTTTAGGTTTATTCTTTATAATCTCATTTGAAAGATATTTATCCATTGCTTCCTCTAAAAAGACTTCTTCTTGATTCATAGTACAAATTACATAGTCTGCCTTTTCCAACTCATCTGTTATATATGATTTTTCAGTACCCTTAGGTAAATCTAACCAAACCAAATCATATGTTTCATTTGCTTTATTTACAACCATTCCTAAACTGTTGGTAAGTTGGCTAAATTGTTCTCTACTTGCAACATTTGTACCATACATTACATCAAGTCTTTGTTTTAAAACTGGTTTTGCATAGTTTCTTATACTTTCAGGAGTAAGTTTATTACTCTCAACAAGTCTTGCTAAAGCTGTAATACCAATACTTGAACTATTGAACACATTCTGTGCTTTTAAAGAACTGTAATCTGTAAATGAGCTTTCAATTTTTTTAGCTTGCCAATGTGCGTGTAGAAGTATATTAGAATAATCTTCTTCAATCGCCATCAAAGTACTAACAGCTACACTTGCATGCGTTTGTCCTATAGAAGTAGCTACCGGGCTCCAAAATACTATCTTTGGCATTACAATTTCCCCCTTGTATACATTTTTATCATTTTTCTAATTTCCCCCGCTTGTACATCACCTAATATTTCTGACGCCATGTCTGTTATAAGCGAAATATATTGTTTTGTGTGTCTGTTCATGTCTATATAACCACTTTGCTCAAATTCTATATCAGCAATTTTATCTTGATCTGTATATGCAAATTCATATTCTGTCTCATTCCAATCAACAGGAAGACTTAGTATTTTACTTTCAAAATATTTTTCACTAGCTCTTGTTACATATTGTCTAAATAATACACGCGTAAGAACCGGCTTCCTTTCTACCGCTTCATATTTTAACATAGTGTTTAATAGTTCTTCATTCTTAGCTATAGATATGTTTAGATATTCTATAAAGAAGAATGTTTTTGCAAAATTCTCTTGTATAAAGTCCTCATATGATTGTACATTGTCTATGTCTATTAATATAATATCATATGTGTCTGCGTTTGATGTTTTTGTACATATGTATTCTTTTATTGCTTCTATACTTCTAAATCCTAGAGCATAATCCACAGAATCAAAATGTACTAAATATTCTTCTTCCGAATTATTGAAGGCTGGTATAGAATATCTTAGACGTTCTTCCGATGTTGCATCAATAACTAAAACAGATTTCCCAGTTATAGTTAATACTTTAGCCAAATTAATTATATATTCGGTTTTATTTACATATCCTACCAAACCTATTATCTTTTGCATTTGTTCCTCCTATTTTAATAATCTAAAGCCTCTCCTCTTAAAGCTTGTTGATTGCTAATTGAATCTGTAATTCCAGAAACAACGTTATCATAAGCCTCTTCATTGCTTTGTTCAAATGAAGCTATGCTGCTTTCAATATTACGTCTTGCTTCTGCATTAAGTTTACCTTTCGCTTGCTCTACTATATATTGATTTTGTCTCATAAATGCCATTACTTGAGAGTTTGGTTGGTAATTAGCTTTCGTTTTGTTATATGATTCAACAAAGTATCTATATTCAATAGCATATTGTGTTACTATGTCTAATAAACTTTGTCTAGCAGTAGATACTCCCACAGTTTCTTTTTGGCCATTTGCATCAACATTTCCAGTTTCTCTGTTTTCTACCATATAAATGTCATCCATGTCATCAAATTTTGCAAGTTCTTTACCAATTTCATCTCTTAAATATAATTGTGCTTGTCTCACCGCTTCATCTGTAGTATTTAATTTTATTTGCGTTGTAGGGTCAGTATATTTTACCGCATACAATTTTGTTCCCTCTGTTAAATACGAATCTACTATAGCACTGTTTAACATTAATGTATCTTCTTCTGACATGTCCATCCAAATTGATGTTCCAGATATTTTCGATACTTGTTTTTGTGTAAGTACAATATAGTCAGCTCCATTTGGATACATTATTCTTATATCTATAAAATCATTTACAACAAGATCTGTAGGTAATAGCACCGCGTTAATTTCTTGTATTCTCATATCTTGAGATACTATCTTATCTCCAACCATACTAGAAACAGCAACCGAATTCCTCACTATGTTATATTTTGCCACTTGACCTACAACAGCTCCCGTTGATAAATACGCATTATTTGGAACTGTGTTTTTGTGTATAGTTGTTGTAGTAAGCATATCTGCTGTTATAGTTTCTCCTTGAACAACATCTCTAGTAAAGGTTACTACGTCAGCTGTATATTTTTCCAAGAAGCTTTTACTTGTTCCTTCTTTATATCCTTTTACAATGTTATTAGATATTAGTATTGTAACAAGAACAAATACCAATCCTATTCCAAGTCCTATTAAAATTCCATTAATCAATCTCTTCTTTATTTGATTCATTCCTATCATATGTATAAACCTCCATAATACTGTCAAAATAATATAACAAAATGCCTACATAGTCAACAAGTTTTAGGTATTTGAGGCCTCATTTACAAAAATGTAAAGAACACGTAACATTATTGTAATATTACATGCTCTTTACCGCTATAATACGTCATTATATGGTATTTTGTTGTAAAGTTTTTAACCCCTTCACCGTATATGTGTCTACCATGTATATTATATAATCCCATAGATTAGATTTGTTTGCTTCACTATTTACAATAAGTTTAGCTTCATACATTACTTCTCCATTTGCATTTATATATTCTACTTTTCCTATGCATTCGCCTTTTGTAATCGGCGCCTGAATGTTTTCGTTATATTTTATTTGTTTTGTATATTCTACATTTTCACCTTTTTTAGTTATTAAATATTCATCTTTTTCTAACGTCACTTGAACTTTAGAAGCTATATGCTTGTTTATTTGGATTTCATCTATTACTTCTCCCTTTGTTCCTATCTTCTTACTAGCGTATGTAGAAAAACCGTAATTTAACAACGTTGCGACCTCTTCGTTTCGAATAGCGCTAGTTGGCGCTTTCATAACAACTGCTATTAAAGATAATCCATCACGTTCAGCCGTTGCAGAAAGATTAAATAGTGCTTGAGATGTAGAACCTGTTTTAAGTCCAGTTATTCCTTGATAACTCTTTAATAACTTATTGGTATTAGACAATTCAAATGTTCCATTTCTTATACTATCCATCCAAATAGTAGTATATTTAGTTATATCTGGATGCTTAGTAATTAATTCTTTAGACATTATTGCTATATCTTTAGCAGTTGTGTAGTGTCCATCTTCATCTATACCATGTGCATTTAAGAAATGAGTATTTTCCATTCCTAACTCTTTTGCTTTAGCGTTCATCATAGCGACAAAATTCTCATGACTTCCGCCAACTAGTTCCGCCATAGCAACACTTACATCATTAGCAGAAACTACACAAATACATTTTAGAGCCTCATCTACAGTTAAAGTTTCCCCTTCCTTAAACCAAATTTGCGAGCCACCCATGCCAGACGCGTTAGCACTACAGGTTACCGTATCCGTATACCTTAAATTTCCGCTGTCTATTTGTTCCATAACAAGCAACAATGTCATAATCTTGGTAACAGATGCTGGTAATAATCTTTCATTTTCATTGTTAGCATATATTATCTCTCCAGTAGTCGCTTCCATAAGTATCTGAGAACCAGATTGAAATGTAAAAGTTGGATTTGCCGTCGTTTGTATTGATGACTCAGCAGTTTTATACATTTTATTTTGTGTCTCTACCAATTCACTATTACTCTCAACTACAGCAAAATCCGGCAAAGCATATATGCCGATTGGTGCAATTATGTTAGATAGTGTTATAACTATAACAAACATTGTTAATATCTTTCTGAAATTTTTCATAGTTTTCCTCCTTAACCTTGTTACAATATATGGGCTAAATGCATGTTTTATGATTATTTTGATGCTACTAAATAAACCCAACGAGGAGCCTTAATATCCCCGCCCGCCACTCACGGTATACGCATCATTAACTTCCTTATGATATTCGTGTAAAAGGCTTTTTAAGCATAGAAAATGGGTGTCAACTTTCGTTGACACCCGATGTTTGAAAATGTATTAACATTTTCACGCGCGTAAATATGCCCGCTGGAAAAGTGTTTCTGTATTCTTTTAAGCCACCATTATACACTCCCGTAACATTTGTATATAATAAACAAACATGTAAACTACAAGTATATGTTGGGGCTTATTAGAAAACCTTCAGCACTTAATCCAAGAGGTTAAGTTTCCGCGCCAAGTGGCCTGCTTCTTCTCAGACTTCATCTGAGAGATGACCCGCTTCAAAAAAGCATTCTTCATAACAAAAACCTCCTTTTTAATTATAAAACGGACGATCAACAACGATCTTAAATAGGATACTACATTTGTTTTTTCTTGTCAAGAGATTTGGTGTTAATCTTGTAAAATTTTTCTACAGTTCTCTTATTGTAATCCTCAACCCTTCCTTCAGGAAGTACCAGCATTCTTTCAATACCGAGTTCCTCCACAAAACTAGGAGTGTGAGAAACAACAATCATAGTACCCGTAAAATCTTTAAATACCCTTGCGATTATAGCTTGCGTTTCAGGATCAAGATGATTCGTCGGTTCGTCGAGTAAAATAGTATTACTACCAGACATGGCAAGTTTGGCTAATGCTACCCTAGCACGTTCACCAGGAGAAAGAACAGATAAGTTCTTGTACACGTCATCCCCATAAAAAAGGAAGTGCGCCAATTTTCCCCTTAGCTTTCTCTCAGAAATATCAAGCCCAGAAAAGTTTTCAAGTATTGTTTTATCTAGCATTAAGTTTTCATGTTCTTGAGCATAGTACCCTATATCAACCTTATTGCCCAATACGACTTGTCCTTCATTTGGCTTCAATTCTCTTATTATGAGTTTTAGCAATGTTGATTTACCAGCACCATTTGCTCCCACAATTAAGAATCTCTCTTGTTTTCTTATTTCTATCGAAAGATTAGAAATAATGTTTTTGCGCATTTCAGGATATCTAAAAGTTATTCGCCTTAATGCTATAGGGACATCGTTTTCTGTTCTGCTTTGCTGCATTTTAAAGTCTACTTGTTTTTGTGTAGGTTGCACCACCACTCTCTCTTGCATTATTCTTTCCAACTTCTTTTCTCTATCCAAAGCTTGTTTCTTTCTTTTACCAGAAGTTCCATCAAGCTTTCGAATAACGTTTTCCAACCTTTCAATTTCATCGTCTTGTCTTCTTGCTATCGTCTGAATTCTAGTCTCATATTCCTCATGCAATCTTTCAAAAACAGAATAATTACCATTGTACCTTATTACTTTGCATGTACGATTATCGAAAAACAAGGTTACATCAGTTACTTCATTTAAGAAAGAAATATCATGAGAAATTACAAGAACAGTTCCTTTGTACGATTTCAAAAACTCAATTACAAATTTCTTGGTATCGTTATCCAGATGATTTGTTGGTTCATCTAGTAACATTACATCCTGTTTGGAATAGAGAAGTTTTGCAAATGCTACTTTTGACTTTTGGCCGCCAGATAGATTAGAAACTTTCATATCCAACATCGCATCGGTAATTTTCATGTTATATGCAAGATTTAACATGATACTTTCGTATTCATACCAATCTAACGTTTCTAATTGTGTCCGAATGCTATCAGCTGTTTTGGATAACTTAAGTTGCGTTTCCACATCTTCTGTCAAACCTATTTGCGAATATACTTGTTCCAATTGAAGTTCTAAGCGAGATATGGGCCTGGCGGATAAAATGTACTCCCTAACCGTCATTTCGCTTTCCATGTTACGCTCTGCTATTATTTGAGGCAACCATTCAACCTTTGCATCCTTTTTTAAAGTAATACTTCCAGCTGAAGGTAATAGCATTCCAAGCACGAGCTTAAAAAAAGTAGTTTTACCGGCACCATTTGCACCTACTAACCCCACCTTTTCTCCTTGGGATATAATAAAGTTTACATCCTTAAAAATCTGTTTATCTCCGTAATCGAAAGAAAGATGTTCTACTTGCATAATTACTCCCCTTCCTACATTTGTATTTTAGGTTGTTGTTTTGCTGCTACTTATTATATCATTGTTTTGTTATTATGTCAATTTTTATACTCTTATTTACTTGTTCATGCCTATTATTATCAGATTATTGTCAGATTTGTTTCAATGTGTTATAATTGTTTTGGTGATATTATGAAAAATGGTGAATTGCATTCCGAAGAATGGATTACAGATGCTAGAGATTATTGGTGGAATATAGATTATTTAGATTTAATATTAAAACGTCTTAACTTAAAAAATATTACTTCTATAGCGGACATAGGATGCGGCAAAGGTTATATGGCTTTTAAACTCATTCCTCTTCTAGAACAGTTAAAGATTTGTCATGGAGTAGATATTGAAGAGACTCATATTAAAGACGCACTCGCACGTTCAAAAGATTTTCCAAATATTTCGTTCAACTTTTATTCAGGTAATGCTGAAGAACTGAAAATTATAGAATCTTCTGTGGATTTAACCGTTTGCCAAACGTTACTTTTGCACGTTAAAGATCCGCTTAAAGTTATCTGTGAAATGAAAAGAATTACCAAACAAGGCGGTACTGTTATGGCAATAGAAACTAATAATGCCATAAATGGTTTAGTGGCAAATAGCTTTGTAGGTGATACCAACACAGAACATATAGATGATATAGATAAAACTTTGGAAAAACTAAAATATGATTTAACCATCCAAAAAGGCATATATAACCTTAACGAAGGATACTTATCTATAGGCGACTACCTTCCCAAACTATTTCTAGAAGCCGGTTTAAAAGATATAACTGTGTCAATTGTAGATAAAGCTTGCAGTCTTATTCCGCCATACGACACCCTAGAGAAAAAAACTAGAGCTAAAGAAATGTTAGATTGGATAGAAAATTCTTCTGCTGAATATGATTATACACAAATGTTAAAATACTATCTAGCTGGTGGTGGAACCGAACAAGATTTCGAAAAATTATGGAAAAAACAGCAAGATGAAACGGCAAAAATTAAAGACGCTCTCTTGAACGAAACCTATATAATGCCAGGTGGCGCTCTAATGTATATTGTTACCGGGAAAAAATAATAGTCCCACAAACAAAGAAAAACTATAAAGTATAAATCAGTAAAAGAAGAGGAATTAACCTCTTCTTTTACTATAAACTTTACTCTAAAAAGCTGGCAATATATTCATAAAGCCTCTTACGTTGTTCGCAATAAACATATCTTCCGTCATAAACAAGTTCATTTCCTTTAAGTCTAGTTGCGGGGCAACCATTACCACACATGTCATAGAAATTACAACTTTTACATTCATCAGGAATATACATTACTTTCCGAACAAATCTTTTGTACGCTTCCGACCTAAAAGCTTCAGATAAATGTTTTTCTTTTACATTACCATAGCATTCTGTAGAGCGTAAATATTCACACGGATAGACATTGCCATTTTCATCAATTGATATCCAGTTTACGCAGGAATTAGTGCTAGAGCAAGTATTAATGGTGCTTCCCGTGAACCATTCCAACACCTCATCAATCTCTCTTATCTTTATCCTTTCATCCTGCATATCCGACCAAATGTCGAAGACTTTTTTAATGTATTCATACCATTCATCGCATGAGATACTAAAGGCGTCTTCGCTAGAGTCATACACTGGACTAAACTTAATTTCAGTAAACCCTTGAGCAATAAAAGAATTAAAGGTTGCTTCACAATCAGCATAAGTGTTTTGAGAAACGGTTGCAATTACAGGCGGATAAATCCCATGTTTTCTCAATGCTTCTACGCCACGCATCGTTGCATCATAACTGCCTTTTCCGCTTGCATAATGCCTATTTCTATTGTGAGTGTCTCTATCCCCATCAATACTTACACTTACAATAAAATCATTTTCTTTGAAGAATTTAGCGAACTCGTCATCAACAAGAGTAGCATTGGTCTGAATCATATTAACAAGATTTTGCTCTGGCTTTTTATATTTAGCTACAATTTGCATGTATTGTCTGTAATACTCAACTCCAGGCATTGTAGGCTCGCCACCATGCCATGTAATTATTACGTTGTCCGCTAATTCAAACGCTTCTTTTACAATTTTTTCTAAAAGTTCTAATTCTAAAATTTTTACTTCTTTGCACCGAAAAGGCATTGCGTAGCAATACTCACAGTGCAAATTGCAATTGTTTCCAACAGGCTTCATTTGGATAGTCAGCTTCGTCATTTTCATAATTGTCCTCCTCATAAATTTATTTAGAAGTTAGTTTTTTACATAACAATTATACCATATTTCTGTATAATATCAATATGTAGTTGTCATAATTTATAGATGTTACAATGTTATAAACTAAAATTATACTGTTGTATTAGTTTTTAAAAAATATTTTCGCTAAAACCTTGACACAAGCAAAAAAAAATGTTAATATATTACTTGCACGGGATAGTGGCGGAACTGGCAGACGCACAGGACTTAAAATCCTGCGAGGTAACACTCGTACCGGTTCGATTCCGGTCTTTCCCACCAAATTAACACCAAACAATATGTTTGGTGTTTTTTGTTTCATTTTTTCAATTTGTCTACATAGAATATGTATATATAATTATTTTACTTGACAGATGCCCCACGGGTTGTATAATAATTATATACAGTAAATGTACTCGCTTGTGGTTGGTGCGAGTAATAAATTATACCATTTCGTAAATTATAGTCCTTTGTTCTACGAGTGAATAAAGGACTGTTTTATTATAAAGGAGGATATTTATGGAAATTAAAGAGGGATATGTATATCATATAAAAGACATATACTTTGATTTTGTAAAAGATGACAAACTAATGAAAAATCACGAAGGTACCTCGTCTAGACCTAATTACTTCTGTCTAAAACTAAATGATGATAGTATTTTTTGATTTATTCCCATGAGTAGCAAGGTTGAAAAATACAAAAAATTCTGAACTATAAAATAAAGAAATACCAAAAGTGTGACACTATAATAGTTGGCAATTACCGTGGTAGAGACCATGCCTTTTTACTTCAGAACATGTTCCCTATAACATCAAAATACATAAATCATATTGATACTGTTAAAGGCAAAGCATTACAAGTGCCTTCTGAAACCAGACGACAAATATCTGACAAAGTACATCAACTATTTAAGTGGAAAGAAAGACGGTATTAACTTAATATTTCCAGATATTGATAAAATTAAGGAGTTGCTTCTTTCAGAAAATAATTAACATATTCTTTCTATCTATTAAAAATATTTTTATGCAAAATGTTTCACTTTCATTTTAAATTTATTATTTTACATTTTATCTATTATTAATATTCTACGTCCACTAGATATAATCCTTCCGGTCCAGCCGTTCTTCCACCTAACGCCCTATCGCCTGTTTCTATCATGTTTTTCATTACACATATATCTAGTTTTCCTGAGCCAATATCTAAAAGTGTTCCTACTATTATTCTTACCATATTATACAAAAATCCATTACCAACAACATCTATAATAACTCTATCTCCCAATCTATTCACCTTTAATAAATATATAGTTCTTGTTGTATCCTTTACTGTGCTACCAGCTGCTGCAAACGCTTTAAAATCATGAGTACCCACTAAGTCATCTGCCGCCATTTGCATCGCTTCTATATCCAAGAAATATTTAAAATGATATTCTCTATTAGCATTTAGAGCTGATGGAAATTTGGAATTATTTATAACATATCTATAGTGTTTCTTTTTAGCGCTATTTCTTGAGTTGAACTCTTCATTGGTTTCTTCAACATTTGTTACAACAATATCTACCGGCAACATTGTGTTTATACCGAATAATAATTCCTGCGGTTTAATTGTTTTATCCGTTTTAAAATTAGCAACCTGCGCCAAGGCATGAACTCCCGCGTCTGTTCTGCCAGAACCTGTTATACTTACTTCTTCTTTTAATATTTTCCCTAACGCTTGTTCAACTTCATCTTGTACAGTTCTCTTATCTTTTTGCTTTTGCCAACCATTAAAATTTGTTCCATCATATTCAATTGTTAATTTTATATTTCTCATATATTCTCCTTAATTTTTTATTTTTGTTTTTTGTTATCGTTTTGTTATTTGTCTCCATTTTATTTGGCTTATTCATTAAAAATTATTATAAAAGCGAATACCTGGGTATTCGCTTAAATGTCATTATATTTACACTCTTGGATGAGCTTTTAAATAATCATCTCTTAATTTCATATCTGCAACATGTGTATACATAAGTGTTGATGCAACATCAGTATGTCCAAGTAATTCTTGTACTGTTTTTATTTCAGCACCATTTTGTAACATGTGTACTGCAAATGAATGTCTTATTGTGTGTGGTGTAAGCTCCTTATCTATCTTCGCTTGTTCCTTATATTGTTTTAATATTTTCCAAAAACCTTGTCTTGTCATTTTTTGACCATTTGCATTAATGAACAAAGATGGTTCTTGTTCTGTTTTTATTAAAAGTGGTCTTACGTTTTCCACATACTCTTTTAAATATCTTAATGTTGTATTTCCAAGTGGTATGATTCTTTCCTTATTCTTCTTTTTAACTTTAATATGACCCGCATTTAAATTAACTTCGTTTAAGTTCAAAGAGATTAACTCTGTAACTCTAATACCTGTAGCATATAACACTTCAAGCATAGCTTTATCTCTTTGGCCTTTAAGGTCGTTAAGATTAGGTTGTTCTAAAAGATTTTCAACCTCACTTATAGAAAGGATAGATAGCTCTTTCTTCTCAACTTTTGGGGAAGAAAGCTTTTCAGCTATATTTCTTTCTACTAATTTTATTTTTAACAAATATCTGTAAAACGCTTTCATAGAAGCAATATTTCTAGATATTGTTGCATTAGATTTTTCTAATGTTTGCATATACGCAATATATGCAGTTAAATCTTCTTCTGTTGCTTCAAACATTCTTTTTCCAACTTCACCTAAATATGTATATAGTTGGCTTATATCTCTTTTATATGACAAAAGTGTGTTTTTAGATACTTGTTTTGCTTCTAAATAATCTATAAAGTCTTGAATAATAAGTTCCATCTCATACCCCCACTAACTCGAATTACATAATTTCTGTAACTGCTACTATTTTACACTACTTTTAATCAATTTGCAAGCCTTTTTTTGTTTTTTATGTAATCATAAGGGTTTTTTATCCTACTATATTTTATTGTATATATTAAGTACTATTCCACTAGCCACTTGTTCAATTACTACACTTGAAAACATTATTATAAAAGATATAAATATAGCTAGCATAATTCTATAGGGAGTGTACATATTTGCTTCACGCAATCTTGCTTTAAATATATTGAAATGCAATTCTAAGAAGTTTATTAAAAGATATATAAGCGCGGGGATATATAATATATTTACCAGTAACACTAAAAGCGCAAACACAACTATCCCCCACAGGGGACCAAACACATTAAAAAGTAGTATTGTATAGATAGAAAGCGACGCTCCTTTTATAATTACAATCCCATATATTATATATTTTCCAAACAATGTTACAGATAATATACCAAGAATACCTATTAATAACGCATCTGCTTTTATTCCATTTGCAATAACATTTGTTTTCACATACATCTCAGACTTAGATATGTTAAATACCTCTTTAACATTTTCTATAGCCAACTGTTTAACACTATTATCCGCGAAAGCATATACACCCGCACCAATAACAATTCCTACTAACATAAACCCAATAATTATCCATATGTCTCTTTTATTTATTTCTATATATCCTTTTAACCACTTTTTAAGCATAAAAACCACCTAGAACATACTATGTACATCCTAGGTGATTTATGTTTAACAGTTATATTCCTCTTTAAGCATTGAATAACATTTTATACTTACGAATTCTCCTTTTTGGAATCTCTTTTGTCTAAACATCCCTTCATATTTTAGTCCATTTTTCTCTATAACTTTTGATGAACCTATATTCCTTTCATCGCAACATATTTCTATTCTATTTAGTTCCATTTTCTCAAATCCAAACTTTAATATTTCTCTTAACGCTTCAGTCATAATGCCTTTATTCCAGTATTTTCTGTTTAGTAAATATCCAATCTCCGCAACCTTATCTTGCTCATACCAATGAACAAAATCTATTCCACCAATAAGTTTGTTATCCTCTTTATATTCTATCGCCCATAAAATTGGTTTATCTATATTCCTATAACCTTCCAAACAATAATTTATTCTTTCTATAGCTTGTTCTTTACTTGTATATGTTGGAAAAGGTAAAAACCTGGTAACTTGTTCATCTGAGCAATATTCGAACAAGTCATCAACGTCATTCATATTAAATAGACGAATATTAAGCCTTTCTGTTTCAAATGTTGGTAAATTCCCAAATGTTTTCTTAACAAAACTTTCTTCTTTATCAGCAAAAACATCTGTTGCCAACTCTCCTCTTTGCAGTTTTTGAATAGCTTCTACCGCCAGTTTATCACATCTATTATTAAACTCGTTATCCGCATGTCCTTTTACTTTTATAAACTTAATATTGTGCACTTGTCTTAAAGCTTCTAATTCTTGCCATAAATCTATATTTTTTACAGGTTCCCTGCTTGAATTTTTCCATCCATTTTTCTTCCAACCTTCAACCCATTTATTGTTGTATGCATTTACTAAATACGCACTATCTGAATACAGCATAACCTCACATGGTCTCTTTAAGACTTTAAGGCCTTCTATTGCCGCTCTTAACTCCATTCTATTGTTAGTAGTTTCTGGTTCCGCACCATAAATCTCTTTTTTATTGCCGTCCACCATTATTATAGCGGCATACCCACCCGGACCTGGGTTTCCACTGCAAGCTCCATCTGTATATATTGTTATCTTTGTTTTTTCCATAACATACTCCTTTTGTTGATATTATCCTCTTTTTGTGATATTATATAACAATAGAAACACAATGTAAAGGAGTATGTTATGAATGTTGTTGGTATAATTGCCGAGTATAACCCAATGCATAAAGGGCATATATATAACATAGCAAAAGCAAAAGAGCTTACTAATGCAGATTATGTTATAGTTGTTATGTCTGGAAGTTTTACAGAGCAAGGAAACATTTCTGTTATAGACAAATTTAATAGAGCAACTTGTGCCGTGCAAAATGGTGCAGATATGGTTATAGAATTACCAACCATTTATGCTACGTCTAGTGCTGAAAACTTTGCTTTGGGGGCTGTAAACATATTGAATAGTTTAGGCATTGTTACGCATTTAGCTTTCGGTGCAGAATCACAAGATATACAACCTCTGAAAGATATTGCAAATACATATTTAACACACAAAGGAGAAATAATCGCAAAAACAAAAGAGTATACAAAGCAAGGTATAAATAGCGGTGAAGCATATACAAAATCTTTAAAATGTTTTGTTGGTAATATAGGTGATGAAATAACCCTTCCAAATAATATTTTGGGTATAGAATATATAAAAGCTCTTATTGCTGTTAATAGCCAAATTGAGCCCGTTTTAGTTCACAGGCAGTTCTCTAACCATTTGGACGTAGAAATAGCCAAATACGCCGAATATGCAAGTTCTACAAGCATCAGAAACATATTATGCAACAACGATTTAACTGAAGAGGGAAAATTAGATAAAATTAAAGATGTAGTGCCAGAAAATACCTATGCATTTCTATCTCATGGTACATTTAATACTAACGAAGATATCTGGAATGTATTAAAGTACGAAATAACAAAGTTGAATACTCATGGCCTTAAAGAAATTCATGAAGTTACCGAAGGATTAGAAAATAAAATATATAAACAGGCATTGACTTGCAATAGTTACGACCAGTTTATATTTGGCATAAAAAGCAAACGATATACATTAAGTAAAATAAAAAGGATTTGTATATATATAATTTTAGGGATAACTAAAGAAAAATATGAACAATTAAAAAATGTTAGCTATGCGAGAATATTAAAAGTAAAACAAGCGAGTTCTACTTTATTATCTCAAGTTTGCGAGAATGCACAAATACCTGTAATTACTAAGGTAACTGATGACATGTTGAACGAATTAGATACTTTAACCGCCCAGAGTCTAAAGCTAGATATCTTATCTCACAATCTTTTTAATGTAAGTAATGCAGACTATATAAACAAGATAATCCAACCTTAATTATAAGGTTGGATTGGTATTTGCCATATTGAAATGGCAGTATTTAGTTATACTAATAACAGTGCTTAGCAGCTATATTAATAGCTGAGGTCTTACTCTTGTTTCCTAAGAACCAAGTTCGAGCAGCCGTATTAACGGCTATTCAAACCCAGCGCTTTTATTTTCGCCGTCCTCAGGCGGCTATATCCACATAGCCACCGGTGACGACTTGGCCTAACTAGCCGTTTTTAATAAACGGCTAGTTAGCCTATGTTTTTATGTATGTAGACGAGCCTCTGAACACATCTACCACGCCAACCCTGATAGCTTAGCTATCTAGGATATGGTGCCAGTTTACTAATACAAACTGTTTAAACATACTACATTACAACTAGCGTAACGCCACATTATATTATAATATCTTTAAGGTATTAGTTAAATTGTAGTAGAAACGTCATAAAAGACATCTTACATACCAAAAACACGGATAACTTCAGGTTGCTGAGAAAACGCACATATTAACATACAAGCAAAAATAAATAAGTAGCATATGAATAAATTAATTAATAAATTACATAAGAAACGTAAAATTTACTTATATAACATTCATAAAAATTAAATGTATGTTTATACGACTAAGCACAATACAGTTTATTCATTTGATGTCAGCTTCATTTTTAGTAATATTCATTACCCTTATTTGTCCACTGTACACCAATATTATATCACTTTATGTTAACTTTGTCAATAAAATAACCGGTGATTTTATGTCACCGGCTATTTTATTGAATGTTTTTGAACTGCATATTACACAATTTAACCTTTAGGTTCTACCAACTCTATCTTTGTAACATCAATATCTTTTTTATTTACTATATCATATGCAGTTTCACTACACTTATTATAATGTGCCTCTGTTCCATTTTTTAATTCTACTACAATGCCAAGATTGTTATCTACATCTACGATTCTCATTATCTTTTCAATTGCACCCACTAAAATTGCTTTATTGCTACCATGAACATATTCATACATTTTATTATCATCTGATTGTAATAAAGCCATGTTATAATCATCTACAACATATATTTTTGTTATTTTTATATCTTTACCCGTAGTTTTATCTTGTATTACTTTATAGCCTTTTTCATTATCGTAATAATATCCATATAAATTTTTATCTAACGCTATTTTGTTGAATACATTTACTGTTACCGAATCTGTAAATCTGTTTTTATTATAGCTTATACCTAAACCGTCTATCAATCTTCCATCAGCAGTTAAATAATAGTTGTATACCAATTCATGTTCTCCACTAACTTTAACCATATCAATAACATTATGTTTTCGTAGGTCAGCTAGTAAAGTAGAAGAGCCATCCCAATCAATCCAATACACCATCGACGTATCTGTTAAAGCATAAATAGCCAAAGCACCACCAATGACATCATCTTTAAGCTTTATTGGAGTACCAGACATTCCTTTTATTTCAGCTGTTCTTACTTCACCATCTACAGTTTCTGTACAAATAAGCTTACCGTTTTTTATTTCACAAGTAATACCTACCGGAGATACTATTTTAGTACTTGTATTCCATGTCAAATTTTTGTAATTTTCATATGGATCAAACGTCTTCAAATTTTCTATATCTATTTCTTTCTTATTCTTTACATCATATCCGCCTGTAGCATCCTCAAATATCTTTGTTGTTCCATCTTTAAATATTATTGCTAAATGCAATAACTCTTCAGACAGAACTTTCTTAACACTGCTTACATCACCTGTTAGTTGTGTAGCTTTATTGCTCTTTCCATCATATTCAAATAATTTGTTATATCCTGTTACTACTAGTAATTTTCCATTAGCGCGATATATTTTTGAAAATGATAATTTTGCTCCTGTAGATTTACTTACTATAGCACTAAATGTATTATTTTTTTCGTTATAATAATATCCATTCGAATCTTTATCTATGGATATCCATATTCCAATGTCTTGTGCTCTAAAAGAAGTAACAAAATTGTACTTATCGTAACTTACCCCGTTTTCATCTATAAGTTTACCTTGTTCTGTTAGGAAGTATATTGTTGTATCTGAATACTCTGAAGTATATGTTTTTAACGCTGTCATATCAACTATTTTTTCTTTAGTTAATAGTTGTTTTTCTACAGCTACTGTATTGTTTACAATATCGTCTAAAGCTATATACCATGCTTCATTTTCTTCAGTTGTTACAAACATCACTGGAAATCCGCCAATAATAATTGTTTCAACCTTTTCTAATGTTCCGTCTATAGATACATCTACTTCATTATTTAAGAAATATAATTTGTTGTTTTTTATCTTTGTGTCCTTTGAAGTATTAGTAGACCATTCTATTTTCTTATAGTTTGCATATGGGTCTACTGGTTCATCATCTTTTTCATCTTCATTTTCTTCTTGTTTGTTGTCTTCTTGCTTATCTTCTGCGTCATTTTCAGTGTTTTGGTTGTTGTCCATTATTCCACTTTGTATTTGGTCTTTTATTTTATCTAATGCATCATCTAAATCGTTTTTTAATTTAACTAACATTAATGTGTTAGATACTACTACTAACGCTATTATTGCTATAGCTATTAGCGCCACTTTGCTTTGTGGTCTTTCTCCTTGTTCTGCTAATCTTATTACCTTTAATGATTCTACTATTAATATTATTGGTATTAACACACTTATTAGTAATGTTATAACATTTACGTTAAACGCACCTGTTAAAATATATCCTATTATTGCATTTGCAAATGCAGTTATAATACCACCTAAACCCGTCCATTGAGCTATTTCAGCTCCCGTTACATATCTTTCTTTTCTATATATTACTAACGCAGTTATTAATACGCCTATCTGTATTAATGATGCTAGATTTGTTTGTATGTACTCTAAAAACGTCATCGCACCTTGACCTAAAGTGTATATTGATATAAGATTGACTAATATACCTAATATTAATAATATCCATATACCTTGTTTTGACGTTTTTAACGCCTTTTTTAATTTTTCATCTATCATTTGTTTCCCCTCCACGCAACTAGTATACACTAAAAAAAAAAAACGTCAATATTACATAATATTTTTTTACATTTTTTACACTATAGTATAATTTTATTCTATAATTTTTTTATTGTTTATTCAGCTGCAGAAGAAAGCAAAAAATATCCAAAGTTTAATAACTCTGGATATTCTTTATTTACCTTATATTAATTCGATTATAGCCATTTCAGCTGCATCGCCACGTCTAGCAACAAGTTTAGTGATTCTTGTGTAACCACCTTTACCTGCTTCATATTTAGGAGCGATTTCATCAAACAATTTGTCTGTTAAATCTATAGTATTTCCTTTTGAATCGTGGATTTTATTTATTAATTTAAACATTTTTCTTCTAGCAGCTAGTCTAGATGGTTTGTCTACTTTAACTTCTACTTTTACGATTTCTCTATCTACTACTTGATATTTTTTACCGTTTTTAGAAGTTTTTTCTACTTTAACTTTTTTACCGTTTTTATCTAATTTTGCTCTAGATACTGTTTTTTCCTTTGATTCAAAATTAGGCGCCTCTTTAATTGCAAGACTAATTATGCTATCTGCTAATGGTTTAACCTCTTTAGCTTTAGCAAGAGTAGTTTCAACTTTACCATTTTGTATTAGTTGTGTAACTAGCCCTTTTAATAGTGCATCCCTAGCTCCTTTTGTTCTTGATAGTCTATTTGTTCCTGGCATTTTATTTTCCTCCTACTATTATTCTTCTGGTTTTTTGAAAGATAATCCTAGAGAAGCAACTTTTGCTACTACTTCATCTAATGATTTCTTACCAAGGTTTCTTACCTTCATCATATCATGCTCTGTTCTAGATAATATATCTGCAACAGTATGTATTCCTGCTCTCTTTAAGCAGTTATATGATCTTACTGAAAACTCTAATTCTTCGATTGGAGTTTCAAGCATTTTATCTTTTTCAGATAATTCTTTTTGAGACATTATTGACATGTTTTTAGCTATTTCAGATAAATCTATAAACATTTCTAAATGCTCATTTAATATTCTTGCAGCCATAGATAATGCTTCATATGGCTCTATAACTCCATTAGTCCAAATTTCAAGTGTAAGTTTATCGAAATCTATTTCTTGACCAACTCTTGTTTTATCTACTATGAAGTTTGCTTTTCTAACTGGAGTAAATAAAGAGTCTATTGGTAAAGTGTTTATCGCTCCACCATTTTCTTCTCTATTCTTATCTCCAGAAATATATCCTCTACCTTTTATCGCAGTCATCTCTACTTCAAGTTCGCCATCTTCATCAAGGTACGCTATATGTAAATCTGGATTTACAACTTCAAGCGTTCCATCAGTTATTATATCTGCCGCTGTTACTTCGCCAACTCCTTTTTTAGATATTTTTAATGTTTTAACATCTGTATCTTCAGGGTTTACAGCTTTTAAACATACTTCTTTTAAATTAAGAATTATATTAGTAACATCTTCAGACACACCTGGAATTGTTGAAAATTCATGTGCTACTTTGTCTATTTTCAAAGTATTTATTGCATATCCTGGAAGTGATGAAAGAAGTATTCTTCTAAGTGAATTACCTAAAGTAATTCCAAATCCTCTTTCAAGTGGTTCTACAACGAACTTAGCATAATATGTGTCTACATCTATTTCAACACAATTTATTTCTGGCCTTTTCATTTCTAACATATTAATCCTCCTATCTGTACGCTCTGATTACACGTACACATAATTTTGTTAGTTTAAAATTTTATCTATTTACTAGTTCTTAGAGTATAACTCAATAATTAGGTTCTCAGCTACTTCAAGATCTACGTCAGCTCTTGCTGGTATTCTTAATACTTTAGCTTCTAATTTTTCTTTGTCCATTTCTAACCAAGAAACTACATTTTTAGCTTTAGCATTTTCAGCCATAACTTTAACTGTAGCATTGTCTTTTTTGTCTGCTCTTACAGCTATAACATCACCAACTCTAACTTGGTAAGATGGGATATTTACTTTTTTACCGTTTACAGTAATCATTTCATATCCAACTAATTGACGGCTTTCACGTCTAGATGTACCTATACCCATTCTGTAGCATACGTTATCTAGTCTTGTTTCAAGTAATCCAAATAGAATGTCTGAAGTAACTCCTTCTCTTCTATATGCTTCTTCGTAATATTTAACGAATTGTGATTCACTTACTCCATAGTAAACTTTAGCTTTTTGTTTAGCACGAAGTTGTAAACCATATTCAGATAATTTTGCTTTATTTTTTCCGTGTTGTCCTGGTGCATAGTTTCTTCTTTCTATAGCACATTTACCTGTGTTACATCTTTCACCTTTTAAGAACAATTTTTGTCCTTCACGTCTGCACTTCTTACAACTTGCTCCTGTATATCTTGCCATTAGTCTTCACCCCCACTAAACTCTTCTTCTCTTAGGTGGTCTGCAACCATTGTGAGGTATTGGAGTTACGTCTTTTATTGTATCTATTTCCAATCCTGCTGTTTGAAGCGCACGAATTGCTGCTTCACGTCCAGCTCCAGGCCCCTTAATATTTACTGATACAGTCCTTAAACCATGTTCTTTTGCTGCAGTTGCTGCAACTGTTGCCGCTTCACTTGCTGCAAATGGAGTATTTTTTCTAGAACCTTTAAATCCAAGTGAACCTGCACTTGACCAAGATAATAAGTTGCCTTGTTCATCTGTCATACTAACAATTGTATTGTTGAATGATGAATGAATGTGTGCAACACCACTTGCAACGTTCTTTTTAACTTTTCTTTTAGTTACTTTTTTCTTTGCTGGTGCCATGACTATACTCCTTTCTTATTAGCCACTACTTTTCTAGGGCCTTTTCTTGTTCTTGCGTTTGTTTTAGTTCTTTGACCTCTTACTGGAAGTTTTCTTTTATGTCTAATTCCTCTAAAGCATCCTATTTCCATAAGTCTCTTAATATTTAAAGAAACATCTCTTTTAAGGTCGCCTTCTACAACATAATCTCTTTCGATTATTTCTCTTATTTTAGCTTCTTCATCTTCAGTTAAATCTTTAATTCTTTTTGAAGAATCAATATTTGCTTCAGCCATTATTTTCTTGGCTGATGTTCTACCTATTCCATATATAGCTGTTAAACCAATTTCAACAACTTTATTTTTAGGTAAATCTACTCCTGCTATACGTGCCATTTTAAGCTCCTCCTAACCTTGTCTTTGTTTGTGTTTAGGGTTTTCACATATAACTCTAACCACACCATTTCTTCTGATTACTTTGCACTTTTCGCAAATTTTCTTTACAGATGGTCTTACTTTCATTTTGTATTTCCTCCTTAAACCACTATCTGTGTATATATATAACAAACACTAAATATATGAGTTGTACACCCTACTCATACAGCCGCTCTAGCATTTGATTATATCAACAATAAAATTTATTTGTCTCTCCATGTAATTCTGCCTTTTGAAAGGTCATATGTAGAAAGTTCTAATTTTACTTTGTCTCCTGGTAAAATTTTAATGTAATGCATTCTAAGTTTTCCAGAAATGTGAGCTGTAACTACATGTCCGTTTTCTAGTTCAACTTTAAATATTGCATTAGGCATTGATTCTACTACTGTTCCTTCAACTTCTATAACGTCATCTTTAGCCATATTTTCCTCCTATTTCATAGAGTTTTTTAATAAGCTTTACAAACCATATTAGTTTGCATAACTCAACATGTAAATTATAACGTATTTTAGCCTTAAAGTCAACGTTTTCACGCAAATTTATTGGGATTTGAAGCAAAAAAATAACGTTAGAAAAGAACAGCATTTTAAAATACTGTTCCCTCATAATTACAATGTTAATATTTCTGGTCCTTCTTCAGTTATAACAATAGTATTTTCATAATATGCAGATAATTTTCCATCTTTAGTAGACACAGTCCATTTATCTTTACCTATTACTATTTCAGGCGAACCCACAACAACCATTGGTTCAATAGCTAGTGCCATACCCACTTGAAGTCTTTCTCCCCTGCCTTTTTTCCCTATATTTGGCACACCAGGGTCTTCATGCATTTCTCTGCCTATTCCATGGCCCTGGTATTCCCTTAACAAGTTGAATCCAGCGTCTTCTACCGCTCTTTGTATAGCATTTGAAATGTCTCCTATTCTATTTCCTGCTACCGCTTGATCAACACCAGCAAAAAATGCCTGCTCTGTTACTTTTACTAGTTTTTTAGCCAGCGTTGAACCTTCACCAACTATAAATGTACGTCCAGCATCTGCATGGAATCCACCTTTATACACTCCTACATCTACGCTAACAACATCTCCTTTTTTTAAAGGTTTTGAATTCGGTATTCCGTGTATTATATCCTCGTTTACGCTAATGCAAGTTGCATGAGTATACGTCTTTCCACCTCTATATGGACATTCAACACCTCTAAAAGATGGAACTGCCCCATGTTTTAACATTACATTTTCTGCGACATAATCCAAATATGCAGTAGTAACACCTTCACGTATATTTTTTTCTATTTCTTTTAAAACTTCCTTCATTATTTCTGCAGGAACTTTCATTGCTTCAATATCTTTTTTAGATTTTATATATATCATAATTACACTCTTTCTAAAACCCTCTCTGGTTTGTCTGTCGAATCTATTCTTTCTAATAATCCCAACTCTTCATAATAAGAAATTATTGGAGCTGTTTCGTTATAATAAATAGTTAGTCTTGTTTTTATAACTTCCTCATTATCCTCTGGTCTTTTTGTTAATGTCCTTCCACATTTTTCACACACATTAGGAACTTCCGAATCCTTTCCCCAACCATAAATTTTATCACAAGGAATGCAAATTTTTCTATTTAGTATTCTATTATATATTTCTTCTTCAGCTGTTTCAAATAAAAATACTTTTGTAACTTTTCTATCAATGGCTTTCAATATTTCTTCTAAATCTTTCACTTGTTGGATTGTTCTAGGATAACCATCTAGCACAAATCCCTTTTTAGCGTCTTCTCTTTCCAACCTATGAACAAGCATTTCTTTTATTGCTTCATCCGGCAATAAGTTACCCGTTCCCAATGTCTTGCTATACTTTGCTGTTATCTCTTCACTTTCTCTAATAAGGCTTCCAGTAGATATGTGAGGGATGCCCAACTTTTCACACATTAATTTAGCCCTTGTTCCTTTACCAGCTCCAGGCGCGCCTAAAACGATGTATATCATAACAACCTCCAAAATACAAATATATTATATAATATTTCTTATATAAAGTAAAGAAATGTGTCAATATTAAAATACTATCATAATATACATATGGAGGTATATTATGGAGTATTTCAATTATTATACAAATTATAACAATTATTATATGCCAAGAGAAAAATTGCCTTGGATATTAGACTTTTCAAACAAAAGCCTACAATATAATTTAAACACTGCTATACAAATGATTAAAAATTCTGTAGAAGATGAAGCAGAAGATGCGTCAATGTACGAAGCCTTAATAAACATAGCTCCAAACGAGGAAGCAAAAGAGATTATTGCTAATATTCGTGATGACGAGAAAATACATACTAGATTACTTAGGGAAATTTTTGCTGAACTTACAGGCGTAGCGCTACCAGAAGATACATCGACTAAAGTTTATCCAAAATTAACATACATTGATGGAATAAAGAAAGCTTTTATGGGCGAACTTAAAGCAGTAGAAAAATACAGAGAAATTTTAACATATATGCCTACAAAAGAGTTATACAATAAATTATTGTATATTATGACAGACGAAATGAAACATGCTATTAAATACAATTATCTAATAACCATGTACAATACTAAATAGAAATTAAGAGAGCTTACGCTCTCTTAGGTCAAAAATGCATTCATATGTATATGAATGTAGTATTTATTACTACGCCTATATTATACACGATAACTTTGTATGAATTGCTAATATATTGTATGAACTTGTGTGATAAGTTTTGGGAATAACGGTATAGAGGTGGCACTTGCCACCTCTATACACATTGACTAGTAAGCCAACAGCAAAGCGTACCGTTCCGCTTCTCCCTTACTCCAGAAGGAAATTTCAGCTGCTCTGTAACCCCTATAGGTGTAAAGGTAGTAGAAATTTTTTCTCTGAATCAAAAGGATGCGATCAGTAACAAATTCAATACTGTCTGCCGTAAGCGGGATAACGATTTCGGGAATGCGATTGACAAGACCATACTTGCCGTTCTTTTTCACAACCGCAACCCCCAGACGGTTATACGGTCCAAACTCATCAAAAACAGGAATTGTACCCTTCTTGAGACCTCTGAGTTCGACTTCTCCTATCTTCCGGCCATTTACTTTTTCCATTCTTTTTCCTCCTATAATAATTATTTTTGTTTCTATTTCGGACCATGATTATTTCATCATACATGTATATTATACCACAAATATTCAGAAAAATAAATAGTTAACATAAAAATAATTGTTGCATCTAAAAAAAAGATGCCCAAAGAATAAACCTTGAACAACTTTTTTATCATATATTTTATTTATACTTACTCACACTTAAAGATTAGTTTAAGAAACCATCATAGTGTCTACTTACCATTTGTGATTCTATAACTTTAAGAGTTTCCAACGCAACACTTACTACGATAAGTATTGAAGTTCCTCCGAAAGATATACTTAAGCTTGGCATTGCTGCTTGACAAACAACAGGAAGTACTGCAACTAAAGCTAGGAAGACTGCTCCTGCCCAAGTTATATTTTTTAGTACTTTGTTTATATAGTCAGCTGTATTTTTGCCCGCTCTAATTCCAGGGATGAATCCACCATTTTGTTTTAATTGGTTAGACATTTCCACAGGATTCACAGTAAACATTGTGTATACAAATGTAAATCCTACTATTAGCAACATATAAATTACTGCATAAGCAACTAAGTACCAAATTGATTCTGTAGATGCTGAACATACTTTAAGAACTACACCCCAAAATCCTGTTGCCGCACCTTTAGTTACAAGTTGTATAATAGTTGCTGGTATCATCATAAATGACATAGCAAATATTATTGGCATTACTCCTGCCATAGCCACTTTTAGTGGAATGTGAGTATTTTGTCCTCCAAACATTTTTCTACCAACAACTCTTTTTGCATAGTTAACTGGGATTCTTCTTTCTGCTTGTTGTACAAATATTACTCCAGCAAGAAGTATTACAAATGCAATTACAACTGCTACAACTATTAATATATTCCATTTGTTAGCTGCTGCAAAAGCGCTTAAACCTGTGATGGCTTGTGGTGCTCCCGATACGATACCCACGAAGATTATCATTGAAACACCGTTACCAATACCATGTTCTGTAATTTTATCTGCAAGCCACATAAGAAGTGCTGTACCTGCAGTCAAACATACTACGAATAATATCATACCAAACACTTGGTATATACCATATGACATGGCTGGCAATAAATATGCTTTATAATTTAAGTATAATCCTATCGCCTCAACTACCGCAAAAGCTATTGTTAATA
Source organism: Clostridia bacterium (assembly GCA_045611765.1). Classification (GTDB taxonomy): domain Bacteria; phylum Bacillota; class Clostridia; order TANB77; family CAG-465; genus UMGS1649. The sequence goes on from JAZKXT010000004.1 coordinate 145,835, forward strand.
ACTTTGTGTATTTTGCAAGTTTTTGTTTACCAGTCTCACCTTCTTTAGCAAGTCTTTCTAATGATGGTACTACTGTTTGCAAAAGGTTTAACACTATTGATGCAGTAATGTATGGTGATATCGTCATTGCAAATATAGAAAGTCTATTAAACGCACCACCAGAAATAATATTAATTGTTCCTAATATTCCTCCGGCTTGAGTTTTAACTGCTTCTACGAATGCAAGTTTATTTATTCCAGGTACCGTTATATATGTACCAATACGGAATAAAAGTATTATAAATATTGTGTATAGTATTTTCTTTCTGATGTCTTTAACTGTAAACATCTTTTTTAGAGTATCAAACATACTATTTCACCTCTATCTTTCCACCTACTGCTTCTATCTTTTCTTTAGCTGATGCTGTGAATTTTTTAGCTTCAACTGTAAGTTTCTTAGTTAAATTTCCGTTTCCTAGAACTTTAAGTCCTGCAAATTCACGTCTAACTATTCCTTCATTTAATAAAAGTTCCATATTAACTACTGTTCCATTTTCAAATTTTTCTAAATCTGAAACATTAACAGTTGCATATTCGATACTAAATATATTGTTGAATCCACGTTTTGGAATTCTTCTGTATAAAGGAGTTTGTCCTCCTTCGAATCCTCTTCTTATTTTTCCACCTGTTCTAGCTTTTTGACCTTTGTGTCCTTTACCAGCAGTTTTTCCGTTACCGCTACCAATTCCACGACCAACTCTGTTACGAGATTTAGCTTTTACAGCTGGTCCTAAATCATGCATTTCCATTTAGGTAATCCTCCTTCCTACACTATTATTTTAATAATTTTTCTACTGTAATTCCTCTAGCTTCAGCCACTTGTTCAGCTGTTCTCATTTCCTCTAGCGCAGCTACTGTAGCAAGTACTACGTTTCTGCTGTTACGAGAACCTAATGTTTTAGCTGTAACATTCTTAACTCCCGCAAGTTCAAGAACTGGTCTTACTGCTCCACCAGCGATAACACCTGTACCTTCTGGAGCTGGCTTGATAATTACTATTGAAGAACCAAGTTTTTTAGTATATTCATGAGGTACTGTTCCTTTAACAATTGGAACATTTACTAGATTTTTCTTAGCTGCATCTGTAGCTTTTTTGATTGCTTCTGGAACTTCTGATGCTTTTCCTGAACCAACACCAATTCTTCCTTTTTCATCACCAACAACTACAAGTACGCTAAATCTAAAAGTTCTTCCACCTTTAACAACTTTAGCAACACGTCCTACGTAAACAACTTTTTCTTTGAATTCTGGTTTAACTTCTTCTCTTCTTTCTTTACGTGGTCTGTTTTGTTTCTTTGTATCAGTCATTACTTATTTCCTCCTAACCTTAAAACTTAAGTCCTGCTGCTCTTGCAGCTTCTGCTAATTCTTTAACTTTTCCATGGTATAAGTAACCATTTCTGTCAAATACTACTGTATCTATATTCTTTTCAATTGCACGTTTTGCAACAAGTGTTCCCACTTCTTTAGCTGCTTCAACGTTAGAAGCTTTAGTTTTAACGTCGGCATCCAAAGTTGAGGCTGAAACAAGTGTAACTTGGTTTTCATCATCTATAACTTGTGCATATATGTTAGTTAAACTTTTATATACGCTAAGTCTTGGTCTAGAAGATGTACCTTTAACAGTAGCTCTTACTCTTTTTTGTCTTGCAAGTCTTTTTGACTCTTTGCTATCTCTACTTCTCATTTTTTATCCTCCTTACTTCTTGCCGCCGGCTTTTCCTTCTTTTCTTCTTATTCTTTCAGAGTCATACTTGATTCCTTTGCCCTTATATGGTTCAGGTAATCTATATTCTCTGATTTCTGCTGCAAATTGACCAACTTCTTGTTTGTTGATTCCTTTAACAAGTATTGTATTGGCATCTGGCACTTCAGTTTTTACAGTATCTGTATCTAAAACTTCAACTGGATGAGAGTAACCTAGAGTTAAAACAAGTTTGTTTCCTTGTTTAGCCGCTCTGTAACCAACACCATTTATTTCAAGTTTCTTTTCGAAACCTTCAGTTACACCAGTAACCATGTTTGCTATAAGGGATCTAGTTAGTCCATGTAATGCTTTGTGCTCATCGTTGTCTCTTGTAACGACGATTGTTCCATTTTCCACTTTAACCGCAACTTCTTTTACAGCGTCCATTTCTAATGTTCCTTTTGGTCCTTTTACTACAACGTGATTTCCAGTAACTGTACATTCAGCACCTGCTGGAAGTGTTATAGCTTTATTTCCTATTCTAGACATTCTGCTTTCCTCCCTTACTACCAGATGTATGCCATTACTTCGCCACCAACGTTGTTCTTTCTTGCTACTTTATCTGTAACAATTCCTTTTGATGTAGAAATAATTGCAATTCCTAGTCCATTTAATACTCTTGGTAATTCTTCTTTTTCTGCATATATTCTTAGACCTGGTTTAGATATTCTCTTTAATCCTTGAATTACAGATTTAGAATCTTTATACTTAAGAGTTATTCTTATATTTTTGTTTACCCCATTTTCTACTGTTTCGATGTCAGCTACAAAACCTTCATCAAGTAGAATTTTAGCTATTTCATTTTTAACTTTAGAATAAGGAACGTCAACTGTTGTGTGTTTTGCTCTAACTGCGTTTCTTATTCTTGTTAACATATCTGCTATAGGATCTGTTAAATTCATTTTACGTTCCTCCTTACTACCAGCTAGCCTTTTTAACGCCTGGTATTTCACCTTTGTATGCTAATTCTCTAAAGCATATACGGCAGATACCATACTTTCTTATATAGGCATGTGGTCTTCCGCACAATTTACATCTATTGTAATATCTTGTGCTAAACTTAGGTGTTCTTTGTTGTTTAGCTATCATTGATTTTTTAGCCATCTTAATTCCTCCTTAATTCTTTGCGAAAGGTAGTCCTAATAATTCTAATAAAGCTTTAGCTTCTTCATCAGATTTTGCAGTTGTTACGAATATAACATCCATACCACGTGCTTTATCTACCTTATCGAATTCAATTTCTGGGAATATCATTTGCTCTTTTATACCAAAAGCATAGTTTCCTCTTCCATCAAAAGATTTTGCAGGTACACCTTTGAAATCTCTTACTCTTGGAAGTGCAACATCAAATAATCTTGTAGCGAAATCGTACATTTTTTCTCTTCTTAGAGTTACTTTGCATCCGATATTCATTCCTTCTCTTAATTTGAAGGCAGCTATAGATTTTCTAGCTTTTGTTACAAGAGGTTTTTGTCCTGTTATAGTTTCAAGATCTTTCATAGCAATATCTAATGCTTTAGAGTTATCTTTAACATCAGAAACACCCATATTTATAACTATTTTTTCTAGTTTAGGTACTTGCATTACAGATTTGTAATTAAATTTAGTCATTAATGCAGGTACAACTTCTTTTATGTATCTTTCTTTAAGATCCATTTATGCGTCCTCCTTATTTAATTTCAGTATTACATTTTCTGCATACTCTTACTCTTTTACCGTCAACAACTTTAACTCCAAGTTTTACACCTTTTTCACATTTTGGACAGTAGTAATTTACTTTAGAAACATGAACTGGAGATTCAACTTTAAGTATTCCAGATTCTTGACCTTGTTTTCTAGGTTTAACGTGTTTTGTTCTAACGTTAACACCTTGAACAATTACTTTGTTATCTGCTCTTAGTACTTTTAGTATTTTACCTTTTTTGCCTTTATCTACACCAGTGTTTACGATAACAGTATCGTCAACATTTAGTTTGATTTTAGCTTCGTTTTTTACATTCTTAACCATTGTGCTTTACCTCCTAAAGTACTTCAGGTGCTAGAGATATAATTTTCATATAATCTTTATCTCTAAGCTCTCTTGCAACTGGTCCAAAGATACGAGTTCCTTTTGGAGTCTTGTCATCTTTAATTATAACAGCTGCATTTTCATCAAATTTTATATATGATCCATCAGCACGTTTAAGTCCTGTTTTAGATCTTACAATTACTGCTTTTACAACGTCACCTTTGTTTACAACGCCACCTGGTGTTGCTTGTTTAACAGAAGCTACGATTACGTCTCCGATGTTACCCCATTTTCTGTGGTGTCCACCAAGAACTCTAATACACATTAATTTTTTTGCTCCTGTGTTATCAGCGACATTAACAACTGATTGTTGTTGTATCATAGTAGTTCCTCCTTTTCATTATTTAGCTTTTTCTACTATTCTAACTAGTCTATATCTTTTATCTTTGCTTAGTGGTCTAGTTTCCATTATTTCAACTGTATCACCGATACCACAAACATTTTCTTCATCATGAGCTTTTACTTTTAATGTTTTGTTCATGATTTTGTTATAAAGTGGATGTTTAAACTTAGTGTCAATTCTTACAACTATAGTTTTATCCATTTTATTTGAAACTACTTTACCTATTTTAGTTTTTCTTGCATTTCTTTCCACTAGTTTATCCTCCTACTCTTCTGACTTTGCAGCTTCTTCTTTTTTAGCCGCTTTAGTTGTTTTCTTAGCCGCTGCTTTTTTAGCAGGTGCTTTTTTTGTAGCTTCTTTAACTTCTACTGTTCCACCATTTTTCTTGATAGTAAGTATTGTGTTAACTCTTGCTATATTTCTTTTAGTTTCTGTTATTTTATTTGGATTGTCTAAACCATTCATTGCATGAGAAAGTCTCAATTTGAAAAGTTCAGATTTTAATGCTTTAAGCTCTTCTACTAGAGCAGCTTCATCCATTTTTTTGTAATCATTTAATCTATTATTCTTCACTGTCGTTACCTCCTAAGCTTTCTTCCTTTGTAACTATTTTACATTTTATAGGAAGCTTTTGGATTGCCTTTCTTAAAGCTTCTCTTGAAGTAGCTTCATCTAGGCCGCTTATTTCAAACATTACTCTACCAGGTTTAACAACTGCTACGAAATATTCTGGGTTACCTTTACCAGAACCCATTCTTGTTTCAGCAGGTTTTTTAGTTATTGGTTTGTCTGGGAATATTGTTATCCATGTTTTACCATATTTTTTAGTATATTTTGAAAGTACAACTCTGGCAGCTTCAATTTGGTTATTTGTTATAAAAGTTGGCTCTAAAGCAACTATTCCATATTCACCATGAACTAGTTTTGTTCCTCTAGTAGCATTTCCTCTTATTCTACCTTTTTGCATCTTTCTGAATTTTGTTCTTTTAGGTACTAACATTATTTGTTACCCCCTTTTGATTCTTTTCTTGCAGGTAGTATATCACCTTTGTATATCCAAACCTTAACACCTATGATACCATAAGTAGTTAATGCTTCTGCAAAACCATAATCTATGTCTGCTCTTAAAGTTTGTAGAGGAATAGTTCCTTCGCTGTAGTGTTCAGCTCTTGCTATTTCAGCTCCACCAAGACGTCCAGACACTTGTGTCTTTATACCCTTAGCACCAGCTTTCATAGTTTTAGACATCGCTTGCTTCATAGCACGTCTAAAAGATATTCTTCTTTCTAATTGAGAAGCGATAGATTCAGCAACTAAAGTTGCATCCATATCTAAGTTCTTAACTTCTTCAATATTAAGTGATACAGTTTTACCTGTCATTTTTTCTAATTTCTTTTTAAGTTCTTCTATAGCTGAACCACCTTTACCTATTATCATACCAGGTTTAGCAGTTGCTACATTTACTTTTACTTCTGATGATTTTCTTTCTATGTTGATAGAAGAAATTCCAGCAGTTTTTAAAGTCTCTTTAAGATATTTACGAATTTTGTTATCTTCTACTAGGTAATCAGCAAAGTTTTGTTTGTTTGCATACCATTTTGAAGACCAGTCTTTAATTATGCCTACTCTTAAACCATGAGGACTTACTTTTTGACCCATCGTGTTTCCTCCTATTCTACTTCTTTAAGAACTATTCTTATATGGCTAGTTCTTTTTCTTATTCTATATGCTCTACCTTGAGCTCTTGGACTTATTCTTTTCATTGTTGGCCCTTGATTTGCAATAGCTTCTGCTACAACAAGTTTGTTTTCATTCATTGAATGATTGTTTGTTGCGTTAGCCATAGCAGATTTAAGGATTTTAGAAACTATAGGGCTAGCAGCTTTATTTGTATATTTAAGTATTGCTAGCGCTTCATGAGCATCTTTTCCCTTAATTAGGTCCAAAACAATTTTAGCTTTTCTTGCACTTATTCTTGCAAATTTTAATTCAGCTCTTGCTTCCATTTCTTGTTTCCTCCTAATTTATTATTTAACTTTGCTCTTTTTGTCTCCTGCATGACCTCTGAAAAGTCTTGTTGGAGCGAATTCGCCTAGTTTGTGTCCTACCATTTCCTCAGTTACATATACAGGTACATGTTTTCTTCCATCGTGAACTGCAATTGTGTGACCTATCATTTGAGGATATATAGTAGATGATCTTGACCATGTCTTTAATGCTTCTTTAGTGTCAGTTTCATTCATTTTTTCAACTCTAGCTAAAAGTTTAGCATCTACATAAGGTCCTTTTTTTAGTGATCTTGACATAGTGTGTTACCTCCTACTTTCTATTTCTTCTCTTAACTATGAACTTGTCTGTTCTATGGTTTTTCTTACGAGTCTTGTAACCTAAAGCTGGTTTACCCCAAGGAGTCATAGGTCCTGCGTGTCCAACTGGAGCTCTACCTTCACCACCACCATGTGGGTGATCATTAGGGTTCATTACAGATCCTCTTACTGTTGGTCTTATACCCATATGTCTTGTTCTTCCGGCTTTACCGTATGATACGTTTTCATGGTCTGAATTTCCAAGTACACCTATTGTAGCAAAGCATACAACTGGTATTAATCTCATTTCTCCAGATGGCATTCTAACGTGAGCATATTTTCCTTCTTTAGCCATAAGTTGAGCAGCAGCTCCTGCTGTTCTTACTAATTGTCCACCTTTACCCTTATGTAATTCTATGTTGTGTATTTCTGTACCAACTGGAATTGCACTTATTGGTAAACAGTTTCCTGGTTTTATATCTGCTGTTTCAGAAGATATAACTTTCATACCATCAGTTAAACCTTTTGGTGCTAATATGTAAGATTTTGTTCCATCTTCATATTCGATTAATGCTATATTTGCACTTCTGTTTGGATCATATTCGATACCAATAACTGTAGCAAACATATCCATTTTATTTCTTTTAAAATCTATTATTCTATATTTTCTTCTTTGTCCGCCACCGTGGTGTCTAACAGTTATCTTACCTGTGTTGTTTCTTCCCGCATTCTTCTTTAATGTAGTAAGAAGAGATTTTTCTGGAGAAGCTTTTGTTATTTCTTCGTTTGTAAGAACTGTCATATTTCTTCTAGACGGAGTTGTTGGTCTAAATGTTTTGATTCCCATATTAGTTTCCTCCCTCATTTGCGAAAGCTGAGCTTATTTCAGTGATTTCTGTGTTGTATTTTTTAGCAAGCTTAACTTCTTTTCCACCTTTTGCTAGATATTTTTCATCCTTAGGATTTGTATCTATTGTAACAATTGCTTTTTTCCAAGCAGCTGTTTTACCTTGGTGTACTCCAACTCTTTTTGATTTTCCATCATATCTCATTGTGTTAACTTTTAATACTTTAACATTAAATAATGTTTCAACTGCATTTTTTATATCTATTTTAGTTGCATCTATTTTTGTTTGGAAAGTGTATTTTCCATTAGCCATTTCCATATAACTTTTTTCAGTTATTATAGGTTTTATTATAACATCTTCTGCGTATAACATTAAGCGTACACCTCCTCTAATCTTTTAACTGATTCTACATCTAATACTAAAGTTTCAAATCTTAATAAATCGTAAATATTGATTGTATTAACTGTTATTGCTTTAGCTTTTTCGATGTTTCTTGTAGAAGCTTGAACGTTTAGGTTCTTTTCATTTAAAACAACTAGTGCTTTTTCAGCTTTAAGGTTATTTAATACTTTAACCATTTCTTTTGTTTTAATTGCTTCAAGTTCCATTTTATCTACTACTACAAGTTTGTTGTCAGCAAGTTTTGATGTAAGAACAGATTTTATAGCTAGTGCTCTTACTTTTTTAGGTAATTTGTATCTGTAATCTCTAGGCTTAGGTCCTAAAGCGATACCACCTTTAATCCATTGTGGTGCTCTGATTGAACCTTGTCTTGCTCTACCAGTTCCTTTTTGTCTCCAAGGTTTTATACCACCACCACGTACTTCTGCACGAGTTTTTGTTGATTGTGTTCCTTGTCTTTGATTAGCTAGGTAGTTTACTAGCACTTGGTGTACTACTACTTCGTTAACTTCAACTCCAAAAACAGCTTCGTTTAACTCGATGTCAGATACTTTCTTTCCTGTTATATCTAATACGTCTGTTTTAAGCATTTCTTATTTCTCCTTTCCTAAGCTTTTACACTCTTAGTAATATTTAGAGTTGCTCCCTTAGCTCCAGGTACTGAACCTTTAACTAATACCGCATTTTTATCCATATCTACTCTTACTACTTCAAGGTTTAGTGCTGTACGATTTACATGTCCCATATGACCTGCTAGTTTTTTACCTTTGAATACTCTACCTGGGTTTGTACCAGCACCCATAGAACCTGGTCTTCTGTGATAGTTAGAACCGTGAGTTGTTGGTCCTCTATGTAAGCCATGTCTGTGGATTGGGCCTTGGAATCCTTTACCTTTAGATATACCATGTACATCTACATGCGTTCCAGCTTCTACACCTTCTAATGTAATTTCGCTACCAATTTCGAATTCATCTGGATTTTCTACTTTGATTTCTTTTATGTATTTTTTAACAGGTACCCCTGCTTTTGCAAATACACCTTTTTGAGGTTTGTTTGCTCTTGATTCTTTAACATCACCGAAACCTACAACTATTGCATTGTAACCTTCTTTGTCAGCTGTCTTTTTACCAACAACTACAAGTTTGTATGCTTCGATAACTGTTACTGGTACAACTGTTCCATCTTCGTTAAAGATTTGAGTCATACCTAACTTTTTACCATAAAGTTCTTTCATTTTGTTTTCCTCCCTTTAAAATTTACTAAACTTTTTAAGTTATACTTATCCGCCATATTCAGTATAGGGTACGCACTTGCCTTGAGACTCAAGGATTGCTACTAAATATTATTAAAGTTTAACTTCGATTTCAACACCAGCTGGCATATCTATTGCCATAAGCGCATCAACAGTTGCTTGATTAGGTGCTTTAACATCGATAACTCTCTTGTGTGTTCTTATTTCAAATTGTTCTCTAGAATCTTTGTGTTTGTGTGGTGAACGAAGAATAGTTACGATTTCTTTTCTAGTTGGTAGTGGCACAGGACCTGATACCTCTGCTCCTGAATTTCTAGCTACTTCAACTAGCTTTGCCGCAGTTTGTTCTAGCACTACGTGATCATAAGCTTTTAATCTTATTCTCATTTTTGATACATTTGTTTTTGCCATATTTTTCACTCCTTTACTATAATTTCAAGGACTTGCAAGTTTTACACTACCCCGTGTGTTTCAAATTTGTGACATAATATAAAGCCAAATTTACATTTGGCAAATACAAATTCAATACTTGCCGCCCGATTTCAAATCAGACATGCTCCATGGAAGTTCCCTATGTCTTTGCATAGCCATCTACCACTTCAACGCAAATCAACACACATATTGTAACATACAAACATATAGAATGCAAGCGTTTTTTCAAATATTTTGCAATATTTTTGAAATATTTTGTATAATATTTTATATTTGTTTATTTTAGTCTCGTAAATACCCCTATTTAGGTCAATTCCGTCTTTTGTAATACAAATGTAATTAAATTTTAATTTGTCTGTTATTGACATTTTTTGTATGTAATAGTAGTATTATGTTGTACCAAGAAGGGTAAACTTTATTATGCGCATAAATGTAAGTTTTGTATTTTGAGCTACCCTAATCTTAATACAAACTTCTTGGATTAGGTCGGACAGTTAAAATCACAGTTGGTTTTACCGGCAAGTATGTCTTATACAGAAAACATACTAATGAAAAAAGCGAGTGTTTACACTCGCTTAATTTATTTTCATATTAGAATCTTCTAAGGAATAGTTTAGAGGATGCCTAATAAGGCACCCTCTAATCTGCATTTTAAATTATTCTTCCACATTGATTTTTGCCAAATTTGCAAGTTTCCACACAATGATAACCAGGGAAGCCACATCTTGCAAAAGATTCACCTGTTGTCTCTTTCAAATATTTGACAACTTCAGCATTTTCAGAAGTTCTGAGATACGCTAAAGAATTACACGTATTATCCTGAATTTCCAGCTGCGCTCTGCCACAGCATCTCTCATAGCACTTGCCTACAAAGTCCTCAATTTCACCAGTCTCAGTAACATTTACCATAAGACCTTGCGGGAATCTATTGCAAATCCCCAGCATATCTTCTACCCATTCTATTTCGAGACCAGCTGCGCTGATAATAGGCGGAATATACGGAGTAGGCATCTTAAGCTCAATTGAATATCTAATGCTACGATGGCGCTGAGCCTGTGCAAATGCCGCGAAGGACATGTCATAGTTCAAACGATACGTTGCATCAGCGTGATTTTCTCGGCTAAGCGGTGTTTTGAAAATCGCAATTCCTCTTATAAACTTAGGTTCAAGCCCCGGAAGTTTATAGGGCTCCATTTCCTTCAAGAACTCTTCTAATTTCGGACGTAAAATGTCCATAAAAACTCCATTAACGGCTGCCTTTCTTTCCCAATCACCATTCAAAAAGTCTTCGAGTAAATATAAGGTATAGTTCAAATCTTTAAGAGAAATGGTATGCACCATAGAACTAGGAACAAATACAGAAATCATATAGCGTGCGTTTTCTTGTGCCAATTTCTGCACTTCTTTGTCCGTAAACTTATCGCCATAGACATCCTTAATAGCTTTGCTAATCTTGTCTGTCCACTTGGCATAACGTTCAGCCTCTTCCTTAGTTTCAATAAGTTCGCTAAAATTTGTATACCGTGCACTTCTTTCAGAAGTAGTATATACATACTGATTGTTGAGCATCATAAAAATAAACTTGGGAACTCCAACAAACTCAAAGGTGAGCTTGGGATGTTCAAAAATACTATGATGCTTTTTATTCAAGCAGAAGTTCATTCTTCCCCGGGTTTCTTTTTCGCTTTCATTCATGATGTGCTCCAAGCTATCCGAAGAATAGCATTCGCCACCCAACTTACCCGCAAACATAGAAAGTTCCTGAACAATTTCCCGAATCTTTTCATTCCTACTCAAGCCCTCGTATTTAGCATCCAACAAATCGATGCCTGCGTTGGTACTAATAAGTTTAATTTCCATAGTCAAATTCCTCCCGTTGTTGTTGTTATTATTTTAGCTTATTTGTTTACTTTTTGCCAGATTTCCTCTGCGATGTCTTGGATAGTTCTCATTTCTCCATCCTCGACGCATTCAATAACCTCCCAATTCAAAGTCTTGGCCGCGAGCATTCCAGACGTACTTGCATCTACAAGATGTTTCTCGTCAGCTTCATGTATATCTTGTTTTTCGCCACCAGTTATTTTGTTTGGTCTATTTGCTCTTAACTTCATAGTGTAATCTACAGGAACATTTAAATAGATTGTTACATCCGGCTTCGGAACCTCGAAATCCAAATATTCCAATCCATGCAACCAAGTAATAAACTGTACCAGTTTCTCTTCTCTTTCCGTTTCATCAGAAATATCTGCTATGAGTTTAGCACCTTGGTGAATAATGTTAGATTCAACCCAACGGTCAAATACAATTACACTTTCACCCTCAACATGGATGGGTTCAATCTCCCTTTTGTAAGTAATGTATCTATCTACAGCATAAAAAGTTGATGCAGCTTTAGCACTTACATCTTTCGCTTCACTCTTAATCTGCCTATTAAGATACATTCTTACTGCAGCCGAAGAATCACTTTCGTAATTAGGAAACGATGTCGAATAAACATTGTATCCTTCTTTCTCCAGTCTTTCTCGTAGCATTTTTGCTTGGGTTTGCTTACCGCTTCCATCGGTACCTTCAATAACGATAATCTTGCCATTTAAATTCATAAACTATTTCCTCCATTTTTTATAATGTAGTATATAATATATTTATTTTGTTACTAATTAGTCTCCTTTCATTTAGCTAAAATTGTTTTTGCCATCTAATTTAAATTTTCACAATTATATCACAGGGGCGTCTCTTTTTCAACACAAATTTTACATATGTTTTTAAAGATATAGTTGTAAAATCCAACCATTTTGCAGACTTAGCAAAAAATATTTTATCTTTTTCTTGATTTTCTAAAAATATTATGTTAAAATATGCTTTGTAAAATTATATCTGCTCAAAAGGGAGGGAAAAACATGCCAAATATTAAATCAGCTAAAAAGAGAGTATTAGTTAACGAAGCTAATCGTCTTGAAAATAAAAAAGTAAGAAAAGCATACAGAGATGCAGTTAAAGCTTTCGAAGTTGCTGTAGCTAATGGAGAAAAAGATTTAGAAACTCTTCACAAAAAAGCTGTTTCTGAAGTAGATAAAGCTTGGTCTAAAGGTGTTCTAAAAAGAAACACAGCAGACAGAAAAAAAGCAAATCTAGCAAAACTTTTAGCAAAATAATTAATCCGGTTTTACCGGATTTTTTTATGCTCATTTTAATTTAGTATATAACATTACTTCATTTATTTTCATACAATATGTTATGAGGTGATTATATGCTAAATTTCAAAGTGGGTGATATTGTTGCCAGAAAATCGTATAATTACGATGTGCTGTTTAGAATTCAACGAATCAATGGTGATGTAGTAGATTTAGTTGGCATTACCGTAAGAATAGTTGCCGACGCCCCAATATACGATTTAAAACTCATAGCAGATAATGAAGCTAAAAGAATAATTAGCGATATAGAAAAAAATAGCAGAACAAAAATTTCACGTTGTTATTCTGGAATTAAAAATAGATTCAACATTAGAAGCAGTTATTCTCAAAGTATAGATAACTCATATCCCATATATTCTAAAGATGAGGTATTAAAAAAACCCGGAGTAGTATTACATATCGACGGCGATCCAGAATACGCTCTAAAATGTAAGGATATGTATAAAAAAATGGGCATAAACGCACATGTATATAACATTAAAGAAAGTGAACAACCTAGACATATATATAACTTGCTAACAAAAATACGACCTAATATATTAGTTCTTACTGGTCATGACGCTTTTATGAGAAAGAAAAACGATATATATAACATAGATAATTACAAAAACTCCAGATATTTTATTGAAAGTGTATTAGAAGCAAGACGTTATGAACATTCTTTAGACAACCTTGTAATATTCGCTGGTGCTTGCCAATCATACTACGAGGCTATTATTAGTGCTGGCGCCAATTTCGCGAGTGCCCCTAAACGTGTTTTAATAGATATGCTTGACCCAATAATTGTAGCTCAAACCGTCGCGTACACCCCAGTGGATAAATTCGCCCCCTTAGCAAGTATTATATCCAACACTCGAGAAGGTCTAAAGGGTATTGGAGGCGTTCAAACAAGAGGACAATATAGAGAAGGTATGCCCGGAATATAATTAGTGATATTTGGGATAAATTAATTTTTTAAAATTATTAGAAATATTTTTAGCACTTGACACATATGATATACTATATGTGCTTTTTGCGCTAACCAATATAATAATTTGTAACGGAGGAAAAATATGTTATTTATCACAATGTCAGAGCGGGTTGTAGAAAGATGTAATGACCCCGGGAATTCCAACAACAATCGAGTAACAAATGCATATCGCCGCCATATCGAAACTTTTAAAATGTGCGAGATGCACATCGTTCCGAGAGTCGGAGAAACCATTCGTTTAGGCGAAGGTAAAGCATACGATGTAATCGCCGTAGTACACAGCACTCGCTGCTGTGCAGGTATGATGCATCCCGAAATCTTTTTAGAGGTCGTCCCTCACAAGTACGAACATACTCATGACACAGGCGGCTATTCATTCAAAGAAGATTGGCCTTTGATTTGCGATTTAAAAAGCGATGACTAATTGTACTAAACAATAAACTCACCTTAATTTAATGATTAGGTGAGTTTATTGTTTTTATTATTTGTTTTTATAGATTGTCCTTTACTTTATGCTATCTTCTAGTTTGGCTATAAGCTCTGTATATTTTTTCACTTTTTCTTTTTCAGCTTCAATTAATGCAACAGGTGCTTTAGATACAAATTTTTCATTTGCAAGCATGCCTTGGGCTCTCTTTAATTCACCTTGTGCTTTAGCTATTTCAGCTTGAACTTTAGCTATTTGTTCCTCTTTATTTACTCCAACAGACAAGTCTAGTACCACATCTATATTTTGAGTATGTATATGCTCTCCTTCAAGGCCAGCAGTTTTAGCTATACTTAACTCTTCTATAGACAACAACTTTTTAAGCATTTCTACAGATTTTTCAATATTTTCTGAATAATTTTCACTACATATAGTCATATTTATTTTTTTAGAATTTGTAAGCCCTGCATTCGCACGAATATTTCTGGCTTCACGTATTACATCTATTAACTCTTGTTCAAACTTTTCATCTTGTTCAAAGTTATATTTAGCATCAGGATATCTTGCGATTATTAATGCTTCATCACCCGTCTCTAAATTAGAATATATTTCTTCTGTTATATATGGCATATATGGATGCAATAGTTTTAATATATTAACTAGCACATATTTTAATGTAGCAACTGCCGCTTCATATCCGCCACTTGTTTCATTATATAGTCTTGGTTTAACCATTTCAATATATAAATCGCAAAAGTCTGACCAGGCAAAATCGTAAATTGTATTTAATGCTACACCAATCTCATATTTTTCAATATTATCTCTAACATTTGTAATTATATGAGATAGTTTGCTTAATATCCATTTATCTTCAGGATAAAGCTTAGTTTCATCTATCTCTACTTTAGGATTTTTTTCTATATATATCAAACTAAATCTTGATGCATTCCAAAGTTTGTTTGCAAAGTTACGTCCTGCCTCAACCTTTTCTGGAATATAACGAATATCATTTCCTGGAGCTATATTTTGTATTAATGAAAATCTTAGCGCATCTGTTCCATATTCTTTCATAACTTCAAGCGGGTCTATTCCATTACCCAAGCTCTTAGACATCTTTCTTCCTTGCGCATCTCTTACAAGGCCATGAATAAATACATCTTTAAACGGAACTGTACCTGTATGTTCTATTGCGCTGAATATCATTTTAGATACCCAGAACGTTATAATATCATAACCAGTAACAAGCGTTGTTGTTGGATAGAAGTATTCCAAATCCTCTGTTTTATCTGGCCAACCCAACGTACTAAACGGCCATAATGCCGAGCTAAACCATGTATCTAGACAATCTTCATCTTGAACTAACTTTCCACCGCAGCTACACTCCACAGGGTGGCCCATTTGTACAATGGTTTTTCCACATTTTTCACAGTAATATGCTGGAATTCTGTGTCCCCACCATAGTTGTCTTGAAATGCACCAGTCACGGATATTTTCCATCCAATTCATATATATTTTTTCAAATCTCTCTGGGATAAATCTTGTTTCTTTATTCTTAACTGCTTCAATTGCAGGACGAGCTAGCTCTTCCATTTTTACAAACCATTGTTTAGAAGCATATGGCTCAACTATTGTTTTACATCTGTAGCATTTGCCAACATTATGTTCGTAATCTTCCGTCTTAACCAGAGCTCCAATTGCTTCTAGTTCTTTAACTATTGCTATTCTTGCCTCTTCACGAGTCATTCCAGTATACTCCCCATAGCCCTCTGCAATAGTTCCATCTTCATTTATTACAGATATAACTTCAAGATTATGTCTTAATCCTAATTCATAGTCATTAGGGTCATGTGCAGGAGTAATTTTAACAGCCCCTGTTCCAAAATCTTTTTCAACATATGTGTCTGCAACAACTGGTATTGCTTTGTTTATTATTGGAAGAATAACGTTCTTGCCAACAATATTTACATATCTCTCATCCTCAGGATGTACTGCAACAGCAGTGTCACCTAACATTGTTTCTGGTCTTGTAGTAGCAACTACAACATATTCATTTGTACCTTCGACCTGGTATCTAATGTGCCATAAATGAGATTTATCTGATTCGTACTCAACCTCATTATCTGATATTGATGTCTTACAACATGTACACCAGTTAACTATTCTCTTACCTTGATATATTAATCCTTTTTCATATAATTTAACAAATACATATTCAACCGCGTGTGACAATCCTTCATCCATAGTAAAACGCTCACGCGACCAATCACAAGAGGCTCCTAATTTTCTAAGTTGTGTTGTAATTCTTCCACCATACAGATCTTTCCATGCCCAAGCTTCTTTAAGGAATCCTTCTCTTCCCAATTCTTCTTTTGTCTTGCCTTCTTTAGCTAGTTTCTCAACAACTTTAACTTCTGTTGCTATACTTGCATGGTCTGTTCCTGGTACCCATAACGTTGGAACACCTTTCATTCTGTTATATCTAATTAGTACATCTTGTATTGTATTGTCTAAAGCATGTCCCATATGTAGTTGCCCCGTTACATTTGGTGGTGGGATAACTATAGTATACGGTTTTTGTTCCTTATCTATTTGTGGTTTAAAATATCCTTTATTTTCCCAATTTGCATATATTCTTTCTTCTATTTCTCCTGGGTTATATCTAGTTCCTAAATTCATTTTTATTTACTCCTTCATTTAATCAATTATAAATTTACAAAATATATTACTAAAAGTGAAATAACAGAGACGACAAAACCACTAGTAGTTAATACTTTATTACTAGTTTTATCTTTAAATATATCTCTTTTCCAAAATATACAAAAAGCACCTATACATAAAAATATTAGTGCTAATATATTTATTATACTTTCACTCATTTTTTCACCCTAAAAAACTAAAATATTACATATATAATATTACCACAAACATGACAAATGTCAAGGAAAAGCACAGTAAATTAAATTACGCGTAAAGATAAAAACCTATAAGGTTTATTCCTTATAGGTTTAGTAACAATATATTTATTACTTTTTCTTTATAAGTTACATGCTAATTTGCTTCATCTAATATTTTCATTTGAGCTTCAAGCATAGATTTTACTTTTATTTTATATATTTGCATCTCTTTTTTTACTTCTTCCAAATCATACTCTTTTTTCTTAATATCTAAATCTAACTCAGCAATTCTATTTTTATACTCGTTTTCTTTTCTTTCTCTTATTTCGCTTGCTTCTTCAAGGGCTCTCTCTTTTATTTGTTCAGCTTCACTTTTTGCATTATTAATGCTTTGTTCAATTCCTTGTTCTAATGATTTATAATATTTTACTGATTCCTGCAGGTTCTCACATCTGTCTTTAAGTTCAGTTATCTCTTTAAAAACAGCTTCATAATCTACTATGAGTTTCTCTAAAAAATCTTCTACATCATTTATGTCATATCCTCCTATTTTTGCTTTTTTAAAAACTTTATTCTCAACATCTGCTGGTGTTAACATTTAAATCCCCTCCTATATAACACAAAGGGCGATAAGCCATTAGCCTACCACCCACCTTTATTTCATCCAAGAAAACGAAAGTTTATTTCTGTATTGCGCTTTTTCTATATCATTTTGTATTTCAACAGTCTTTGGTGTTATTAGATAAATAAGCGTAGAAATTTTCTGTATGCTTCCGTCTACAACAAATGTAGCTCCACTTAAGAAATCTATTATTCTTCTTTGATCTTCTTTAGTAACTGTTTCCAAGTTAACTATAACGGATCTTCTTTCTTTCAAATGTTCGCTTATTTCCTTTACATCATCAAAGCATTGTGGCTCAGTAATAACCATTTTTGAAGATGTCACAACAGGGCTTGCACCAGTCATAGGCAATACTTTAGCTGTTCTAGAAATCTTTTCTTCAGCATCTCTTTCTCTTTTTGCAAAATAACCCGCTCTTGCTGGTCTTTCATATGTTTCTTCAACTTCGTCGATTATCTCTTCTTCATCATATTCTTCAGTCTCATTAAGGCCTAACATCCCCATAAATTTACTTATCATAGCTGCACTCATTCTTATATAACCCCTCTCATAATACTATATCGATATAATACTATATATAATTATAAAATGCAAGCAATTTTTTGAAGTTTTTGAAGAAATATTAGCTAGCTTTTGACATTTTTTGTCGAATTCTCCTATATTTGTTATTTTATGTATAACGCCACTCTAAATCCATTGGCATATGCTGTCATTTTACTACCCCAACGCATACTAACAGAGGCCTCCGCACCAGGCATCCCGAACCAACCACCAACAAAAACTCTTTGATTTGTAGAATATCCTTGCATTGTCCATTCAGCAACATTACCAGCTATATCATAAGTATTATTTACTTTTGCCGCTTTTAACGCCCCAGTTGTATATACGTAAGAACCTTTTTTGGTAAAACTTTCAGTCACGTCTCTATATGTTGGTTTGGTAGATTCAACATTAGTTGTAAACTTAGCTCCATCATTCATCTGTGTATAAGATGTCACCTCATGATTGGCATAATTACCATAATTTGTACTATCTATTAGACTTGATACCGCCTTTGTATCTAGCCACCATTGCATAATTGCATCCCATTGCACTCCGTATATTAATGTGGATGATACTCCGTAGGACATGTTGTCTTTTGGATACTGGCTTCTTGCTACCCATACAACCCCCGTATCATCTTCAAGCACATTAGTATTACTTGTCCAAGGTAGGTATATATACGGATATTTACCCATTACAGAATACACTTTATCTTCCAATATAACATTTCCTTCATCATCTATATAATTCGTATACGATCTAATACTATCTATTCCCGCTTCATATCTTGCGACATAAAACCCCTTATATTCTTTTACACTTTCATACATTGCTTGAACTTCAGTAAGTGTTGTGCTTGTTATATATGCCGAATCTTGTGTTGGAAGTGGCATATTAATTACTGTACCTGTTACAATTTCCCAATACAACCTTCCTAATGTATTAGATATTTTTTGATTTACCCCAAAGTCTTTCCTTACAAAATTGCTAAAATTTTCTACTGGAATCCATACGTATTGATTTCTACTTCTTTTTGCCGTTTCTACGTTTGCATCGGTAACAGCTTCTGTTCCTTCATAGATTACAAGGCCACCATCTTTGGTATTTTCTCCTGTCGCCTGTGACGCAACAAATCCCTTTGGTATTGGTACCGTGTCTACTATTGCAATAACATTCTCTTCCCATATTATAGGCACACCATCTTTATTGAATCTACTTGGCGTTTTCGCTCCGTGATACGTTGTTCCTCTATAATTTACTCCTTTTAAGTAATATACATTATTTGTGTTTTCAGCTACTACAAAAACATCTAAGTCTGCAATCGTGCCTTTTCCTATATTTACACTTTCTGTTTTCAGCTTAGACATATCTAATACATATAGGTTGTTTCCTGCATCATCTTTGCTATTAAGTTCTGCTATAATAGCATTTGGCAAACCTTCTTTTGCAATTATTTCTAAGTTTGTCGGAAGCTCTCCATTAGCTATTACATAACTATTTACATCATTTGTAATTCTTTGTATCTTGCTCATAAACTCTTCGTATGATGCTGTTTGTATCGTTCTAACACCTATTACTGTTGCAGTAGTTACAAGTATAAACATTATTACTATTGTTACAGCTAGTATACTTATTGTTATTCCTTTTTTCATCATTTGCCTCCTATTACTTCGCTTTTAGTATAATTCTATCATGTAGTTTTAACTTATATTCGCTCTCAATTCCTAGTTCTTGTAATTCTTCTTGGGTATAGTCTGTAACAGCAACTAAAGTTTCATTAGTTAATTCCAATTTTACCGGTATATCCTGGTAGCCAGATTTTCTAATTACTGTAACATAATATATATCCTTATATTCATATTTATTTAAATATTCCCTAGGAACTATTAATCCTTGGTAGCTATCCCAGACAACTTCCACTTCAATTTCGCGCAAATTCACTAAATTTTCTATTCCGTTTGTTAATTTAAAATATACTTCTACGCCTTTATCTGTTTTATTAGACTTTTCTAAATTTGCTGTTACTTCGTAATTATCTTGTTCTGCGAGGCGCAAACGATAGTTATATCCTTCACGCATATATTGTAAATTGTTTTCGTCAGATTGTATAATAACATATGCCTCATAGTTGTTAACCACTTTTATTCTAGTATTATCTGTTTTCTTATTTGCCGCAACCATTTCCTTCACATCGTCATATTTTAATTGACTAATATCTGTGGTTCTCAACTTTTCTTCTAACCCGTCAACTGCATATGATACAATCCCTGGGATTGGCGCAAGTATATTGTCATTAGACTGTTTAGCTTTCGCCTCATATTCGTTTCTTTCTTCTATTAATCTTTTAATTTCAGCACCAGTTGGACTTAACTTACCTATTATACTAGCACGTTTAGCTATATTTGAATTTATTTTTTGCTTGTAGTCTTGCATCTTATTGTATGAGTTCTCTCCTACACTCTTCTTAAGCAACTGATAAACAGTATTCTCTATAGCATCTATTTCACTAGAATAAACTACAGGTAAATCTTGCATATATTCTAATATTTTCTTATCCATCTGACTTAAGGTTTGTTCATAATCTTTATACTCGTCACCTTTATATGTTGCTATTATATCATTTTTAGCTATTCTTGCTCCTTCTGCAACAATAGGTACAAGTACCTTACCTTGTTCTTTAGATATTGACACTTCATTTTTTATTACATACCCAGTGTTAAGCTCCGCATGCTCTAAAGTGCCAATTTGCACTAGTTGCTGCTTTGTATTTTCACTTATGGATAATATAAGTAATATAATTACAGCTAATATACATAAACTTCCTATAACTACATAATACTTTTTTATATTATTTCCTACACTTGTTTTTTTCATTATACTCCTTTAAAATGTTTTCAACTATTTTTTCTTTTGCTTCTGTTCCGTCCACTATTATTTTATCTTGTAATTTTTTAAACCAAGTAATTTGCCTTTTAGCATAATTTCTTGTCTTTTGTTTTAATATCTCTGCACATTCCTCTAAAGTTTTTGTTCCATCTATATATTCAAAAAACTCCTTGTATCCTATAGCTTGACATGCCGTTATACTTTTACCTTTCATACTGTATAGCATTTTTGCTTCTTCGATTACACCGTTTTTTATCATATGGTCTACTCTAGTATTTATTCTATCATATAATAAGTTGCGTGGCATATCAATATATATTACCAAGAAATTGTAATTAGATTCATTTTTTTGCCATAAATCATTTCTGCTATCTATATCGCTTTTATTTATTCCTAAAAGATTAAGCTTTATTGCTCGTATTATTCTCTTGTCGTTACCTCTGCCTATTTTCTCTGCCGCCTTTTCATCTAGTTGTTTCAACAAATCATATAATTCACCAGAAGTCTTTCCTTCTACAAGACTATTTAGTTTTTGGTCTATCTTAATTTCCGTTTCCTTATCAATTTCTTCAAATTGCATATTGTTTACGACCGCATTTATATAAAGTCCCGTACCACCTACAATTATTGGTACTTTCCCTTTTGCTATAATCTCTTCTATCTTTTTATAGCACAGCTCTTTATATTCACTTACACTAAATTTATCCTCTATATCCACTATATCTATAAGCTCATGCTTTATACCTTGTGCCTCTTCTAAGGTCACTTTAGCAGTTCCAATATCTAACCCTTTATATATTTGCATTGAATCAGCCGATATAACTATACCATTTATTTTTTTTGCAAGTTCAATTGCTAATCCACTCTTTCCTGAAGCTGTTGGTCCTGCAATAACTAATACTGTTTGTTTCATAACTATTTCCTTTATCTATTATTTTCTAGCGAATCTTCTTTCGATTTCATACTTACTAATTTCATATGCAGTAGGTCTACCATGAGGGCAAGTAAATGGTCTGTCTAGTTTTACCATCTCATCAATTAATGCAATATGTTCTTCACGTGTTAATTTCATGTTTGCTTTTACTGCTGCTTTACAAGCTAAAGTATATACAAAGCGAGTTTCTCTTTCTTCTTTAGTTGTTTTTGTTTCACTTGTTAAACTATCTAGCGTATCTTTAAACATCTCTGCGTAATCTATGTCATAACCAATGTTTGGAACTCCAGATATTTTTATCATATTATCTCCAAATTCTTCAAGCACAAAACCTGTTTGTTCAAATAATTCTATGTTTCTTAAAACTCTCTCCTTTTCATTATTCTTAAGCTCTACTAAAGTAGGAATAAGAAGCATTTGTGTCTCTTTTGTTTTTGAATAATACATATCTTTTATTTGTTCGTATAACAATCTTTCATGTGCTGCATGTTGGTCTATAATATACATCTTGTCCTGTATTTCTATTAAAATATATGTGTCAAAAATAGCTCCTATATATTTGTATTTTATTTTAGTTTCATATTTGTTTTTTGTTTCTTCACTAACCAAATCTTTTATCTCTAAAGTCGATGTTTCTTCTGTATAATACACTGGTTTAAATTCTTCTCTTGGAAGCTCAACCTTTGGCACTGTCTGTATAACTTGATAAGATTCTACCTCAAACGTTGGCTTGTTTACTAGTTCTGCAAATTCACTTTCGCTTGTTTTTGAGTATGCTTTTTCCACTTGCTCCACATTGCTTGACGCGTTAGTATTATTCACGTTGCTTGTATTATTTATAGGTGTGACGTATTCATGTTCTAACCCTTGTTCAATTTCTTTTTCTATAACTGCAAAAGGGCTTGTACTTTTGTGATATCCCAAAAGCGCATTTACTACCCCGTGATATATTACTTCAAACACTTTAGATTCGTTTGCGAATTTAACTTCAAGTTTTGCCGGATGCACATTAACATCCACTTCGCTAGGCGAAATTTCTAAATTTAAAACAGCAAATGGGAATTTGCCAATATTTAAATTTTGGTCAAAAGCTTTTTCTAAAGCTGTCGTCATAGTTTTATCCTTTACATACCTATTATTTATATATGTAAACTCATGGCTTCTAGTTGAACGCGATGCTTTGGGCGTACCAATGACACCATTTATCTTTAGATTTTCTATGGCGTAATCCACTGCTATTAACTCACTTGCAACATCCTTGCCAAACACATTGTATATTGCGGTTTTCATATTCGCATTACCTGTTGTTTGTATTATGCATTTATTATTATTTACGTACTTAAATGATATTTCTGGATGTATTATTGCAAGACGAGTTACTATATCTTCTATATATCCCGCTTCTGTATAGTCTTTTTTTAGGAACTTATATCTTGCTGGCACATTGAAAAAGACATTTTCTACTGTTATTGTTGTTCCTTTGTTAAATGCAATTTCTTCTAGGCTTAAAGTTTTTCCACCTTCTATAACAATTTTTGTTCCAGTAGGTTCATCGTGTGTTTTCGTTTCCAAAGTTACTTTTGCAATACTCGCTATAGAAGCTAACGCTTCCCCTCTAAACCCCATAGATGTTATATTTAAAATATCTGACTCGCGTCTTATTTTGCTTGTAGCATGTCTTTCAAAAGCAAGTTCAACATCATCTGACGCTATGCCTTTACCGTTATCGCTAAGTTTTAGGTACGTTATTCCTCCATTTCTTATCTCTAGAGATATATGTGTAGCTCCTGCATCTATAGAGTTTTCTATAAGCTCCTTTACTATAGAGGCTGGTCTATCTACAACTTCACCCGCCGCAATTTTATTTATTGTATTTTCATCTAATATCGCAATACTTCCCATATTATTCTCCCATTAAACTCGTTATTATTTTCTCTACCTCTTTAGTACATACTTCAATATATTTATCTATACTTTCTTTTGTCATAAATGTATTAACTGTTAAGTCTACATTCATTGGATAATCTGTATTATCTATTATTAGTTTTTTATGTTGTTCACTTTCCGCTATATTTATAATACTCGAAAGTAAACTTTGTATGTCCACCCCACATTTATCTACTACATAGCTGCTACTATTGCTATAATCTAAATACATTGTATCTCTATATTCATCATTTGTGTGTACGCTGTTATCTTTCAAATATTGAATTTTATTATTTTCCCAAACTGTTGCATATGTTGGTATAAACTCATTAAACCATATTAAATCTTCAACCAAATGTGCAATATATCCCAAGCGAATTTCTTTATCTTCAATTTGCACTTCTTCTATTGCTTTTTGTATATCTGGAAGATTTCTTTTTTCGCCATCGATTATTACTTTTTTAATATAATGTGTCTTGTCTCTATCTCCCGTTACACTTTTAATATTGTCGGGTAAAATACTACCATACACAAATTTATCTGTTAAGTTTAATTTTCTTTTTATTATATCCGATATACATATATGCATTATGTATGAACTCATAATCTTAAACCCCTTTTTTACAGCTATATTATATCTATTTTTGCATTGTTTTTCAACATATATAATAAAAACTCGGCAAGATTTAATCTTACTGAGCTTATATTTATTATCTATGGCTAAAATCCACCACCACCGCCTCCGCCGCCACCGGCCGCCGGCTCCGTCCGAAAAGCCACCACCACTGCCACTTGATGAAGATGGTGCGCCAAACGCTGCACTAGTTGCTGAAGAAAATGACGAACTAAAACTTGAACAAGCATCCGTATCCGAAAGCAGATTGATTGTCATATGTGTTTCAAGCATACTGCTATTTTCTTGAAACTCAGTTGGAAATACAATTTTAAGTTGCTTTATTACTTTCTTAGATATTCCCAAAGCTGTAGCGTAAACCAAATAATGTTCCCATATTGCTATAGATTTGTAATCTCGTTCGTCTAGCTTACTAAAGTCTTGTAAAAACCTCTTAAACGCCTTCCACATAGCTTTATGTTCTACACCCTTTTGAGTACGAACATTCAATTCTTGAAGTCCCATAAAAATACCAATCAATTCATATATTCCTACGAACATTCCAATCATCCCAATACCAATTATATCATCATAATTATTAACATAACCATATATAACAACCGCAAATAACACCAATAGGCACAATACACATATACATTCGTTTTTTATGTTTTTCACTTTTTCTGTTTTTATCAGATCTTTTTCATGTGCCATTTTTTCTATTATTTCTGTCCATTCTCTATACACTTTATACGCTTTGGTTTGTGCCTTCATGCTTCTGGAATTTTTCTTGCTTAACTCTTTAATGGATATCTTATTTGTGTCTACAAAGATTAAATTTTGTATAAAATGTTTTTCAGATTCGTTTAATGCCGACATATCTTCATTCACCAGTTTTAACAAATAATCTGTAGACTTTTTCTTATTTGGTTTCACTATGGGCTCAATTTTAACATATTTTCTTCTTACCAAATCCAGTAAAGTTGCTAACATGTCATTAGAACTTGCCATTTCTGTGGTAGGGTATAACACTTTATTCATTAAAGCCGGACCATAATCTTCTGGCAATTCCCTATAATATTTCCCTTTAAAGTTAGCTTTGAAAGATTTTCTGTATGCCGAAACGTATACTAAAATTGGTATAATAAGAGAAATGACTGTAGCAGCTATGGAAAAACATATGGCTTTCTTAGCAGTCTCTCTTTTCAAATTCGCCTCTTCAGCAAGTTTTGCTTCTTCTATTAATATGTTTTCCCAAACATTTTCATGCACTATTTTTGTTGTGTCAACAAGAGTGTGATCAAAAAGTACTCTTGCGTCTACCATTTCTCCACTTCTCAATTTTTTCACTTCTAACATCACTTTATCCGTACTAGGTATTGTAGAGTATCCGTGTAATGGTCCGTGTGCAAATATCTTTAAAGTTTTGGAGGCACCAGGTAATGTTATCTTTATACTCACGTCGTCTATACCATAGTCCCATCCACTTCCTATAAAGTTCCAGTACAACTCTGCTACATCATTATACTTTACTACCACGTCATATAACGTATATGTTATTTTTGTGGTTTTGTATTCATCAGACGATGGTGTAAATATTTTTATTTGTTTACCATCCTCTATATTATTTATATTATATTTCCCGCTATCTCCATTTTGTAATGGGTAATAAGAGTAATTAAACTCTATACCATCTACTAGAACGCTATCTATAATTATTCCCGAAGCACTATTCATATCATTCTCTGGATTATATATTAGTATATCTCTATATACTCCATTTAGCTCTTCTTCTATTTCCCATACAATTGTTTCTGTAACAATCATAGAGCCATCCGTATTAATTTTTGCATCTATATCTATTTTATCTACATAGGCTGTACCAGCATAAACATTTTTCATTACGCAAAATACAAAGATAAAAGATAATATCTTAGCTACTCTTTTCATATACATCCCCCATTTATATGTATATTATATATATTAGAATATATTTTTTCAATAATATATAACTAAAACTCTAACCAATATCTTGAGATGTGGTTAGAGTTTTTTATTTATTCCATTTTTTCTTTTAATTTATATAGCGCATCAAGCGCCTCTTTAGCCGAAAGCTCATCTAGGCACATTTTATCTAACATTCTTCCTACTTCTGCCAATTTATAATTAAATAGATTTACTTGTAAGTTATCGTCTATAACTTTAGTTGTATTGTCTTTTACCTTTTTACTTTGAGTTTCTTGTTCAAGCTTATTTAATATCTTTTTAGCTCTATTTACTACTGTATTAGGTACTCCTGCAAGTTTCGCAACATATATGCCATAAGATTCATCTGCAGGTCCTTCTATAATCTTTCTTAAAAAGATTACATCATCACCTTTTTCTTTTACAGCCACTGAGTAATTTTTTACTCCATCAAGTTCACCTTCGAGTTCATTTAGCTCGTGATAGTGAGTTGCAAATAGTGTCTTTGCTCCAATCTTTTCCTTATCTGAAATGTGTTCTACAGTTGCCCATGCAATAGCCATACCATCATATGTAGAAGTTCCTCTTCCTATTTCGTCTAGTATAACAAGCGAGTTTACTGTTGCATTTTCTAATATGTTAGAAAGCTCTGTCATCTCTACCATAAATGTAGATTCTCCACCCGCCAAGTCATCACTTGCTCCAACTCTCGTAAATATTCTATCTACTATGCCAATACTTGCTGCACTTGCTGGAACAAAGCTACCTAATTGTGCCATATATGTTATTACTGCTACCTGTCTCATATATGTAGATTTACCTGCCATATTAGGGCCTGTTATTATATGAAATCTATTTGCACTATCTATATATGTATCATTTGGTATGAAAGATGTTCCTATTAGTGTTTTTTCAACAACAGGATGCCTTCCGTCTTTTACGTCTATTACACCATCTGTTGTAATAGTAGGTCTTACATAGTTCATTTCTTCTGCTACTTTTGCAAAACTGCAAAGACTATCTATTACTCCAATTGCTGTTGCTGTCTTTTGTATTCTTACAATTTGGCTACTTACTTTTTCTCTAACTTCAGTAAATAATTTGTATTCTAAGTCTACCTGTTTTTCTTCACTACCAAGAATTTTATTTTCTAGCTCTTTAAGTTCTGGTGTGATATATCTTTCTTTGTCTACTAATGTTTGCTTTCTAATGTATCTGTCTTCTGGAACATCTGCAAAGTTAGATTTTGTTACTTCTATGTAGTATCCAAATACTCTGTTAAATCCAACTTTAAGTCCTTTGATTCCAGTGATTTCTCTTTCTCTTGCCTCTAGTTCCATAAGCCAGGTTTTACCATCGCGGCTAGCAGATTTTAACTCGTCAACCTCGCTGTTATATCCTGCTTTTATTATTCCCCCTTCTTTAATTGTAATAGGTGGATCATCTATTATAGCTTGCTCAATTAGCGAGTACACATCCTGAAGTTCATCGATGCTATTATATATTTTCACAATATATTGTGGGTTGTTGTCTTTAATTAAATTTAACACACATCTTTTTAAATCCGGCAAAACACTAAAAGAATTTTTTAACGCTACCATGTCTCTCGCATTAGTGTTAGCACTTGCCATTTTAGATACTAGGCGCTCTATGTCATGGACGTGTTTTAGATGTTCTATTATATCTTCTCTTACAAATACATCATTTTTTATAGCCTCTACTGCATCTAATCTTTCTTCTATTGACTTTTTATTTAACATTGGGCTTTCTATCCAACGTCGTAATTGTCTTGCGCCTATTGCTGTTGTTGTTTTATCTAACACCCACAACAAGCTTCCTTTTTTGGTTCTTTCTCTATTTGATTCTGTTATCTCTAAATTCCTTCTAGTATTTGCATCCAAACGCATACTATCTTCTATATTATATGTTGTTATTTTATTTAATTGAGATATAACAGATTTTTGTGTATCTGCAATATAATTTAAAAGAAGAGTTAAGCTTTTTCTTTCAGCCAAAGTAAACTGTTCATCCATTATACTCATAGTATTTACTAGATCTTCATCTAAATTTAAATATCTAGAAACATATATTTCGTGTTTCTTTATTACTCTATCTATAATTTCACCATCATTTAGGATTGTATCTTCTAGAACTAATTCTTTCGGTCTAATCTTTATTACTTCATCCACTACTTTATATATAGCATCAAGCGTGTCAGATTTAGTTACAAAACATTCCCCAGTAGATATGTCTGCATAAGAAAATGCGAATTCTTTTCCTAACGCATAAATATTAGCTATATAGTTATTTTTAGTTTCATCAAGCATTGTATTTTCTGTTATTGTTCCTGGTGTTATTATTTTTACAATATCTCTTTTAACTAATCCTTTAGCCTCTTTAGGGTCTTCTACTTGTTCGCATAGTCCTACTTTGTATCCCTTTTCTACAAGACGAGCGATGTATCCATCTACCGCATGATGAGGAATACCACACATAGGGGCTCTTTCTTCCAAACCACAATCTTTGCCTGTAAGAGTTAATTCAAGTTCTCTACTGCAAAGTTCTGCTTGGTCAAAAAACATCTCATAAAAATCCCCTAGTCTAAATAGCACAATTGTATCTGGGTATTTTTCACGTATGTCCATATATTGTTGTATCATTGGTGAAAGTGCCATAATATGCCTCCTAAAATTATATATGCATTTTATCACAAAGTTTGACATTTTTCAATGTTATATGCATGTTAAATACGCTTAAAGGCTACCTACATTTGTAGATAGCCTTTAAATATTATCTTCTGGTTACACCATTTCCGCTTTCATATCTTTTAAGACCTTTGCTATACAATGTAAACATTGTAGTTACAAAAAACACTGTTGCACCAAGCATAATTAAAACTCCAGAAAGTGAAAATTCTTTCATTAGTCCTACTGGGACATGCGCAACATATGCTGCTGGTATTACCGTATACATTGCAACCTTTATCATCTCTGGAAACATTCTTTCAGGATAAATAGTTAAGGTTATGAACAGCGAGTGTGTATACTTTTGTGTTGCATTCGAGATGTCTCCAAGCCAAAAACACAAAAGCTTTACACTTGTAATGATACTCGTTGTGAGAACCCCAGCAACTAATCCTAATGCCAAAATTGCTAATATTTTTAACGGATTAAACTTTACTGCAATCATCCCAACAAAAATACCAAACAATAAGTCTCCCATAGCTGAAAGTATTGACCTTGATGTGAGTACAGAAATAAGGCTATGTTTCGGTTTAGTAAGATAGATATCGAGATTACCATCAATGATATCTTTACAAAGTGTATCGACTCCACCAAAACAGAAGAATGCTATTCCATACCCAATTGTTGGTATAGACCACAAGTATAAAATATCTTGTATGTTTATCCCATTAATACTTCCACCTTTATTATTAAACAAAATCTGCCAAAAGAAAATAAACACAAAGTTGTTTATGAACATAGCAATTGTTTGAATAATAAAACTCTTCTTGTTGGATACACTTTCTTTTACATTGTAACAAACTGAAAGCCACAAATATTTTAATGTGGATACCATGTTTTTAAATACCATTAACATTTTGCTTCCTTACTCCTTTCTTGTATATAGCATAAAGGATTGTTGCAACAGCAAAAAAAGATATTCCAAGCGCTACAACTGATGTGATAAGTTTGCTTGTAGAAAAGTGTACAAATAGACTGGCTGGTGTGTAAATTACGTGTGTTGTAGGAAGTAACATTAATATGTTTTGTGCCCACCCTGGAAATAGTTCTATTGGGGTAAAAGCAAATATTAACATTGCTTTCTGACACAAAATCCAAACAGAAGAAACGTCTCTTCCGAGCCAAATTGCAAGTAACCCAATAATAATGTTGAATACTAACAGTAACACTGCTGCTATTAGCATTACCACAATGCTTACAACAAATTGCCATACTGTAACGTGCAACGTTCCAGCAAAAACAATTCCCAAGATACTTCCCGCTATAAGCAAGGCAAATGTCATAGGCAGTTCTGACAATCCTTCTACAATTGTTCTAGTCATAAAATTGAACGGCTTTGTCATGTCATAGGCAAAGTCTCCCATTTCAACTTTGTTTGCAACCTTTTTGTAGTAATGATGAAACGAATACATTATTGCTTCCGCCATTATTACATACCAGATTAATTCTTGCTTGGTATATCCTACCAAGGCCTTGCCTTCTAATACAAATTCCCAAAGGAACGAAAAGATGACAATATGAATACAAAAAGAGAATACCGTGCCCACTTCGTCCAAAAGCTTGTTACATTGTTCAATAAGAGAAACTCTTGCAAACGCTAAATACTTTTTCATGATTAGCCTCCTTTGCCTGTTGTGTAAATATCATAAATGACATTTTCTAAAGATGTATTACTAATACTCAAATCTTGTACCTTACCGAGTTTCATAAGCTTTTCGATTACAGTGCCAACTTGAACAACACTTTCATCAAATTCTACAGTAATCTTTTCGCCAAAGTTTACTTGTAGTTTAGCATCATTCAATAATTCGTTTGCGTTGTCTTGACAAACTGGCTCTTCATAACTTACCTCAATTTTCTTTTTAGAAAGGAAGCCATGTTTAATATCTTCCAGTTTGCTGTCTAACATAACTTTGCCATGATTGATAAGGATAATCCTAGTGCACAACTTTTCAATATCCGAGATATCGTGGCTGGTAATAAAGATAGTCGTACCGTACTTTTCATTCAATGTACGAATCATACGTCTAACCTTTTTCTTAACCACAATATCTAAGCCTATTGTAGGTTCGTCAAAAAATATAACGCGCGGTCTATGTAAAGTAACAGCTGCTACTTCACAAATCATCCTTTGCCCAAGTGATAAGCTACTAACTTTTTTCTGCAATAGTTCATGTATATCAAAAAACTCTGCAATTTCATTTATTCTTTCTTCTAACGTTTTCTTGTCGATATCATAAATTGCACCTAACAATTTATAACTTTCAATGACCGGTAGATGAGAAAGCAAACAAGATTTTTGGCCAAACATTGTTGCAATGTTATATGTCATTTCCCTTCTCTGGTTCCAAGGATTAAATTCACAAACCGTCACGTCTCCCGAACTAGGATAAAGAATTCCTGTCATCATCTTAATGGTAGTGCTCTTGCCCGCACCGTTTGGACCGATAAAGCCGATGATTTCGCCCGGCTTTACTTCAAAAGATATATTGTCTACCGCAGTAAACAATTCTTTTGTGCCTTTCTTTCCTTTGGTCTCAAATGTCTTACTAAGACCTGCCACTACGATTTCCTTTTTCATAATAAATTCCTCCTTAAAAAGATTTTTAGATTTTACATATAAAAAAGGTGTATCGACATTGCATCAATACACCTTTTTTATATAACAAACTAATATATGTAGACTTACTCACTACATATTACTTCCCTTTGCTTTTATATATTTCATAGGACGCATTGATACGACAAATTCAGCTGGTTTAAGACCTAAACCTGCTACGACAAAATATTTTTGCATCGAACATATTCTATTGTTTGTAGTCATACCAAATACCTCCTTTTCCTTCAATTTTTATTTTATATTTGTTATGATTATCACTTGGGCAATAAGTAAATCTACTCGGATTTAATCATCACCTATTTTTAGGATAACATAATATTTTTGTTCTGTCAACCCTTTTTACTTTACATTTTTAAAATTTGTTTTATTTTGTATTATTTTTTCAAAAAGAAAAACACATACAAAATGTATGTGAATTCTACTCCTTATTATTCTCCAGATTTTAGTCTTTCTGCTTTATCGAAGGCTTGCAATGCCTCAACTATAGACTCAATATTACCATTCATAAACGTTTCTAATTGATACATTGTAAAGTTTATTCTATGGTCTGTTACTCTTCCTTGTGGGAAATTATATGTTCTTATCTTTTCACTTCTTGCTCCACTTCCTACTTGTAGTTTTCTTGTATTGGCCATTTCCTGATTTTGTTTTTCTTGCATAAATTCATAAAGTTTTGCTCTAAGCATTTTCATACAAGACTCTCTATTTTGTATTTGAGAACGTTCAGATTGGCTAGCGACAACAAATCCTGTCGGTACATGTGTTATTCTTACCGCAGACTCCGTTTTATTTACGTGTTGTCCGCCTGCCCCTGAAGCCCTATATGTATCTATTTTTAAATCACTTGCATTTATTTCAACTTCAACTTCATCAACTTCAGGTAAAACAGCTACTGTTACTGTAGATGTGTGTATTCTTCCACTTGCTTCAGTTTCAGGAACACGTTGTACTCTGTGAACGCCACTTTCAAATTTAAGTTTACTATACGCGCCTTTACCTTTAATACTAAATGAAATTTCTTTTATTCCACCAAGTTCAGTTTCGTTTATATCCAAAACTTCAACTTGCCATCTGTTTAAATCTGCATACATAGAATACATTCTGTACAATGCATGGGCAAAAAGTGCTGCTTCTTCGCCACCTGCTCCACCACGTATTTCAATAATTACGTTGTTATCATCGTTAGCATCTTTAGGTAAAAGCAATAT
The DNA here is from genome assembly GCA_045611765.1 of Clostridia bacterium. Classification (GTDB taxonomy): domain Bacteria; phylum Bacillota; class Clostridia; order TANB77; family CAG-465; genus UMGS1649. Next base: position 178,815 of record JAZKXT010000004.1, read on the forward strand.
TTTAAGTTCCTCTTCAAACCCAGGAATTTTGTTTTTGCATTCATAATATTCCACTTCTGCCATTTCCTTCATTTCTGGGTCACTCATCATTTCTTCAGCTTCATCCATATTTTGTTTAATCTTTTTATATTCTCTATATTTTTCCACGACCTCTGTTAAACCAGACTGTTCTTTCATATATTTTTTGAAAGCATTTTGGTCTGCTATAACAGCGGGGTCAGATATTAATTTATTTAGTTCTTCATATCTTTTTTCTACTTCTTCTAATTTATCTAACATTGTTTCACACTCCGTTTATATATTGTAACATTATATGGCCATATTTTCAAGTAAAATATGGAAAATATACGAGCTCTAATTATTATAGTAAAAATTTTACATTTTTAATAATATTTTTGCGCTTTACTTGCAAATACGCTGTAAGCGTTGCGTAATACACACAGGGAATATTTAGTCGTTGAGTGTCTACCTCCTATTCCAAAAGAAAGGAGGCCAGGTAATAATGAATAAGAGACTTTTCATTTTGAGAGTTCTTCGTTACATTGTTATCATTTTATTCTTTCTTACCTCTCTGGTAATAGAGATTAAAAAATGACACTCATTTGCATAAATGAGTGCATACCATAATTATTTGAGGTAGACATTCAACTTGCGGACTGAATGTTCCCTTTTATTTTATGTATTTCTACTTTATATATACATATAAACACAGATTGTTTGTTTTGTCAAATATAAGATTTATATTCGTGTAACTTTATCATTATCTTTTTTATTAAGTATTTTTGATGTAGTTATTAATGATAGTATAGGACTAAGGACAATTGATGCTATTAACCCATAAGCCCATATACCACTATCACCACCACCTGTATTCGTATTTATTTCAATAAAATATAGTGGTATCATACTAATTATACCAACAATCATGGCATATCCATAAAACAACACAATAAACAATACTATTGCTAAAAACAATTTTTTCATATATTTTCACCTATTACATATTTACTTTTATATTATATTAAATAAGATTTTCCTTTTCAACTATTTCCTAACAAAAAAACTTCCCCTTTCACTAAATTACATTCAAAATGTAACCCAATGAATAGAAAAAGTTTATTGCTTTTCTCTCAAACATATTTATAGGTTTTATTCCGGATTTTTCACTTAAAATAACTACCTTTTTACATAGTTTGTAGGTTTTGTGAAATCCTACACCACGCTTCTTACCAAACTTCCTGTATTTTTACATTCAAGCCTAATCTTATCTGCAATAAGCGCTATAAATTCCGAATTTGTAGGTTTTCCTTTATTTGAATTTACAGTATATCCAAATATTTTGTCATGTACTGCAATTTCACCTCTATTCCATGCTACTTCTATTGCATTTGTGATTTAGTTCCTCTTTAATTTGACTTGTTATGTAATTTGTGTGATGTGGTCTTTTCTTATAATTCGCACATAGTTTGTTGTATTGTATTTAGATTATTTATACGCCTATTGTACTACACCAATTTTGGCTAGTCAAGACCAATAAATGCTTGTATGCAGAAAAACTTTTGTCAGTTGGCGCGCGCACAATGAAACAAATGAAAGTTAAATATTGCACTTCTTGGCGCAAAAAAACGAACCCAAAAATTCAAATGTTTTTGAGCTCTGTTGTTTTTATTATAGTTCTGCTTCTAATTTATATTTTACATATCTTATCATTGCAATATTAACAACTAAATCTACAATTGTACTTATAACAAGTGTTGTATATTCAGTTTTTCTTGCTTGAGAAACAGTTTCTTCTAATTCTGTTTTATAATAGTCTCCTAATACGCTATTTTCATATCTATTATTTGTAATTTCTATTGTTTCATTTATTTTATTTTCAAATTTTATCACATCAAATATAGTTCCTATCAATATAATTGCAACTAAGAAAACAAATAAGTTCTTTACTATACTTTGTATTCCAGACCTATCAGTTGTTTTCTTTTTTAATACAGATTTTACTGCTAATTTCCAAGCCACAATTGTACCAATTACTGATAATACTATTGAAACTGCACTTTGCACCCATGTTGGTGCGAATAATAAAAAGTCACTTAACATCATTGCTATAATTGCAACAACTATTGTTACTAATATGCCATATAATATATGACCAAATATAATTTCTGATGTAAATTTTCCAACAGATACATATTTTTTTTCGTTCATAAAATCCCCCCTTATACATTTTATATAGATATTAAAATAGAAATTATAGCACTATATAATCTCTCGTTAATATTCTACCATATATTAAAAACAATGTAAATATAACTTTTATATTGAATACAAAAAAACTTCCCCCTTCATTAAATTACATTTAAAATATAATCCAATGAATAGAAAAAGTTTATTGCTTTTCTCTAAATATATTTATAGGTTTTATTCCGGATTTTTCACTTAAAATAACTACCTTTTTACATAGTTTGTAGGTTTTGTGAAATCCTACACCACGCTTCTTACCAAACTTCCTGTGTTTTTGCATTCAAGCCTAATCTTATCTGCGATGAGCGCTATGAATTCCGAATTAGTAGGCTTCCCTTTGTTTGAATTTACAGTATATCCAAATATCTTGTCATGTACTGCAATTTCACCTCTGTTCCATGCTACTTCTATTGCATGTCTAATTGCACGTTCTACTCTTGAAGGTGTTGTTTCATATTTCTTTGCCAAAAGAGGATACAAACTCTTTGTTACTGCATTAATTATGTCTTCATTATTTACTGACATTATTATCGCTTCTCTTAGATATTGATAACCTTTTATGTGAGCTGGCACTCCTAAATCGTGAATTAAATTTGTTATTTTTACTTCAACTGGTTCTCCGTTTATTTTTACACTTTTTGTTGTAACATATTTATTCCCTTTACTTTCGTAAAATGAATTTGTAACTGCCCCCAATTCTCTTATCCTTCCTATTAAAGTATCTAAATCAAAAGGCTTTATAACATAATATGTTGCCCCTAGCGCCATTGCTTTACCTGTTATTTTTTCTTGACCTATTGCCGACATTACAACAATATGAGGTTTCTTTTCAACCGCACACTCTTCTATATCTTCTAGTACTGCTAGGCCATCTCTTTCCGGCATTATTATATCTAATAATAATATGTCAGGTTTAACTTCTTTCATTTTTGTTACTACACCATTTCCATCGTTAAGTGTCGCGACTACTTCCATATCTTGTTGTGAATTTATAAACATTTTAAGTAGCTTCACAAATTCTGCATTATCATCCACAATCATTACTTTCATTTTTTCTTCCATTGTTCCTCCTATTTTTCTATATTTTTCCAACCAACGGCTTAATTATACTCCAATATTTTCCAATTTACAAGTATATATTTTATCCTCTTTTGTTTTTATTTGTCGATAACACTTAGTTTTCATTGTTTTTCTACTACATTAACTCTTTTCTTTGAAAATTTCATAAAATTATGCTAAAATATATATTGGTGATAAAAAATGCACGAAAATATTAGAAAGAAAGTAGTTATTGGATTAAGCGGTGGTGTAGATAGCTCAGTAGCCGCCTTGCTTTTAAAACAGTCTGGTTATGATGTTATTGGAGTAACACTTCACTTATGTGATGATACTTTACCATCCATAGATGACGCTAAAAAAGTAGCCGAAAAATTAGACATTCCTTTTCATTGTTTGGATTTAAGAAATGAATTTAAGAAATATGTTATAGATTACTTTGCCAATGAATATACTTTGGGACGTACTCCTAATCCTTGCATAGAATGCAATAAACATCTAAAGTTTGGATTAATGTTACAAAAAGCCAAAGAGTTATTTAATGCTGACTATATAGCAACTGGTCATTACGCTAAAATCGAATACAATAAAGAAACAGATAGGTATTATATATGTGAATCTGATGCTTCTGGCAAAGACCAAACTTATGTGTTATACAATCTAACTCAAGAACAGCTTAAGCATACATTAATGCCTTTGGGGAAATATTCTAAAGAACAAATACGTGAAATTGCTAATCAATATGGTTTCTTAAATGCAAACAAAAAGGACAGTCAAGAGATTTGTTTTGTTAAGGATAACGACTATGCCGGTTTCATTGAAAGAGAGTATAACTATAAGCCTATCAAAGGAGAATTTGTAGACACTGTTGGAAATAAATATGGATTACACAAAGGAATAATCCATTATACTGTGGGACAAAGAAGAGGTTTAGGACTTTCCTTAAAATCTCCCCTATATGTTAAAAAATTGGATGCAAATAATCATCAGGTAATCCTTGCTCCCAAAGAGCAACTTTATTCTGACAGTCTTATTTGTAGTAATGTTAACTTAATTACAATTGACAAATTAACTTCGCCTATTACAAGTACAGTTAAAATTAGATACAGCGCGCCTAAAGTTAACGCAACTCTTATACCTTTGGATAACGGAAATATAAAAGTAGTGTTTGATGAGCCCCAAAAAGCTGTTACTCCAGGGCAAGCTGTTGTCTTTTATGATAACAATATTGTTGTCGGTGGCGGAACAATAATTTAATAACTCGACGATTTAATAACGTAACAATATATATGAATAGCAAAATAGGAGAAAACTTTAAACGCTTTCTCCTATTATTTTCGTTTTTCCATTTTGTAATCACGCCATGTATTTAGGCTTTTTATATTTTATCTCTACTTTTTCTGCTCTAATTACATCTTGAATAATACAGCTTGACGTTTGTAATTTTCTCTTTATATTCTCTTCCTCTTTATACTCGCAAACGATACTTTCATCTACATATTCAACATATGGTACTTTATTACATTTGCTTAATGCATCCTTAGCAACAGTAGCATAAGCACGAGTTAATGGACCTGCCCCAAGTAATATTCCACCAAAATATCTAATTACTATAACAAGTACATTTATTAAGTTCTCTTTTTCTAATATAGAATATATCGGTTTTCCCGCTGTTCCTTGTGGCTCTTTATCATCAGTAAAACGTCCACTGGATTTTAGCATATATGCATATACTACATGCCTAGCATCTTTGTATTCTTCTCTTGCCTCTTGTATTTTCTTTTCAGCCATTTCTTGGCTATCTATATAATGTACTAGTGCTATAAATTTAGATTTTTTTACTTCTAATATATTTGTTTCTACCTTTTCCCTGTTTGCTAGTTCAAACTTTTCCATTAAACTTCTCCCATATTTATTCCAGCTATATATCCCGTTGAAAATGCTATTTGTAAATTAAAGCCTCCGGTATACGCATCGACATCTATAACTTCACCAGCAAAAAATAATCCTTTTACGAGTTTTGATTCCATAGTTTTAGGATTTATTTCTTTAATGTTTACTCCACCACTTGTTACTATCCCAGCATTTATATTTTCTAATTCTTTAAATGTAAATTCTAATCCTTTAAACATTTTTACTAATCTTTCTTTCTCTTCTTTTGTTATACTATTAACTTTCTTTGTATCACTTATTCCAGATTTAGCTATTATTACTGGTATTAAACTAGATATAGTTAAATCTCCAAGAGCATTTTTAAATTCCTTGTTTATATACTTTTCAAAGTCTCGTGTTATTCTCTTATATAACTCTTGTTCATTTAAGGCAGGCTTTAAGTCTATTACAACTTTGATTCTATCTTGTAAAGCTAATGAATTTAAATCTTTTACTTTATTCAACTTACTGCTACTACTTAATACTATTGGTCCTGTTATCCCCTTATCTGTAAACATTAATTCACCAAATCTTTTATCATGTAATTTGTCATCTATTTGTATTTTTAAGTCTACATTCTTTAGAGTTACTCCTCTTAAACTTTTGCATATTGCTTGTTCTTTTAAGATAAGTGGTACTAAAGCGGATTTTACATCTACAATACTATGTCCTACTTGTTTGGCCAAAATATAACCATCACCTGTGCTACCTGTAGAAGAATAGCTTGTACCACCGGTTGCAATTAATACTTTATCCGAATTAATAACTTCATCCGTATTTGTTATAACTCCTGTAACACCTTCTTCATTTACAACTATGCTTTTCACACTTGTGTTATATTTAATTTTAACTCCTAAACGATTTAACTCTTTTTGTAAAGCATTGGTTAATTCATGTGCATCATCTGATGCTAAAAATACTCTATTTCCTCTTTCTTCTTTAGTTTTTACACCCAAAGAATTTATATATTCAACCAAATCCTCATTATTAAAATTAGATATACTGCTCATCATAAACTTAGGATTTGTAACTACGTTAGATAGAAAATATTCTGTATTCCCAACATAAGATATGTTGCATCTTCCTTTTCCTGTAATATTTAATTTTTTACCTGGCACGCTATTTTTTTCAAGTATTGTTACATTTGCGTTATTTTTCGCCGCTGTTATTGCTGCCATCATACCTGCCGGCCCAGCACCTATTATTAATACATTTATTTTATTCACTATTTACCTCTAATCATATTATCTATTGCCGTACATATTCCAAGCTTTGCGCTTTCATATGTTAGTCCGCCTTGCATAAATACTGCATATGGTTCTTTTACTGGCGCATCGCAAGAAAGTTCTATTGAAGCTCCGCTTACAAATGTTCCTGCTGCCATTATAACCGGATTTGTATATCCTGGCATAGCCCAAGGTTCTGGCAACACAAAGCTATCTACCGGACTTGCTGCCTGCACTCCTTGTATAAAAGATATTAATTTTTGTTCATCTCTCAAAATTACAGATTGTATTATATCTGTTCTATATTCCCAAGCAGACGGACTTACTTCATAGCCTAGTTTTTCTAGCATTGCTGCTGTTAATACTGCTGTTTTTACTGCATTTTTTACAGCTTGTGGCGCCATGAATAATCCTTGTAATATCTCTTTATTCTTGCCTAATGTTGCTCCACATTCTTTACCTATTCCAGGTGCAGTAAGTCTCTTAGCAGCATTTTCTACAAGTTCCTTTTTGCCTACTATATATCCACCAGTTTCGCATAGTCCTCCACCAAGATTTTTTATTAAAGAACCCGCCATAATATCTGCACCAACATGTGTTGGTTCAAGCACTTCCACAAATTCTCCATAACAGTTATCTACCATAACTATTACCTCACTATCTATTTCTTTTATTTTACTAATTATTTCTCCTATTTGTTCCACTGTTTGAGACGGTCTTGTAGCATATCCTCTAGAGCGTCCTATAAACACCATTTTAACTTTATTGTTCCTAATAGCTTCTAGTATGGCATCAGTATCAAAAGTACCATCTTTAAGTTCTACTTGTTTGTATTTTACCCCCATTGCCATAAGTGACATACTATTTTCCACTATACCTATAGTCTCAGCCAACGTATCATAAGGTGCTCCCGTAATACTTACAAGTAAATCGTCCGGCTTTAAATTGCCAGCAATTGCAGTCGACAAACTGTGTGTACCATTTACAAAGTTTATTCTAACCAATGCGTCTTCTGTACCGAAAATCTCTGCATAAACTTTCTCTATGGCTTCTCTTCCCATATCATCGTAGCCATAACCTGTTGTTGCTTTGAAATGGCTATCACTTATTCTATTATTTTTAAAAGCATTCATAACTTTTGCCGTGTTAATCAATGCTACATTATCTATTTCATTAAATCTTTCAGTAAGTTCTTGTTCACATTCAAAACTTAACTTTACTACTCTATCAGATATTCCTAACATTTCATATGCCTTTTTATCTATATTTTCCATTTGTTTCACCTAATCCTTAACTCTTTATATTATACAACACATTTAACTATTAATCTAGTGTTTATCTAGATTTTATGTTTACCAACAAACATTTTATATTTTATTATATTATATATGTATCATTGTATGTATACAGAAAATGAGCAGAAGTAAAAAACTTCTGCTCATTTAGATTTATACTTTCATGTATTCTTTTGTATCAATAATCTGTCTTGAGATTATCTCAAAGCCGCCTTCAACTTGACTAATTCTATAATACTTACACTCATAAAGAATTTTTCCAGTTATATCTGCAAGCCCAAACAAGTCTTTATCTTGCAATATAAAATGGTTGCCAACTCGCCGTATTCTATCGTAAGCACTGTCTAATATCTTTTTGCCTGTCGTTGTATATACGCCATATTTGCTGTTTTTTAACATAAGAAGTAATTCTTTGGTTATAAAGCCACTGATATATCCCTCAATGTTAACGATATGCAGGTTTTCTTGTTCATCCATTGTTATTAGGTCTGTTGTGTAAGTTTCTCCCCTTAACCCCATTATAGTATCTTCGCCGAAATCGAAAACATCCGCATAACAAGGCTCTATCTTCCACCTCAAATCTCTATCTAAAATTCCAAATTTACCACTCTGATTTTGAGCTATAATTAACCCGTTATCTAGAGCATAGATGTCTTGCAACACTGGGAAATTAATTAGTTCTCCATTTGGATAAAATAGCCACACAAACGGTGCATGATCAGAATCACATATTTCTAACAAATATAAATCATCTCTCCATTGCCGTATGTTTACTTCTTCATTTCCAACAGGTTCATCTTTTCTATATAATAAATTCATTTGATTTGTGTGATATACAAAAATTCCAACATCCGTTTCCAATTTTACAAAGTCTCCAAACGTTGTTTCATCATATTCTGTAAACCACGGTGTAATACGAGTATTTTTATCTGTTTTCACACAATAGTCCCCAGTAAATAAACTTCTTACTAACCGAGTTTTTGATACATTCTTTTTCATTTTTACTCCTCACTTTCAACAATTATGTTTCAGTTCTTTTGATTTTGCTGTTTTATTGTATCACAAATCACGCTATTTTTCAACTGTAGCAATATATTGACATTATACCTTTAAAAAACGGATAAAAAAATAAGGGCAAGCCCTTATTCTTCATCTTCTACTTCTTCATCGTCTTCGCCATATTCTTCTTGGAATTTTTTGAAAACTTTTTCTGCTTCTTCATCATCAGTTACAGTATCGTATACCTCTTCGCCATCTTCTTGTTTTATTTCAAGAATTAATACTCCAGAATCAACTTCGTCTATTGGTAATACTACTAAATATTCTTTTTCATCTAAAGTTACTACATCTAGTATTTCAAATCTAACATCGTTTCCTTCATCGTCAACAAATGTTATTATACCTGTTTCCATTTCGTCCATTTCATCGTGGTCATGTCCACATCCACCACAAGTTGCACAAGAGTGTGTGCATTCTAATTCTTCTCTTTCATCCATTTTACTTTCCTCCTAATTTTTAATATTATTTGCTGAATAACACAATAATATTCCTAAAATTTACAGACTATTAATATAGTCTTCTAATATGTACATAGCAGCGAGTCTATCCGCATGTATTTTTTTGTCTTTTTGCTTTATTCCTAGGTCGCGCATCGTCTTATGTGCCATGACAGTTGTAAGTCTTTCATCCCACTTAACTACCTTTAAGCCTAATGCTTCTATTTTTACTATCACATCATCTATCTTTTTAGCGGTTTCAGAGATGTCGCCATTTAAATGTCTTGGATAACCAATTACAACTGCTTCTAATTTGTTGTCATTCATAATTTGTTTTATTTTTTCTACTAGCAAATTACTATCACCATGAATTTCTAATGTATCCATTGGTTGAGCTGTAATTTTCAACGCGTCTGTAATCGCTAGTCCAACACGTGCGTCTCCATAGTCTATTCCTAATATTTTGCCCATATTTCACCTATGAATTAAGATATTTTTTTATCATTTCTTCTAAAAGTTCGTCTCTTTCAACTTTGCATATTAAAGCTCTTGCGTTGTTATGAGATGTTATATATGTAGGATCTCCAGATAAAATATATCCAATAATTTGACTTACCGGTTCATAGCCCTTATCTTTAAGCGCTGCTACTACCTGTTCCATTATTTCTTTTACTCTTTTTGACTCTTCCTTTTGTGGACTAAATACGGCTGTGTGTTGATCCATATTTATTCCTCCTTTCTTATACAATATATTAAATAATTTTTATTGTATTCACTTCAGTCATTTGTTCTACATAATCTGCCATCTTAGATATTTCTCTGTCTATATTACTTTGTTTGAAAATGTTTTTCATTACAACACTTACATTAAGATTTACTCTTACTCCTTCAGCGATTTCTTCTTGCATCTTAATATTTGTTATATATCTTTCTACTGTGGCATGTAAGTTGTCTGTACTTATTCCTGGTGATACAATGCAAAATTTGCTTCCACTATATCTTACAAATATATTTGCTTCATCAAATACTTCCTTCATAAGTTTTGATGCTTTGTCTAAAAGCTTATTACCAACTTCTCTTCCGTATTCTTCATTAATTTGTGGCAAATTAGAAAGAAGTATTAAAGTAAGCGCTGAATTCTCTTGTTGTACTGTTTTTTGTCTTACATTAGAATACAAATACAAATTGTTATAAAAGCCCGTTTGCTTATCTGTATTGTATGCACTCTCAATAGATTCTTGACTTAATATGTTTTCTATAAATACGCCTATGTGGTCTTTTAATTTTGCTAGTTCCTCTTTAGATATTGAATCGTAAGCATTTTCAGCCACATCCTCTAACAACCAAAAGCCCAAATATACTCCGTTATAATATATAGGCGAGAACATAGACGAACGTATTTTTCTTTCCATTGCAGATTTATATCCTAACAGTCTTCCGCCAGCTGAAACCATATACTTAGTTATATTATTTGTAGCATTCGCTTTAAACTGTTCTTCTTCCGCTATGTCTTTTATACTATCAATATACATTTCTTCAACATTCGTTGCTTTTATCTCGTAGTTTATTCCATCAAATATAGATATGGTCGAGCTTGTACTATTAAATACTTCTATTATTATATTATTTAATTCATCTATCTTCTTTGACGCAGGTGTTGTTGATGCCATTAATTCAAACATCCTTTGCATTATAACCATACCTGACATGTTGCCTATAGCTACTCTATAATATTTATTCCTTTTTACAAGGAACACTGAAAATGCCGCAAGAGTTGCTATAATTAACGCTAGAAAGGCTATTAAAACTCCCATACTTTTCTCCTATTCAATTACTTTTTCAAAGCCAGAACCTGATGTATTCATATCTAGCATCTTTGCCTTTTTAAATACCCCAAGCCCTTTTGATTTCATTTTGTTTTTCTTGTATGTGTTTGGTGAATATTTTGTTAATCCTATTGGATATATAGCATTTACTATATGGTCTAAACTTTCTTTAAACTCTTGCGTAAATGTTCCAAATGTGTTGCTATATTTGTATACCATTTCCACATATTTAGTATAGTTTTCTTGATCAAATGGTAATATATGATATGTCATTTCTGAAGCTTCGAATAAATCATCATATGTTCTTATATCTGGACTTGTATATACCGCAATTCCGTCCAATATATCTTTTGCTGTTAATGCACATTTCACATGCTTATTTATTATTATTCTTATTTTGTTCATAGGAATGCCTCTGTTTTTTAATTCTCTTAAGAAAATAGTTATTACATTAACATTTAGCACATCCATATCTTGAACAATATATATTTCTTGTGCAAGTCTATAATAGTCTACTGGTGTTGAGAAATCACAATCTATTAAAACAACACTGTTGTTATGCATTGCTGTTTCAACAACATTTGTTGCATTATATTGTTTTCGATCTTCACCGGGTACACCTGTATATACACTTAATTTGCCGTATACTAAAGGCTCATTTAACCCGTTAGATGCATATTTCATACTCTCTGCAGCTATGGCTCTTTTACCTTCGTTATCGTATGTATATAATGTGTACGTGTCTCTTTTGCGAGTTAAATCTATTATACCTACTTTTATATTTCTTTTAAATAGCGATGTTGATACCGCATTGATGCAAAATGTTGTTCCTACTTTAGGAGCACCTACCATACATACTACTTTTTTGTAATCCTTTGGTACTTCATAAACCGCTCTAACAACTTCTTTTTCCATTACTTGAGTTAATATTGGTGCTTGTGTTGTTTGTTGTTTTACTACGATTCTTTCAATTATTTCAGGTTGCTTTTCTACAGTTACAACTTCTTTAGCACCTTCAACAGTGGTATTATTTTCAGTTGGCGTTGGCATTACGAAGCCCCCACTTGCTAACACCTCTTTATATCTTTCACTGTGTTCTTGCAAATACGTCTTCACAGCTGATGGTAAAAATCCTATAATTACCATTAATTGTTCGTTTGTGTATTGTGTTCCTACTTTATCAAAAATCTCAACATATTTTTCCGTATTACCATTTTGGTTTTTATAATATGTTATTATTCTTTGTATTTCTATTTCTGAAACTTCCGCCTTACTATATACACTTTTATTTGCACTGTCTTCGTAGTATTTTTTCACATCTTTTTTCATTTTAGGCGAGTTCATTGCTGCTGCTACTTTACTTTTTGTTCTTTGGTCACCAGTTAAAACTGTATATACACCTATATTAAATAGTTTCGCCAAAAAATCGTCGCCCAGCTTACGTCTATCTGATGCCACGAATATAATATTTTTTGCGTCAAATTCATCTGTCATTGCATCAATATTTCTAAATATAAAGTCATCAATTTGAGCATAGTTGTTGTTTGGATATTTTTCCAAATCTTCTAATATGACAAGTCTATCATATTCACCAGTTTTTATTTCTTGTACTGCTTGTTTGAAGTAGTACACATTCTTATACTCTATCTTTTCTTTATAAGTTTCCTCATAATATTTTACAATGGCTTTGACAGTATCATCATTATTTAATCCAAATAATATCTTCATTAAAAACCACCCTAATCTTAAGTTAAATTAATTTTATTAAAACCCAATTGTTATTATTGCATATACAAGTGGTAAACATTGTATTATTGCCATAAACACAGATAAGCCAACTATTAATTTTTGTCCGCTTATTTTTTGCTCGAATGCTTCTGCACCAACAACGTAGTATTTATATAGCGCATATACTAATACTATAACCGCAATTGGCCATGAATATGTTTGTACGTATTTTAACGCATTCATAACTCCACCAACTATTTCATTGCTTTTAAGATCTAAGTTTGTATTAGCAAAAACTGCAGTTGAAGCAATAAGTGCTATAACTGATATCCATATACATGTTTTCATAACTTTACTATATACCATGAAAAAACCTCCATTCATTACCCTATAATTATTTTTTCACATAAATATTTTACTATAATTTGGCTACAATAGCAAGCAATTTGGTCAAAATAATATATTTTGTAACGTCCTTTGGCATTAGAATCTTTTCGAGTTATAGCATTTTACCATCAACCACTTTCACACATAGAAATCAACAGCATGTACCCACACTGCTTGATTACAGAAAAGCTGGTGAAAATGTTTTTCACCAGCTTTTTACATATATTTTCTTCTAAATCTTTTTATCTCTTTCTTCCCTTGCTTTATAGCACTGCATATCATTGTACTATTGCAAGCGCCTATAACAGTACCAGCAGCAACGCCTACAACTATGCCTATCATCATTCCTTTTAAACAATCCATAATACTCTCCTTTCTTATTCATTCTTAGTATTATTTTTTGCTTTTTTTATTCGTTTTAAACTTGTAATTATTTCATAAATTCCAATTACCACCAAAAAATATGAAAAATACGTCTTTAAATTTTGGTCATGTATTTTCGTGACAAGCCAAGTACCACCAATAGCACCTATAATAAGAAATATTATCATTTTTTTCACAAGATTAAAATCTATTTTTTTGTTTTTTATATTAAATATTGTTACAGATATTCCAACACATATAAATAATATGAGATTTATAGCTTGTGCATATTTTTGTTCGAAACCCAAAAACATTGTTGAGAGTATTACAAAAATTGCACCGCCGCCTATCCCCATTCCTGCCAAAATAGACGATATTATAGATATAAGTATTAACATATGTTCCTCACTTTATAATATTGTATATAGCAAAAGAAGCTATAATTAACCCAGATATAAGATTAAGATAATCAGATTTTAATTTGTTCATTAATTTTGTTCCCAAACTCCCGAATATCAGTCCGGATACAGCAACTATTATTACTTGAACTATATTTAGTTTGACAAACCCCAAATATCTAACCAAGGTAACAATTGTAACCAGCCCCATCAAAAAGACGCTAGTAGCTCTAGCAGTGTGGGTTTCTATTTTTAAAAAATATATGAATAGAAACACCACTATCTGGCCAGCGCCACTAGCGAACAATCCATTTATAATACCTGATAACAAACTTCCAACATATATCATATGATTATTATGTGTAGTTTTTAAAATTTTAAAAATTTTTATACAATTAATTCATCGTCATCAGTTATGCCTAAAATTACATTTATTTTCTCTTCTGTCATGTCTAAACCGTCAGTATGCTTTCCAAAATAGTTTCCTTGTACATATCTTATATTACAATCCGTAGCAAAATTTAACAATTCTTTGGAATCTATCCCCGTTACTATTAAATCAACACTATTTAATAAACAAAATGTTGAAATTTCTTGTAACTGTTTCTTCGTATTATCCTTCATGTCTTGTAACTTATACTTAATACATTTTGGATCTATTTGCTCTAAATCTTCCAATGTTTTGTTACTAGATTCAAAATTGTCTATAGCAACTTTCCCTTTACGGTTAAATATCTCTCTAGATAGTTCTTTTATTTTAGAATTAATAAGCAATTCAAAATTATTAAATTCAAAAACTATTTTTTGTCCATCTATCAAATCAAATATTCTAGCTTTATTAATATATTTTTGATAGCTCCTAACATCTATATTTATATAGCCGTATAAATCATGTTTGCCTTTAATGTCATTAAATCGTTCTATAGCATTTACAAACAACATTTGTTGTAGTTTATCATATTTATCGTATTCTTTTGCTTTTCTTATTATTTGCTTATACGAAAAATTTTCATTTGTGACTATTTTATAATACACTTCATAACCATGCACTTGTCTCTTTTTTAAATCAATTATTGGTTGGTAATAGCATTTCAATCTCTTGCCTACCGTAACATCTTTTGTCAAGTCGTCAATTATCTGTTCTGTTAAATCATCGTTACTTCCGCCTTCTATATATACTGCTCTATCGCTTAAATCTGTTTTTGTTTCCTGAGGTTTTGTAACTATGATTTCATCGTCTTGAATAACTCCAAACATTCTATTATCTTCAACATTAGAAAAATATTCGTTTGCGAAATCATAATATTTTCCCACAACAGTCATAAACTTATTATATACATCAATACTTTTTGCTCTATTATCAGCAATTTTAACCTCTATTAAAAGATAAAATAAATCTTTTTTGTCCTCTAATTCTTGTGCTAAAAAACTCAAATTGTCATAAGTCAAATCGCCTTCGTTTAAATATCTATCATGATATTTTATTAAAGTTAATATTATTTTTTTATCCTCTTCACTAAAGCCAAATCTATTTAATATTCCTTCTGCAAGTTCAACAGAAATATCATCATGGCCTGCAAAGGAATCTGAACCTTCACTATTAATTGTTTTTGCAAACGGTTTTCCTATATCATGAAGAAGCATTGTCCATTTAAGTATCTTCATATCATGCGCTGTAAATTTCAAACTATCTTTTCCTGCATTTTCAATAGTGTATAATATATGTTTAAAAACTCCATATCTATGATATTTACTATTTTGTTGGCAATTTATAACACTTTCCCCATTTTCATTTTTCTCATAGAACTCCGGGAAATGTTCCATAAAAATAGGATTTTGACTAATTCTTGTCATAATATACACAACATTATCATCTTCCAAAAGTGTAGTATATAAATTTGCTAACGTTTCTGTATTATTTGAATAAAACTGCAAGTTTGCAATTGTTTGTTTTATAATATTACTAGCAACTGCCTCTTCTTGTTTATATTCTCTGTCTATTAAATCATCCACTTCAAACTCGTCCATGATTTTCCTCCTTTGGTATACACTTTTACTATTTATATCCTATCATATACAGAAAAAATATACAACATTTTCATTTTTTTATTTAAATTAATTTTATTTGTTTATATTTTGCGCCATTTCTCTTGACTTTAATATAAAATTATTGTAAAATATATGAGCGATGTTATGTATACATTGATTATTTCCGGTAATTTTTAATCCGTGTATATATACTAAATAAATTAATTAGGAGGAATCATTCCATGAATAATAAAACACATAGCGTTAAAGCAAGTGAAATTGAAAGAAAATGGTATATTATTGATGCTGAGAACAGACCTCTAGGTAGAGTTGCAACAGAAGCAGCTAGACTTTTAAAAGGTAAACACAAACCTACATACTCTACACATATGGACTGCGGCGATCATGTAATCATCCTTAATGCAGATAAAATTGTATTAACAGGAAACAAATTAAACAAAAAAATCTATACTACACACTCTGGTTATATTGGTGGTTTAAAAGAAGTTAAAGCCAAAGACATGATGGCCAAACATTCAGATAGAGCTATAACAATAGCAGTTAAAGGTATGTTACCTAAAAACTCTTTAGGAAGATCAATGCTTACTAAATTAAGAGTATATAAAGGTGCCGACCACGAACAACAGGCTCAAAAACCAGAAGTTTGGGAATTTTAATAGGAGGATAGGATTATGGCAAAAACAGAAAAAACTTTTATTTATGCTACAGGGAAAAGAAAATCTGCTATAGCAAGAGTTAGAATAACTCCAGGTACAGGTAAAGTAACAATAAACAAAAAAGAGCTTAATGAATTCTATTCTTTAGAAACATTAAAAGCAGTTGTTATGAGACCATTCACAGTTGCAAACATGATGGAAAAATATGATGTTATAGCAACAGTTAAAGGTGGCGGATTCTCAGCACAAGCTGGAGCAGTAGCTCACGGTATATCTAAAGCTTTAGCATCTATAGATTTAGATACTAGAACTTCATTAAAAAGAGCTGGTCTTCTTACTCGTGACTCAAGAGTTAAAGAAAGAAGAAAATACGGTCTTAAAAAAGCTAGAAAAGCTCCACAATTCTCTAAGAGATAATATTTTAGATTTTATACAACCTCGATTTCGAGGTTGTTTGTTTTTTATGACTAAATTATCAACCGGGATTGCACTTATAATGCAATCCCGGTTAGCAATTATATCTTTAATATTAATTTAATACAAAATTATATTTCAATAACCCCATATTGTTTTTCCACTAAACCATACATTTCTTGTAAGAGTTCACCGTTTATTTGACTTCTGCTTTTTATTTTAGGCATAATTATATGGTAATTGCTATCTACCTCTGTAGGATAGCTATCTGCCAACCCCATCGGATAATGTTCAAGTAGTCTATTAAAAATTTTTGCAAAGCGTTCTGTCTTTATCTCGCTTATTAATTCTTCCTTACCATAAGACTTATCTAAATACTTCTTTTCTCTTGCGTACATGTCTGGATGTTCTTGTTTCTTTTCATCCGTCCATCTTTCATCAAACTCTTTAATTAGTCTTTTATTTCTTTTTTCGTGAAATTCATAGTCTAAAGCATATTCACATTGTGCTTCAATTTGAGTTATCTCTTCCATATTTAAAAGATTAATAAATATGCTTAATGCAATTAAGTTTTTAGGTTCTACCTTCTCTGTACTTCCTTCACTTACCCCATCATTTACTTTGTATTTTGCTCTATCTGTTTTTTTGCGCACATCATTTTTAGACTGTTCAGTATCTGTTGTTTGAATGGAAAATATCCTGCAAACTTTCTTACCATCTTTTTCATATATACCATATCTTACAACAGGCAATTTATACTTAGAGCTATATCTTTTATTGTCATCGTGATAGCAGTCTTTATCATAAATTGTTATTGCCATTTCTTGTGATGCTTCATCCCAAGTTCTTGCAACTTTCTTTTGTATACAAATATAATTATTTCCAAGTATTTTAGACTGTCCTAAGCAAGTTTCTTCATCGTATTTGTCAAATGTGTTATCTTGTGCCATTTGAACTTCACGGCTTAAAAAATTTTCCGGGTCATTAAAATCTTCTGGTGCCATTCTAAGCCATATTTGTTCCATGCAATTTGTTCGCTCATACCACGGAAAAGTCGAATTTTTTGTTCTTTTAAAATGTTGATGTATATTTTGCTCGCACAATTCTGTCAGAGCTTCAAAAAAAGCTTTATAATCTCTTATTATCATTACCGGCCTGGTATTATCTTGTTCATCATTTTTATTTAAAGCCTCTAGAGTCGCTTCTGCTTTTCTCTCCCAAAACTTTCCGCCTTTAGCTAATTCTTTTAAGATGTTGGTTATATATTGTCGCGCCTCTTCTTGTTCGAATCGTATTCTAAAACTAGTTTCCGACTCACGGCAAAGTATATTATATAGAGTAGTTTCTATAAATTCTGTCGCAACATTTTCATACGTTGGTTTTAACTTTTCTGAAACGTTTCCAGCAAATTCCATATATATCTCCTTATATAGATTCATATTTTACTGTCTTATTATACCATATAAGAAAATTTGTACATATATTTTTAACATTATTTGTATTCATATTTTATTTTTATTTTACATTGTATCTATAACGCCACTCTCTGCTACATTTTCTAAACCTTCGATATTATAATATGTATCCGGAATATCTCCTACTATTATAGTTTCTGCTATTGTTACTGTACTGTTGCATTCTACGCTACTACCAATAAAAGGTGCAACTACAGTGATTTTGCTTGCTATATTCATATAAATTGTATGCTTTGTTTGATTTATGCCTTGTGATACAAAACTCGTATCAAACTCTGTTTCTATATTTCCCATAGGCAAAAGCTTTATGCTTATATCCGGTCCGTAACCCGAGAAAACATTAAATCCTATCATACTTGTAATTGGAATTTCTACCGATACTTTATCTAGAGTGTTTAACTTTTCTTGTATCTTATATGATATTTCTGAAGACAATTTATTAAGTTCAATTATATTTGCACTTATTGCAATGATCTTACCTTGCTCATTGTACGTGATGTGCATTAAGGTTTCATATTCTACATTTTTTATAAATTCATTTACCGTCTCCTCTGTTATTTGAACACCAATCGCTTTTGCTCTACTTTGACACGCAATTTTTATGGCAGGAGTTACACTATGTAATAAATATATAGATGAAATTATTATTAATAATATTACTATAACAAAAAGGACAAACGATTTTTTACCATTCATTTGTCCAAATAATCTTATATAGTATTTTGGTCTCATCGTATAATTAAAAGTTTTTGACCTATATCTATTTTATTTTCATCTAATATATTATTTACATTCGCGATTTTATCTACTGTGGTTTTGTATTTTTTAGCAATGCTCCATAAGTTATCCCCTTTTTTCACAATATACATATACATGCTATCAAAATCTTCAGGATTTAAATTCTCTTGCTCTATATTTCCTATAATTGTAATTTTATCTATATTCTCAATTTCAGCTGATATATTTAATGTAACATTGGCTTCCACATTTCCATTTTGTACTGTTACCATTTTATTTTCTACAACAATTGTTACATCTACATTGTCTTCATTTACCTCTTTGCCCAATGGCACTGTTGTATCTACTAACATATCATAAGTTTTAGCATCAACTATACCAGTGTCTTTGTTTTCAAAAGTAACGTTAACTTTCAGTGGACCATCTACGTATAAATTAGAGCCACTTACTTTAGTATTTAGATGGCCTGTTCCTATGTTATATGTAAGAATTCTATTTTTATCGTCTGTAATACCTATGTTATCTTTTACATTCACCTGTTTTGTTATAGTTTCTTTGTTTTTAATAACTGCCACTTCAGATTTATCATAGTTAAGGTTGCTATTTGTGCTATAAAAATCATTTACGTAGTCTACTTTTGTTTCTTCAAACATTGTGGCATCAGTAAGTACTTCGGCAGAAACCGTAAGCATATTATTATCTCCTAGTACAAGTTCTAAATTTCTTAATGTATATTTAATATCAAAACGATAGTTTTCAGATATGTTATCAAATTCTATCATTCCCGTAAACGGTATTATTGTAGTATATGTAAATATGTTTTCTGTATCACCAGCTTCTAAATATAACATTTCTACATTAATATCTCCTTTTACAAGTATTTTATTATAGCTCACTTTATAATCTGTATTTGCAATGTTACTGCTTACCCTAAGTATTTCCCCAACTTTCGGGGTGTTTTCAGGAATTACAACATCCTCTTTTGCGTCTAGAACTTCTTGTTTTGTATTTATTACATTATAAAATACATCTTGTGAAGACTTTGTCTCTACATCTTCAGCATCAGTCAGTCCCTTTATAAGTTCTACATTACCAGCCTCTCTTATCACATACTTAAATACCATTTCTGTTTTTATTGATACCTTTCTTTCGTTTGGTAATGAATATATTATATTTCTAACATCCGCCATTACTCTTGCATTCATTCCTTTTTTAGCATCGGATACATTTATTGTTTGACTAAAAGGATACGTCATACTTATCCCTCTTGTCTTATCTTTATCCATAGCCCTATAAACAATATAATATGTTATTTCACCCGTAATTCTTACTCCAGAATCAACAACCTCCACGTTCCCTACAAAAGGAATTGCTTCAACCCCTATTATTTTCATAACGTCCGGTTTAGTATCTGGAACTAATATATCTTGTTCTATCCACGTAACCAAAGAATTCCTTGCTATAATTTTGTTTAATGACATCATTTGTTTATCTATATTTATCGCCATTTTATTACCTCCTATTAATTACAATATATGATTACATTAAATTAATATGATTTGTTTTTATATCTTATGACAAACCTGTAACACATATTTAAGAATTACATATACTGTATTATATAAAGGATAAACATTCTTTATTACGATGAACTAAAAATTATAATAAACCAAATAAAACACGTGAATCTCCGAAAAGAGAAGAGCATAAGCGCTCTTCTCTTAAATATTTATATTTACATTTGCTCTTTCAGCATTATTAATTTCAAATAGAGATTTTTCTTTAAATCCAAACAATCCTGCTATTATATTAGATGGGAATTTTAATCTCTTTGTATTATACTCTGTAACTTCACTATTATATATTCTTCGTGCGGCTTGAAGTTGACTTTCTATTTTAGATAAAGTCTTTTGTAATTTTAAGAATGCTTCATCCGATTTAAGTTCGGGATAACTTTCAACTATAGCTAATATTCTAGTATACCTATCATTTAAAGTTTGACTCTCAGTTATGTCTTGATCATTTCTTGCCGCATAATCATTTCTTAATTTTGCTATATTCTCCATAAGGTTTTTTTCGTGAGTAGCATACCCTTTTACCGTTTCAACCAAGTTTGGAATTAAGTCAAAACGTTGTTTTAAGTATACGTCGATTCCGCCTTGTGCCTGTTTTACTCTTTGATTTAATGATACAAATTTATTGTATGTTGCTATAATCCACGCTATTATAAAGCCAAGTATAATTAATAATATTGCAACTGGATTTAATGTTATGTTTGGAAACATTGTTCTAACCGCAACCAATATTGGCATCAAAAATATTAACGCAAAAATTATAAAAAATATTTTTACAAACCCATTGTTTTCATCCATTATTTTTCCTCCTAAACCTCTATTCTTGCTACTGTGTCATATATATGACTTGCTATTCTAGTTAAAGCCTTTAAAACAAGGTAGTATTTTTCAATCTGTTTATATTCCATAGACTCTTTAAATATCCTCGGCTCAAACATAGGTCCTGTTCTAAGCCTCATATATATTGTATCGTTTAATATATTTATTTCAAATCTATATTTATATTTCTCGTATAAATCTATCATCTCAGCCATTACGTCTGCTGTTAATATTCTCATTGTAAGTATGGCATCATCGCTTTCAACATCAAATATTTTTTCAAATTCCGGCATATCCATTTTTACCTTGTTTTTATTCCAATTACTTACCCTGCCATTTGAGCGAATATATATGTTTTTTTCTAAACTTTTAGGTAACAAGAAACTTGATGTAAGCCCATAGAAAATTGTAGTATATGTAGTATCACCATCTGAATCTGTACTTTCGTCTTCCGTATGTACTTCTGCAATTGTCATAAATGTACTAACATCACCTTCTACTGTAAGCGGGGCAATGATTAAATCTTCCGAATGATATCTATCATAATGTTCCCTGTATCCAGCTTTATTATATTCATGAGAAGATATTCCAGCTCTCGCATCATATTTTGCACTACCAAAACAATTTTCTATTATTGGTCCTACAATTTTTTCTTTAAAAACTTCTCTATATGATTTTTGTCTATTTTCAGCTTTAAAATCACTTCTTTTAACACCTTTTAATGCATATATAATTATAGCAATCATACCAATTATAACAAAAAGCGGACTTATTGTACCTAACAAAAAAATTACTATTATACCAATTATAATACCTGTTGTAGCCTTTTTCTCTTTTGCTCTCATCCTCTCTAATTCATTAAAATTTTCATTGTATAGCCTTGCATATAATTCACTAAAACTTTCTTTCATATTTACCTCTTTTATATTGGAGCTTCCAACCAGAATCGAACTGGTGACCTCATCCCTACCAAGGATGCGCTCTGCCTACTGAGCTATGGAAGCATTTATCTATATTATACCATAAGTATCTTTGTTGTAAATGTTATCTTATAAAAATATAATAAAAACGAGAATAGCTAAAATTTTAGTTATTCTCGTTTTTATTATAATATCCTTACAATATAAGATTACCCCTGAAAATTTGTAAAATTTCTTCTGATAACTCTAGTAAATATAGTGTCTGCCTTTCTTCAAAATGTCCATGTTCAAAAAAGAGTCTTACAACACCCGTTTTATAAATTTGTATTCCAATTGCATCTTGTAATTTTGAAATAAGCAAATCTATTTCTGTATCAAACATTTTTGGATATTTTGTATAATACCGCGGACTGTTCTTTAAGAGCAACGCACATAATTCACTTTTTGAAATAGTCGTATATACACCACAATTATTAATTTGCACTGTGCCTTTCACATTATATTCCTCCATTAGAAATTATTCTTTAGCCAAAACCGTTTGACATAATTATTATAACATAGTATTATTATTTTTTCAAACTTATTTATCTACCTGTATAAACTTTCCTAATTTTTTCTGTATTTTAGTTTCGATTCTAGAAACATATGACCTAGAAATGTTTAGCTGATCTGCCACCTCCTGCTGTGTTTGTTCTTCCTCTCCATTTAACCCATATCTCATTTGAATAACTTCTCTTTCTCTGTCGCTCAATTCTTCTTTTATATACTTTAACATCTCTTTTGTAACGACTTTATTATATATATTGTCTATTGGATCTACTCCCTCGTGTTCTATAATATCTATTAGTTCCATATCGTTTCCATCTTTATCTGTTCCAATTACACTGTTCATAGACACATCTCCACTAGTTTTTTTCGCGCTTCGCAAATGCATTAATATTTCGTTTTCTACACATCTACTGCAATATGTAGATAATTTAAAGCCTTTATCCTCACTAAAACTATCTATTCCTTTTATGAGTCCAATTGTTCCAATGGAAATAAACTCTTCATTATCTTGACTATTCGATGCATATTTTTTAGTTATATGTGCCACTAGTCTTAAATTATGCTCTATTAATTTACGTCTTGCCTCTTTATCTCCATTAAAATATTTTTTCAAAAGATATTCTTCTTCACTTTTACTTAACGGTTCCGGGAATAAATTATCTGAAGAAATATAGCCAAAGAGTAAAAAAACATACGATAAAATGTTAGATAACATTTCTAAAATCATAAAAACACCTCGCTGTTACATTTTTATGTGTTATGCCAATATTATTGCATGTCACGCAAATCCTATTTGTTTTTTTGCATAACTTTCATGTTAATTGGGATAATATAATTAGAGGTGAAAATAATGGAAAAGAAACAAGTTAAAGGCGGCCAAAAAATAAAATGCGATGTTGTAGAATGTACACACAACTGCATTAAAGATTCTACTTGCATGCTAGATGAAATTTCTGTTTGTAATTGTTCCTACGACAAAACGAAGGATCCTTTAAAAGATACTGCTTGTGCATCATACCAATATGATAATGTGCAAGAAATAGAAAGATTTTAATTTTTTTGAATCTCGCGCAGGTTTCGACACGTTTCGACAGTAATGCGTGGTATTATATATGTGTACGGCATTTTAATATCGTACTCAAAACCTATACGGTTTTGAAATATAATTTCCACAGCAAAAGGATGAGTTCAACCCATCCTTTTTATTTTTATATTCAATTTATTATCCTATTTTTTTATTAAACTTTTTACATCATTATATCCTTTACAACCTCCGCTGCAATTACAATTCCCGCAACAGAAGGAACAAACGATACACTACCTAGTTCTTTATACCCAGTTTTTATAGCATTTTCTGTGCTATAAACAACCTTTACTTTTTGTATGCCTTCACCTTTTAGTCTTTTTCTAACTACTTTAGCTAAAGGACACACTTCTGTTTTAGATATATCTGCCACTTTAATTTGCAGTGGGTCTAGTCTATTTGCCATACCCATGCTAGATATTATTTTTATCTCCTTATTTTTACACTCTTTTATTAAAGCTATTTTAGAATCTACGCTGTCTATTGCGTCTATAACATAATCTAAATCTTGTGTAATGTATTTATTTACATTTGTACTGCCTATATTATCCTTTATAGTTGTTACTTGTATGTCGGGATTGATAGATTTTATCCTCTTTTTTGCTTCTTCAACTTTAGCGTTACCCACATTATACACTGTAGCAATTAACTGTCTATTAACATTAGTTATATCTACATCATCTTTATCTATTATTGTTATTCTTCCTACTCCAATTCTGGCCAAAGCTTCAAGTGTGTATGAACCAACTCCACCTATACCACATATACATACACTGGCATTTTTTATTTTTTGCAACTTTTCTTCACCTATAACAAGTCTTGTTCTGTTATAAATTTCTTCCACTATTTCTTTCTCCTTATAACATAGTCTTTTTCCATTTTATATGGAACTTTTATTATAACCGATTGCCCTTTAACACCAGGATTTACACATTCTATTCTTTCCTTAGTGTTAGTATCATATAATTCCTCAATTACAAACTCGTTTGCATCTATTGTACCAGGAATCATAACATCTAGAGTGTCTCCCACAGATAATTTATTTCTTATCTCTACTAAATATAAATTATTTTCTAATACTTCTCTTACTCTTGCACCATATTCATATTTTAAATTCTCGCTAAAACCATCAAAATCATGAATATCTTGATTTTTAGGATTTATAAAATAAAATTCGGAAAGACCTCTTGTCTTTACTTTTTCTACCTCTGGTAAATAATTCATATAGTCCCAGGATGCAGGATTGTTATAATAATCATCTATTGCTTTTCTGTATGCCCTAATTATTGTTGCTAAATAATAGTCTGTTTTTAATCTTCCTTCAACCTTTAAGCTATCCATTTCCATTTTTGCTAATGTTGGTATTTGTTTTAGCAAGCATAAATCTTTAGAAGAGAATATATATGTTCCTTTTTCATCATAATCTATGTTGATAACACTACCAGGTTTATTTACTTCTTCAGCTGTTAATTTATATTGCCATCTACATGGTTGACTACAGTCTCCGCAATTCGCACCCCTATCTGAAAGATATTGACTTAAATAACATCTACCAGAATATGCATAACAAATTGCACCGTGTATAAACATTTCTACTTCTAAATCTTTTGGTTTGTTTTTCATTATATAATCTATTCTATCTTTAGATAATTCCCTTGCAAGAATTACCCTTTTGGCTCCTGTTTCATACCAAAATTTTGCACTTTGAAGACTCGTTATATTTGCTTGTGTGCTAATATGTACTTCCATATCTGGTGCTATTTCCCTAATTACCGCCATAATCCCCGGATCACTTGCAATAATTGCATCAGCATTAATATCTTTTAGCCTTTTTACATCTTTACGTATTTCTTCATAATCCTCGTCATAAGCATATATATTCATTGCCACATACACTTTTTTCCCTAGGCTATGTGCATATTTTATGGTGTCCTCTAAATCGTCTGAATTCATTTCAGCCCTACTTCTTAAAGACAGTTTTGCTGTTCCTGCATATACAGCATCGGCACCATACAAAAAGGCTACTTTTGCTTTTTCTAAACTCCCTGCTGGAGCTAATAATTCCATATTTTTCATTATTCCACATCCTTACGTTATATATTTTAACATAAATACACAAAATTCTCAACAGTAAAGGGCCTAGCAATTAATGCTAGACCCCATATTTACGGAATATATATGTATTCATCATCATAAATAAATGGAATTCCTATTTCTTTTAGGAATAAAATAACACACGTTTTAGTATCCGACTTATCTACATACGGCGCTTTAGGATAATTAAATCCCAGCATAAGTCTTACTTGTTCATAGGTCAACCGTCCATTGTTTTGTTCGCAAAATTTAGCCATATTTGTCACTATCTTTTTGCCTGTAAAATTCAAATGATTTTTCACAATTGCATTGTACAATTCCTTATCTTTAAAATGATATCTTCCATATGAATCTTGCACAAAAACATATCCTATTTCTTCTAACATAGCTGCAAATTGTGCAACAATGTCTAACCTGTCAACCCATGGCGCAAGTGGATATCCTTCACCCATTAAACTGCTTACATTAAAATATGTTAAATATCCGCCTTGGAGAGCGCCGCTGTATATTTCATTAACTATATTAAGAGCATTTGCCTCCATATATTTTTTGACTCGTTCCCGATACTCGTTCCTAACCTTAGGGCTATACCATTTTTTTTTGCGAAACACCATAATATTTCCTCCTTTTAAGTTCAGATTTAACAGTTGTTAAATCTTTTAATTTTTTTGTCTATTATACTCTCCAACCGGTGAAAAGTCAATTAACCAGGCTAGAAATCGCCAAAATAAAAGAAGTTCTAACATTTTAAGTTAAAACTTCTTAATTTTTATTGTGTTTCCAGTTTCTAATAATTCTATATGATTGAGAGCTTTTCCTGTTCCCATGGCAACACAAGATACTGCATCTTCAGCTATCATTACTGGAATTCCCGTTCTTTCTTCTATAAGTTTATCCAGACCGTAAATTAGGCCACCACCACCTGTAATATATATACCTCTATCGCTTATATCTGCAGAAAGTTCAGGCGGAGTTCTTTCTAGAACGCTATGTATTGCCTCAATTATTTGATTTGCTGAATCTGTAAGTGCTTCTAGCATTTCATCAGATGTAACCTCTATCTCAACAGGCAACCCTGACACTAGGTGTCTCCCCTTTATATTCATTTTTTCAACAGTCGTTCTTTGATACACACAACCTATATTTATTTTTATTTCTTCAGCTGTTCTTTCACCAATGATAATACTATGGTGTTTCTTTATATATTTTATAATTGCTTCATCAAATTTGTCTCCAGCCACTTTAATTGATGTGCTTCTAACCGCACCACCTAAAGCAATTACTGCAATATCTGTAGTTCCACCACCAATGTCTACTATCATAGTTCCATATGGTTTTGTTATATCTATCCCAGCACCTATAGCCGCTGCAATTGGTTCTTCTATAAGATAAACTTTTCTAGCACCAGCATGGTTCGCTGCGTCTATTACTGCTTTTCTTTCTACTTCTGTTACACCAGAGGGAACACATATCATAATCCTTGGTGATATTATAGACCTATCCGATACTTTAGAAATAAAATATTTAAGCATTTTTTCTGTTACCGTATAATCTGAAATAACGCCGTCTTTCATAGGTCTTATTGCTACTATATTTCCAGGAGTACGGCCTAACATTTTTCTTGCATTTTGACCAACAGCTAACACTTCATTTGTATTTTTATCTATTGCAACAACAGCAGGTTCTCTTAAAGTTATGCCTTTGCCTTTAACGTGTACAAGTATTGTTGCCGTACCTAAATCTATGCCGATATCTTGTCCAAATGTCATATGCCTCCCCCTTTCTTTATGTGTCAATTATATTACATTTTTGTTTCATTTGCAATAGCATTGGGGAATAAAGTAGTATTTGTGCAAAAATAATCCTACCTCTAATTTGAGATAGGATTATTTGAATAGCTCTTATTATTTTTTCTCACTTTGCTCAGCTTCGGATATATATATTTGCATATAATCTGTTGCATCCGAATTGGTAGCATAGCCTAAAATACTGGGTAACTTATGTAACTCTTGGGGAATAACATGAAAATAATATGTTTCACCGGCGAGGTTATTTACTATTTCTTTATACTTTACAACCGAAATTGGTGCAACCAGATTAATATAATCTCTAAGCTTAGGATATTGGTTTAGAATATACCACAAAATCTGCTCGTGACTAATAGCTGAGTTTCCACAAGTCAAATAATCCGCTAAGCAATTGCTTTTATTCACATCAACCAAGCCAAGCTCTATGCTATTTATAGTTGTTAGGACATGAGTTAAATCAAATGCTTTTCTACATACTAACATGTATTCTAACATAACCCTAAGTCTTTTGTTACACAAGTCTAACATTTTTTTATCCTTTATACTATATACCGCATCAATGTTTAAAGGAATCTGGTTAACCATACAACCTCTAGAATAGGCTACTATATAATATTCATTATATGCTACCTTACTCCAGAAATAATTTCCTGTTTCTTTGTCAGACAACAGTTTTTTGATGCCATTTTCATATAGAGATATAATTGTCCGTTTTTTAGTTGTTGTTATCCCAACAATTAACTGCTCGTTTAATACAATCATCTGCTCTCTCATAAAATTTACTCCTTAAATTATTAATAAGTTTTTATATTCACCTGTTGACATTATATCACTATTGTCAATAGGCAAGTCACCTATACGGTTACTTGCCTATTATCTACGCTCTTTTACTTTCATATTTTATCTTGGTTGCCATTCCACCACGTATGTGCCTTTCCTCTTTATTATGTTCTAACACCTGTTTAGCTTCTTTCCATAATGCAGGATTTATTTTCTCAAGTCGTTCAGATATATCTTTGTGCACAGTCGACTTAGATACGTTAAATTTAGTTGCTGCTGCCCTTACAGTGCTTCCTGTCTCTATAATGTAACTTGCTAAGGCTTTCACTCTTTCCTCTATATCGTTTTCAAACACAATTATCACCTCGTTACTATTATCATATTCAACGAATTTCAAATTATTCCCTAGTTTATTAAATCTAAAGGATTAACTTGTGTTTCATCTTTTATAACTTCAAAGTGAAGATGTGTTTCATCAGCCAGTTCACCTGTAGCCGACACTCCAACTGTTCCTATTATCTCTCCTTGTTTCACGCTGTCACCTTGTTTTACCTGTATATCGCTATCCAAATTACTATATACAAATGTGTAGCCAGCATTATCTGTTATTTTTACTACATTTCCATAAAAGCTATCTTTTTCTATAGATTGTACCGTTCCAGCACATACAGACTTCACATTATCACTCAAATTTGCTTTTATATCTATGCCTGGATGTGTCTTCCACATTCCTAACGTTTCAGAATATACTAATTTTTCCGTTGCGTGTTCTTTTAAAATCTCACCAGTTACTGGCATAATATATTCTCTCTTCTTTGTCCTTTCTTGTTCAACATTCCCGCTTGGTGACAATGTCTCAATTGCTTCATCCATATTAGCTATACTAGTACTTATACTGCTTTGGTCAATTAAATAATTTACTATATCTACATCATTTGAATCAGCCTCTTGCTCTTTAAAATCATATTCTATATAATCTTCCTTATTACTCTCATTATATTTTTTTATATTATTTGTTAATGTTACTGCCCCTAGCATTAACATAAGGATAAGAAGTGCATAATATTTTTTAGGCACTCTTTCCGTTTTATCTCCCACAATTTTCTCTTTAATAGCTTTTATTTTTTGTTTTATTTCTTCAGTCTTTTGTTTATTAAATTTCATTTGTTTTCTCCTCCTTATTTATATATGTAATATCTACGCCTGTATAATAATGTGTAATTATTTTATCGAAAGTATATCCTTGTTCAGCATAATAGTTCGCGCCAACCTGGCTCATACCGACACCATGCCCGTTACCTGTTACCTTAAATATAACCTCCCCATTTTCATATTCTACATCGAAATTAGTTGACCTCAAACCAAGTAAAGTTCTTAACTTTTCAGCAGTATATATTACTCCACCAATTTCAACTTTATCCACTCTGCCCGTATCTGTGTAACTTAAAATTTTAACTATATCCCCCCTATCCACACTAATGTTGCATTTAATACTTTGTTCTTCATTTAATTTTGCTTGAAGCTCACTTACATTTAGTTTAACCTTACTAGTATAATTTTTATAATCTTCCTCACCTAAACTTTCAACTGAAACAAGATAAGGAATATTTTGTTTGCCCCATATATTAGCTACATTTTCCGTCTTTCCTCCGCTACACGCATGAAAATATGCACGTATATATGATCCGTTATATGTAACTGCAATGTTTTCTGTATGTTCTACTGCCTCTGCCACCTTTTGGGCATGTATGTCTCTAGTTTCCTTGTTCCAGCCTTTACTCTTTTCCCATATTTGAAGTATTCTATCCGTACTATAATACGCTTGACAATGTGATGCACTATCACAAATATCTGCATTACCATGACCACCAGATGCTATTTTTTGATACAAATACGTCCTTGCAACTACAGCTTGTGCCTTTAAAGCTTCTATTCCATATTCAGGTGGCATCTCTGATGGCAACACTCCTTTTAAATATTCATTTACAGTCAGTTCTTTAATTTCTCCTGTACTTGTTATCTTTACTTTTATATTATCTTTTATTTTGTTATCTTCAATATGCTTTGTTATTTGAACTATTTCTTGTTTGTTTTGTTTTTCTTTTTCGTCTTCAGCCTGTGCCTTGTCCAAATGAGTTGCAATATATATTGAAGCTCCTAATAATAACGCACTAACAAAGGCATAAAAAAATACAAATCTCTTATTCAATATACATCACCTAAGATATATATATGAATCGATTTGTATTTTTAGAACTAATTTATTTAATTTTTACTGTTATTCTTGAGGTTTGCTACTATTATTTGTTCCAAATAGTTCATCAAACTTCTTCTCTAATTCCTTTTGCAAATCTACCGGCGCAACTTCTTGTTTCACCTGTTGAGCATTATCTATTGCACTTGTTCCAACATCAATTTGTACATCAGCTTTGTTTGCTTTTATACCATTTGCCACTTCTCTTGCTCTTTTCAACCTTTCATCTATGTGCTTTTGAACATCCATTGTTTTTATTGGTGCCCCTTCTGGTTTTGGCATCTCAGATATGTCTTTTATTTCATAACGTTTTGCATTCTCTCTTTCAGGATGGTGTTTATAGTACCAAGCTTTCTTAGCCATTATAGGTTTAAGACCACGTATTAATATAATCATATCGTCGTATGGCATACGTTTTAATTCATCAATCGTCATAAGCTCTCTACCTTGACGTTGTTCACTATATGAATAGCCTTGTGTTTTAGTGTCCTTCTCATCCCTATTTTTAGATTTAGTTTGGAATGTTAAAGTTGTTTGTCCCAAACTCTTAGAGAAATATTCACAAGTTTTTATAGATTGAGAACCCAAGAATAATTGAGTATCACAGTTTGCTATTATGTTTTCGTGTAAGTCTTTATATAAATCTACTAATTGATCTATACTTTGTACTATTATACTCATAGATATAAGTCTCGACCTACTTGTACTTAGTTTTTGGTTAAAGTCTGGTATTTTACCAATGTTTGCAAACTCATCTAGTAATAGATATACTGGTTGATGCAATGCCCCACCACATCTATCTGCTAAAGCATACAATCTTTGAAGTAATTGTCCATAGAATATTGTTAGTATGTAATTATATGTTGAGTGCGAGTCTGGAGATATAACATAAAGTGCTACTTTCTTTTCACCAAGCTCTTCAAAGTCTATATCATTTGTAGTTGTTAATCTTTGCATGTTAGGGCTATCAAAATGAGATAATTTAGAAACCAAAGATATTGCTATACTTTGTTTTGTTTTATCCGCACCTACTCTGATACCTTCATACTCTTTTCTACCAGGATGGTCTGGTTTAAGTTCACCTACAAATAATCTATCAAAAATAGATTCATCTGAACCACCAGCTCTAACTATATTAAGACAGCTAGATAAGTTTCTTTCTTCTTCTGGAAGAACAGATATTACATAGTAAATACATGCTTTTAGTAACATCTTAGCTGTGTTATCCCAGAATGGATCAGAAGATTTTCCGCCACCATCACCTTCTCCACCAGCAACTATTGTATGTGCTATAATATCTACATCTGAATAATCTCTGATGTGCGCCAACGGATTATATCTATTACTATATTCAGTATCTACAAGGTTTAATACTTTTACTGCATAACCATTTGCTTTAAGATAGCCTGAAGTTTCTCTATATAGTTCTCCCTTAGGGTCAGTTATTACATATGAGCCTAGCTTTTGCAATATATTTGGCTTAACATAGGCTGCAGATTTACCAGAACCCGAACCACCAAATACAAGTATGTTTTTATTTACTTTAACTTTTTTAGGATCTGTTCCAAGATAATGGTTTCTACTTAATATAAATCCTTCAGATTTATTTAATATTTGAGAGCCATCTGGAAGTTTTCTATACTCTTCTCCACATTTACTCCATGCGCTGGAACCATGTTCTTCTCCTTGGTAGTCATAATCTTTCCTAGAATTCATTATTAGTTTTGCGGCCATCCATACAAAGACTATTAATACAATACCACACCATACTAAAAATGCTTGCTGTTGTTCCCCACCATCAAACATAGTTTCTATAACTTTAGCAGGATTCAATGCGTAGTCCATCCACTTATCTGTTGCCGTTTCCAATTTTTCAAAAAAATTAAGTGTTTCATCAGCAAAACTATAAGATGTCAAAAATCCTCCTACAACGCAAATACATATTATCAAGTAAAAAGCTACTACGACTAATATTTTCCATTTGTTTTCTTTAATCCAATTTATCATAAGTCTTCTCCTTTACACAATCAAATCATCCGCTCCCAGAATATCTATCTCTCCCACTTCTGTTAGCTTTTTATGTTCTGGAATTTTTACTTCGCCATGGCTGACTGCTTCTATCCTTTTGCCATCTGTGGCCATAACAGCTCCTCTATTAAAATTATCTTTTATTTCTAAAACCACATAAGGTCTTAGTGGCAACAATTTGCATTTACCCTTTATTTCTCCTGTTATCTCATCTCTATATACAGTTGGTTTTACCTCTTCACAAGTTGTAGTGTCTATAATCGCAAATCTTCTCTTCATATTTTGTGTATATATAAATTCCTTGTACTGTATATTGCTGTCATCATATAGACTGCCATAAGATAATGGTAATTTGTCTTCTGTTGGTGTTAAACCATTCTTATCTAGTAACGCTGTACTTAGAATCGCCTTACTTTTTGTAAGTGTCAAAAGTACTATGTCTTGCATTCCATCAGAGTCATTTACAACAAAGAATTCTTTTGCAATTCTACCGTCCATTTCTTTGTCTGTATGTTCTAATTTCTGTAATGAATAGTATGTCTCTCCACGCACTACTTCAGACTCCGTTTCCTCTACTACGAATGCTAACGTGCTTGTTCCAGGCATATCTACTATTTCAAATTTATTCATTGGTATATTTTCCATATATTCCCCCTCAAAGAATATCTTTCCACGTTCATATTATATTATATTCAATTTTTATTTTCAACAGATTATTTTAATTTTAAATACAATTCGTGTATGTTTTTACTCATTTGATTTTTATGTCACTTTATGATATAATATTCGGGCATTAAAGCTATATTCTAACTAAATTTAGGAGGATTAACAATGAAAGCAAACACAACATATATCACAACAGCAACTATCCGGCTCCACGAAAACATATACCTTTTTACAGACTCAAATAAATATTTTTGGATAATTAAGCTCGAAGATTGCCCACAATGTAGCGAAAGCAATCGCATTTACGTAACTTTAAACGATTCTTATGACGATTCTAAAAAGGCTGTAGATGCCATCAGGCATCATCTTGCGCTAAATCGTATTTTTGATGGTACTAAAGCCACTATTCTTTTGACCTCTGATGGAATTAGAGCTATTGGTACAAATGGTGAAGATAATTATTGTGATATCAAGGACAACTTTGTAGCGAAACCCTTTTCTTCACTTGGCATTAACATTACATCATTAGTAGTTGCTAATTATTAAGGAGGCTAGCATGAAAGATTTTGTAGCAAAAGTAAAAGAAATTGGACTTGTGGAGTTCAGTTTTTCAGACATTTCCAAGCAGGACTTAGATCATTTTTGTGAGAGCATTCAAGAACTCCAAAAACTAGCTTATTCTTATTCCAAGTCGTATAATCGCAAACAAATTGCTGAAGAAATTTCAGAAAAAATTAAACCTTTAGAAACATTTCTTTGGGTTTTAGACCGCGAATTAAAAGGCGTAAAGAATGATTGCGATGGTTACGAAGCCGTAAACGACGTAGAACTAGCCATGAATCTTCTTCTTAAACTTTCAAATATTGGGAAAAAGAACTATGCTTTAAAAAAATTCTACGTCACTGACTTTTGTTCTCAAGAAACCAGACATGGTGATAGAGAACATTCTACTGCTGAAGGTACGGTTTGGGTAATAGGTCTACATCGCATCGTGAATTCCATTGAAGATAAAGAATATTGGGGTTGCGAACTTGGTACAAAGCTTACAGACATTGTAAGCGATGGTTGTGAATTAGTTGTTTGCACTAATCACTATTTTGAAACCAATGCGCTTCCACTTAGATATTCTGGAAAGCTAGAAGGCTTCAAAATCCGTACAACTGGCTTGGTTAGCGATATTATGTGTTATACACATGATGGCGCTTTACAAGATGCTGTGACTATGTTCCGTTCTTATATAGCTAAATATAGCGGCGATATTTCAGGACTTAAAGAAGATAAACTGTACGAAATTATGAAAAACATTTAACTTAATCTCTAACTAGGGTATTAAGTATACACAAAAATGCAAGTGTCCATATCGAACGCTTGCATTTTTATATATTATTTTTTATTCTTTAGTGTCTTCCTTTTTAGATTTTGATGTTTTCTTTTTAGTCTCTTTCTTTTCTACTTCTACAGTTTCTTTTTTATCTTGTTTTATTTCAACTTTTACTTCTTCTTTTACAACACCAAATACTGCATCAAATTCATCTGCATCAATCTTTTCTTTTTCAAGTAATAATTCTGCTGTTTTATGAAGTTTATCCATATTTTCTCTTAGAAGTTCTTCTGCTTTATCATAAGCAGTTGTTATAATACGTTTAACTTCTTCATCAATTTCAGCTGCGACTTTTTCGCTGTAGTTTCTTTGGCTACCGAAGTCTCGGCCTAGGAATACTTCTTCTTGACTTACACCAAATGTTATTGGTCCTAGTTTGTCGCTCATACCATAACGTGTAACCATATTTCTAGCAATTTTTGATGCTCTTTCAATATCGTTCGAAGCACCTGTGCTAATATCGTCTAAAACAAGTTTTTCAGCAACTCTACCACCAAGAAGTGATACTATGTGTTCTTCCATCTCTAGTTTTGAAGCATATGTTTTATCTTCATTTGGCTTATACATTGTATAACCACCGGCCATACCTCTTGGTATAATTGAAATTTGATGAACTGTATCGTGGTTTTTCAAAAATCTAGATACTATACCATGCCCTGCTTCATGATATGCAGTAAGTTTTTTGTCTTTATCCGAAATAACTTTACTACGTTTTTCAGGTCCCATCATAACTTTAACTAGTGCTTCTTCTATATCTATCATATCTATTTGTTTTTTGTTTTTTCTAGCCGCAAGAAGCGCCGATTCATTCACCATATTTTCAAGGTCTGCGCCAGAAAATCCAGATGTGTTTTTAGATATTACCTTAAAATCTACTGATTCAACAAAAGGTTTTCCCTTTGCATGCAATCTTAATATTTCTTCTCTCGCTTTAACGTCTGGTTCTCCAACAACCACTTGTCTATCGAAACGTCCAGGTCTTAATAATGCCGGGTCTAGTATATCTGGTCTGTTTGTTGCCGCCATTACTATAATGTTTTCGTTAGTTCCAAAACCGTCCATTTCAACAAGCAATTGGTTTAATGTTTGCTCTCTTTCATCGTGTCCACCACCAAGGCCTGCGCCTCTTTGACGTCCAACCGCGTCTATTTCATCTATAAATACTATACAAGGATTTAATTTCTTTGCTTCTTCAAATAAGTCTCTAACACGTGATGCACCAACACCAACAAACATCTCAACAAAGTCCGAACCACTAATTGAGAAAAATGGCACTTTTGCCTCTCCTGCAACAGCTTTTGCAAGAAGTGTTTTACCAGTACCAGGTCCACCAACTAAAAGTATTCCCTTTGGTATTCTTGCACCCATATCTTTGAACTTTTTAGGTTCTTTTAAGAAATCTACTATCTCCGCAAGTTCTTCTTTTTCTTCTTTAAGTCCTGCAACGTTATCGAAAGTGATTTTCTTTGGTCCGTTTGGGTTGTTAAGTTTTGCTCTGTTTCTTCCAAAACTTAAAGCTTTATTGTTTCCACCGCCCATTTGTTGCATCATTACAAACAACATAAGTACAGTTAAAATTCCTAGTCCGATTGTTGGTAGCCAATTTAAGAATACTTCCCAACCAGATTGTTCTTCTACTTTTAGTTCAAATTCTCCTGCTTTTATATTTTCTTCTATTGCATCCATAAATGATGTGTTAGATGGTATTGTAACTGTTCTTTTTACAGTATCATCTTTATATGTTACTATGGCTGACGTTCTATCATAAGATAGCGATACTGATTTAATTTCTTTAGCTTCTATTTTAGACATAAGCGTTGTATAATCTATCTGCTTGCTTGCACTTTCATTTAATGAAGATATAAGCATTATAACTATACCTATAATTAAGACATAACTTAATATTCCTCTTAAAAATCCTGTTTTTTTCAATTTGCTCCTCCTAAATTCTGTCATTAAATTTTAACATAATATTTGTACTTATTCAATAATTATGTGTTTATTTACACATTCTTGACAAACACTGCTATATTTTTCTTTTCAATTACAACTTTATATTTATTACCTAATATATATTGTTTCCCCGTAATACTTGATTCAAGAAGTTTGCACGTGTCTTTAATATGTATCATTTCAACACATTGAATATTGCTGCATAATTCAGTAATTATTCTTCTTATTAGTTGATACTTCATAGCGGTAGAGTTCTTATTAAACTCCTTTGTGTTAATATATATTTTGTCTTGTTCTTTCTTTATATTTAAAGCTTGGTACTTTTCTTCTACAGCCCCTTGTATAATCTCTAAGTCCAATTTATTTACTGTAGCCATTCTATTTAATGCGTTTATTATATTAGGATTATACTCTGTTTCAATTTTATGAATTAAATCATTTCTAACTTTGTTTCTAGTATAATCGTTTTCTAGATTTGTTTTATCTATTGCATATTCTATATTATTTGCATTTAAATATTCTAATATATCTTTCTTCGAAATATTTAATATTGGTCTTATAACATTGTTACTAGATTTTATATCCATCCCACTTAAGCCGTTAATTCCAGCGCCACGAATAAAGTTTAGTATTATTGTTTCAGCATTATCTCCCGCGTTGTGAGCTACCGCAACTTTTGTGCCTCCAACTGTATTTTTAACTTGTTCAAAAAACTCATAACGAATATTTCTACCACATTCTTCTGTTCCAATTTTAAGTCTTTTTGCTTCAGCTTCAACATCTACTTCAAGTAGATGGAATGTTGCATTAGAGTTATCCGCAAGTTTCTTTGCAAGATTTGCGTCAAACGATGCTTCTTCACGTATCATATGATTTATATGTGCTACGTGTAATGTGTAATTAATGTCTTTTTCTTTTTGAATTTGCTCTTTTAAACTACTTAAAGCATGCAAAAGGAATACCGAGTCTGGGCCACCCGATACTCCAACTATTATGACATCACCGTCATTAATTAGGTTGTTATCATAAATATTCTTTTTTACTTGTTCAAGTAATTTATCCATTTATCTCCTATCCGTTATAATAATTTGCAAATTTAGTATATTGTGGTAACCAAGCAAGTTCTACTGTTCCTGTTGAACCTTGTCTGTTTTTTGCAATTATAACTTCTGCCACGTTTTTCTTTTCTGTTTCCGGGTTATAATAGTCATCTCTATATAAAAACATAACTATATCTGCATCTTGCTCTATTGACCCTGATTCACGAAGGTCACTAAGCATTGGTCTATGATCTGGTCTTTGTTCAGCTGCACGACTTAATTGTGAAAGTGCAATTACCGGTACATTTAATTCTTTTGCTAGAATTTTTAACGCCCTACTTATTTCAGATATTTCTTGTTGTCTGCTTTCACCAGATTTTTTACCCTCCATAAGTTGTAAGTAGTCTATAACAACTAATCCTAGTCCTTTTTCTAGTTTTGCTTTTCTACATTTTGCTCTCAATTCTACCGCAGACATACCAGGTGTATCATCTATGTATATTGGAGTTTCAGCTAAATCTCCACTGGCTTTTCCTAGTTTTACCCAGTCATCTGTATCTAGCTTACCAGTTCTTACCTTCATACTGTCCACTTGTGCTTCAGAACAAAGTATTCTGTTTACCATTTGTTCTTTTGACATCTCGAGACTAAATATTAAAACCGGCGCGCCAGATTTTGCAACAGCGGTTGCTATGTTAAGTGCAAATGCCGATTTCCCCATAGCTGGTCTTGCTGCAACTATTATTAAGTCTGAATTGTTAAGTCCAGATGTTTTTATGTCTAAATCTTTAAATCCACTTTCCATACCAGACACATTAGATTTACTACTATATAATTTTTCTATAGCATCAAATGTATCTACTAATATGTCCTTAATGCTTGCATAACCTTTAGCATTTCTATTTTGTAAAACATCAAAGATTCTTTTTTCTGTCATATCTATAATCTTGTCTACTTCTTCCGTTTCAGCATAACCATAAGATATAACATCGTTTGCAGCTTTTATTAGCGACCTTAATGTTGCTTTTTCTTCAACAATTTTAATATATGCATCTACGTTTGAGGTTGTTGGCACATTATCTATTAATGAAGATAAATATGCATCTGAACCCACTTTTTCTAATGCATTTCTAAGCTTTAATGCCTCTCTTACAGTTAAGAAATCTATTGGGTCACCTTTTGCATAAACATCAACCATAGCTGCAAATATTTCACCATTGTCTTGTCTATAGAAATCTGTTGGTTTAAGCAACTCTATCGCTTTAATTACTGCTTCTTTATCTACAAGCATAGAACCTAGAACAGCTTGTTCAGCCGCAACGTCACTAGGTGGAATTTTGCTTGTTACTACTTCTTTACTCATAAGCGTTCCTCTATTTTTCTAATACATTTACTTTTAAATTTGCTGTTATTCCTTCGTATAATTTAACTTTAGCTGTATATGTGCCTATCATTTTGATTGCATCTTCAAGTATTATTTTTTTCTTGTCCACTTCTATACCGCTTTTAGCTTTTAGTTCATCGCTTATTTCTTTTGATGTAACACTACCAAATAGTTTACCACCTTCTGCTGTTTTTAATTTAAATTCTAGTGTTACTTTTTCTATTTGTTCTTTTTTCTTTGAAGCCAAGTCTCTTTCTGTATCTTGTTTAAATTTTATTGCTTCTTTTTTTGTATTTGCTTCAGATAAGGATTGGTTATCTGCTGGTTTTGCAAGTTTTCTTGGTATTAAATAATTTCTTGCATACCCCTCACTTACATTAACTACATCTAGTTTTTTCCCTATTCCTTTTACATTCTCTGTAAGTACAACTTTCATAACATACCTCCCATTATCTTTATACTCTTTGTTTACTAATCTTTTACCGAATATTCTTCTATTATTCCTAATAGTTTTTCTTTAGCTTGTTCCAGTGTAACACCTGCAATTTGCGCACCCGCAAATGTTAAGTGTCCGCCACCACCAAGTTTTTCTAATATTGCTTGAACGTTAATGTCTCCTAGCGAACGTCCAGATATCATAATAACATTATCTATTTCACATAGCACAAATGATGCAAGTACTCCTGTGATAGATAGAAGTTCATCTGCTGCTTGTGCTGCTATAACTGACATATTTTCGTGTTGCTCACTGCATACAGACATCGCTATTTTTCCGTCTATTATTTCTGCTTCTTTAACAATATTTACTTTTGCCATATATGTTTCAAAATCATTTTGGAAAACGTGTTTTACTTCTGTTATATCTAGTCCCGTTTTCTTAAGGTAAGCAGACACTTCAAATGTTCTAACACCCGTCTTAAATGTGAAATTTTTAGTATCTATAACTATTCCACTAAATATTGCTTCTGCTTCTTTTGCTGTAAGTTTTACTTCGTCTAGGTACATTAAAAGTTCTGTAACTAGTTCAGAAGTAGATGAAGCATATACTTCATGATAAGTTAAAATTGTATTTTCTATAAATTCCGGCCCGCGTCTGTGGTGATCAATTACCACAACTTTATCGAATTCTTCAAGCAAATCCGGAGCTGCTAAGTAACTTGCTTTGTGTGTATCTACTACAACAAGAAGTGAGTTTTCAAATTCTTGTTTTTTAAGATCGTCTTTAGTCACAAAAACATCTTCATAATCTCCGGTAGTTTTAAGTCTGTCTATAACTAATTTTGTTGAATTGTTGTGTCTTAAATCACAAATAATTTTTGCTTCTTTACCATAGGTTTTTGCTATTTTATATACACCAACAGCCGCACCAATACAGTCTATATCTGTATTCTTGTGACCCATAATATATACGTTTTCGCATTTATCTATAACATCTTTTAGAGCTTGAGATATCATTCTAGCCCTTACTCTACTTGTTTTATCTTGTTGTTTACCGCTATCTCCATAAAAATCATATTTCTTTTTAGTTTTAATAACCGCTTGGTTTCCACCTCTACCCATAGCAACGTCTAATGCGTTCATAGCCGATTTGTATCTACCAGCCAAAGTTTCTTCATCATATGATAAACCTATACTTATTGTTACAGGCACCTTAACTTTGTCTTCCGATACCTTGTTTATTTTTTCTAATATTTCAAATGAATTTTCTTCTAATTCTTCAACATATTGTTTCTCAATAAAATAAATATATTTGTCGTTTTCTACTTTGCTTACTACCCCGTTGTACTCTTTTATCCAGCTTACAATTTCTTTATCTATTTCAGATTTTGTTGTGACTTTGTCCATTTCATCCAAGCCTTGCATTATATCGTCAAAGCTGTCTATTGTTATAAGGCCAACAACTACTCTTGAATCATCTAATATTTCTTCTAGCTCTACTTGTTTTGTAACATCAACAAATATTACTAATTTTCCAACATCTTCACCAGACATTATTTCTGTTATGTATAATAAATAGTTTTTGTCTGCAACTTCAAATTTTACAGCGTCTTTTTTGCTAGATTTATTTGCTTCAAGCGCAACTTCTGGTATAAACTCATCTAGTTCAAGTTCTTGAGATAAAGAGTTTTGCCATATAAGTTTTGAATCGTTAGATATAAACATTATTGGAACATTTAGATGTTTCATACTTTTTCCAATAGAGTTCGAAAAACCATAATGTAATTCATCTATTTTTTTAACTTTATGTCTTAATTC
Organism: Clostridia bacterium; assembly: GCA_045611765.1. GTDB lineage: Bacteria > Bacillota > Clostridia > TANB77 > CAG-465 > UMGS1649. Next base: position 220,688 of record JAZKXT010000004.1, read on the forward strand.
TCTATATAGAATAAAAACTGTGTATGTTGCCATAATTGCTACTATTGGTATAACTGCACCAAATGCTTTAGGTTGCATTATTTGTATAGTCGCAGAAAGTACCACTATAACAAGCATATATATTACTGGACTTGCTATAGTTTTTAGTATCATTCTTTTATAGCCTTTTTTATTTTTAATTTTAGAGTTTTTTTGTTTCATAAAATCCCCTTTTTCCACAGTAATATTCTACTACAGAAAGGTGTAATTGTCAACGAAAATGATATGTTTTGAGTACACGTTTAAGCTATAAAAATCGCGCAGGCATCGACTACACAATTTAATATTAATATTTAATTTATTATACATTTTTATTAACATCTATTTTTTCTATTTCTTTTAAATATTCCAACACTTTATTAAATATATTAGCGTGCGATACAAGCATTAAACCTTGTTCTATTAATTCTTTTATTTTATCTACAGACATAAATTCTGCACTTTCTACCTCTTCTTGTTGAAGTTTTAGCATTCGTATATCTATATCCTTTTTAAGATAAAACATAAATCTAATCGGCCTATCATAAAGGAGATATCCTAGTTTTATTATATTGTCATTATCTACATTAAGTCCTAATTCTTCTTTTACTTCTCTTTTGATACTTTCTAATGGCGTTTCACCACTATCTACGTGACCACCTGTTGAAGTATATTCACCACCTTTTTCTTTTGAAGTTTTTTGAATTAAAAATTCGCCCTTGCTATTTTGTATGAAAATTACTCCTACTGCAATATGTTCATTGTCTCTTAGTGTTACCGTTTTATCTCCACGTGCAACTATTCTTCCTGTGACTTTACCGTCGTTGTCATAAACATCTAATAATTCCATAATATACCTCCTTATTATTATCTGTTTATATTATAAAAAAGGAAGCGGATATAATCCACCTCCCCTTTATTATTATTCAGCTGTGTATGGTAAAAGCGCAATTGTTCTTGCTCTTTTAATAGCTTCAGTAACTTTCCTTTGATGTAAAGCACAAGTTCCTGTTACTCTTCTTGGTAATATTTTACCTTTTTCGCTTACAAATCTTTTTAATTTTTCAACGTCTTTGTAATCTATTTCTTGTGATTTATCTGCACAGAATTGACAAACTTTCTTTCTTGGTCTTCTGAAAGCTTTATCTTTGTTTGAACGTTTTTTGTTATCTGCCATTTTAATACTCCTTTCATTAATACGGACTAGAATGGTAATTCTTCAGTCTCGTCTATTGTTATGAAATCACCGGCATCTGTACTAGCTGGCATTTGTGGCATTTCAGGCATATCGAAAGAAGATGCTGCGCCTTCTCTTTTTGAGTCAGCGAAATATGTATCTTCAACTATAAAGTCTGTTGCATATCTCTTTTGACCATTTTGGTCATCCCAAGTTCTGTTTTGGATTCTTCCTTCAACTAAAACTTGTTGACCTTTTTTGAAATACTTAGCACAAAACTCTGCTGTTTTTCCAAAAGCTGTTAAATTAAAGAAGTCTGCTTGTCTTTCTCCACCTTGAGCTACAAATCTTCTATTTACTGCTAAAGAAAATGTTGTAACTTGCGTATTATTGCCAGATGTATATCTTACTTCCGGATCCTTTGTTAGTCTTCCCATAAATTGAAATTTATTCATATAATTTTCCTCCTAAAATTCTAAGTTTTAATTAAGCTTCTTTTTTGATAACCATGAATTTTAATACACTAGTATCAATTCTAAGAACTCTTTCAAACTCAGCTATAAACTCTGGATTAGCTTTGAAGTTGTATAAGAAATAATACCCTTCTGTTTCGTGTTTTATTTCATATGCTAACTTTTTAGTTTTCCAATCATCTACTGATATAACTTCACCTGATTTTGCAATAAGGTCAGAAATTTTAGCTTGTACAGCTTCTCTTTCTTCATCAGATAGTTTTGTTGTAAGTATTACTACTGCTTCGTATGTGTTCATATTATTTACACCTCCTCACGGTCTAGGCCCTTAATTCTCGTTAAGAGCAAGGAAACTAACACGATTATTATAACATATGTTTAGTTAAAATTCAACTTTTGTTCATTTAATTTTTATTAATTACATAATTTTTTCCATTAAGGGTCAAACTATATTTAACCTAGACAAAATCTAATTCATATAATGTAGTATTAGGCGAAAGGAGAATTTCTTTGAAGGTTGAAAAAATTAATAATAATAAAGCTATGATTATTCTAACTTTAGCCGAACTCGCTAAAAGAAAAATAACTTTAAAAGATATAAAAGAAGGAGCAGAAAACGTTCAAGACTTCTTTTTTGAAATATTAGAAGATGCAAATATAACTGAAGAGTTTACACAAGATTCTTCACAACTATTCGTAGAAGTAACTACTTCTGAAGATGATATGTTTATGATTACAATTACTAAAGCAGACTGTTTACCCGACATAGCCAAATATGACAAACCCACAAAACCAAGCAGAGTAGCTTATACCGTATCTTCAAACATATATAGTTTTTCCTCTTTAAAAGAGCTGTATGAATTTTGCAAACAAGTAACAATTGGCGAACTATTTGTTGGTGTAAATTCTCTTTACGAATTCAACGGCAAATACTTTTTAATGTTTTCTAATTCTACGATTAAAAAATCTGGATTTGTTAAAACATTTAGTGTGCTTTCAGAATATGTAGATAAATATTTTTCAAAACAGACTACCGCATTTTTAGAATATGCAAAACTAATAATTGCAAAAAACGCAGTACAAACATTACAAAAAATTTAGTTGATTGGAATACTTTTTATATTGTTTGTGTTATTGTTTTGCTATATTTTCGAATAGCCATACTTCCTTATACGAAGCGGAACCGTTCTCGCTTCGTTTTTTATGCCATTATCTATTACACTATATTGCTGATTCAAGTTATATGTTATCTCAAATTTAAATAACGTACCATATTCCAAATAGCTTTTAGGACAGTCTATTTGTATGTTGTTTAAATCAAAACCATCCTCTTTAAGCTCATTTAATAGTTCCTTTTCCTCTGTATCTGTAAGATACCCAAACTTTTCTACTACATATACATATTTGTTTGCCACCGCTTGTAATTTTTGATACCACACAAAGGGTATTATTGTATTTATTATATACATTGCAAGTACTAACAAAAATCCTAACGATACCACGAGTGTTATAGCTGTAGTAGCATTTCCTCTTTTTAACCCCATACATTCTCCTAGTTATATTTTAACAAAGCAATTTTTACTTGCTCTTTCATTTTAAATTCATGTTCATTCTTTCCACCAATTGTTATAACGCTTTTAAATTTTACTTTTATTTTCGTGTCTAGTTTCACTTTATCTTGTTCATAAGTTATATCTAAATTTGTTATTTTAATTTCCTTTACCGAACCATTTTGGTAGTTTTTGTTTAGTAGATATTCCATTATTTCTTTTGTTTTATTTTCATCTACCGTGTATTTACCATAAGCAAGGTCTGACGTGTCAAATGAAAGGAGCGAACTATTTGACACATAAAACAAATCCTGCCTTATACTTTCAGTTATTATATTTACTTGGTAGTATAACAAAAACGTTACAGCAAATATTAAAACTAATACTATTAATCCTACAGATATAACCATATTACCTTGTTTGTTTTTAATATAGTTTTTACTCATCATTTTCTGTGTTTATCCAATCTTTAAGTTTAATATATTCTTCATCATTTAGTGTGGTTTTACTAATTTTAGAATTTACATTAGATAGATATGTATCTAATGTATCAAATTTAATTATTTCTTCATAATCTCTACCCATACATTCAAACTCTATTTTTAAAATATGTGGTTCACCCTTTCTCGTTCCAATGTCATTTGTAGAGATTAGAAAGTAGCTATCCAGTTTTTCTCTCAAGCTGTATTTTCCATATAATGTGCTATGCATATCCTTTGGTAATTTTAAAGACATTACCAGATCTTTTGACATATCGTATGTGGTGTGCTTTATATAAGTATTATCTATACTTACTTTTATATTCTTTAAATCATTTTTATCTACATTTAGTCCTAGTTTTACAATTATACTTTTTCCAGCTTCGGTAAAACCAACACTTACTGATGAAGTTTCATATGTTTGGGCTAGTGGTCTTACAACCCAATCCGATGTAGATTTTTCAAGAATTCTTAAATTACTTTGTTTTACGGGAATAATTAGTTTGGGTTCTACATACACCTTTATATTTTTTGTAACCTTATTTCTCATAAGACCATCTACTACAAACTCTGTATGCATATATCCATCTACCATTATCTCTACATCGTGATTAATATTCGGGGGAAATTTATCTCGGGTTATTACAAGCATATATTCATTGCCCACACTTATAATTTTACTGCCACTTATTTCATCTACCTTCTCACCATTTACATATAACGATGATACTATTTCTTTAATATGTTTTTTATCTGCATAACCTGTCATATTAATTACTTCTGTCAAATACTTAATGGGTATAACAAGCTCATCTTCTGTTTCTTTTAAAATATATTCATTTGATACTTCCAAACTGCTTTTAACATTTGCACTTGCTGCCATTGGTTTTACTAAATACACTTGTGCATAAACTATGCCATCTATCTTTCTTCTAGTAGATATCATACCATAGGTTTTCCAAGTAGCTGCAGTGTCTAATCTTGCTTTCTTAAGTCCAATTTTATTTGCAGTTATATTATACTCTTTAATATATTTAGGGTTGTCTGCTTTAGCTCTACTAGATATGTCGTTAAACATTAACTTAGATGTTTTCATATGCTCTAGTTGTTCTGTATATTTGTATTTAGTCTTATCTTTCCAAGAAGCTTCCGCTTCGGGATATGTATAAAAAGTCCACTTGTCCGGAGTTGTTGTTGGTAATACATCCATTGGGAAATAATAATTATATATTAACGCCCCGCTATAGCTTGTCCCTAAGATATAATACTCTCCTCTTGTACCGCTACCGTTATAGCTAGCACCGTTTTTAGTCCACATCCCATATTTAGAATTTTTCCATCTTTGTTTCGAGCTATTTACTTTATGCGGTTTGCCATACGAAAACACATTATATGTTTTGTATATATCTTCATTTATTTCATCTCCATACGTGTTATATCTTGGAATTCCTATTGTTTCTATTGCAAACTTAAATTCGTTTGAGATTGCATATACATTGCTAAATATACATATTCCAATTACAAGAATTAATAAACTAAATACATATTTTTTCATACTAACTACCCCTTATTATTAATTTTACTGTTTGTTCTTCAAGTAATAATTTCATATTTATTTCATCTGTTAAAATCTCTTCTACCTTTTCACCTTCGCGCACCTTAATATAATTATCTTTTATATATTTATACATTGCATATTCTGTTTGTTCAGAGTTTCCTTTAATATTTGAACGATTAGTTATTTCTCTACATATTTGAGCCAAGTAATCGTCTTGGATATAATCATTACCATACGTTTCATGCCACAATTTGTTTAACTCTACGACTACACCATCATCTGTGTTGTATATTTTAATATCGCAAAAGTTGTTTTCTAATTCCTTTGTATTATTGCCAACATATATTGAATTATCTTTCTTTAAAACAGTCCTATTTTCAATATTAAACTCTGTTATTTGAAAAGGATCAGGAGATGATACTTGTTGTTTTTCATTATTTTTCTTACTACTCATATTTAGTATAAATACTATTATTAACGTTGCTACTACTATAACTGCTACTACTATAGCTATTTTTCTAATATTTTTCATCACGCTCTATTTCTCACCTTACTCATATTTCTGTTATACGCATTTATTATTCTAGTTGCAATTACATCCACATCTGTTTTTAGATAACATATATCTGATACATATTTTAATGCATTTATTATATGCTGCTCAGATAAGTTTTCTGTGACATTTACTACAACTACATTCTTAGGGAGTCGTATTACTGTGTCTTTTACAAAATTATGGTCATTTGAGAACACTACTGTTATATCTTTGTTGTGTGTTTTTATCCCATTGTTTTTACAACACTTTCTTAATCTGTCCGCTGCATCATTCATTCTTAATTCACTTTGCTTGTCTACAATTATTTTTATATCCACATTATCCACCTTCTTTAATTTAATACAATGTCGAAAGTACCTTGAGATTTTAGGTTTGCTACTAAGATTGCCTCCTCTTTATTAAGCCTTACTAAAATATCCGTTACTATACTATCTTTTGTTTCTTTACCAGTTCTATCGTGAGTAGATATTACTTCTACTGTTTCAAACAACAAACAAGTAACTAATCCGGTACTATCATTGGTACTGTATAATCTTTGCTTATCCCTTATAGCGTTAGATACATCTTTTGTTTTTGCAGTGTAGTATACTGCCACTATATCTCCTTTTTTTAGCTTTGTACATGTTGGATAACTTAAGTTGTTTATTGGTATTGAAATATAATTGTAATTTATATCTTTCTCTAGCAATTCATTTTCACCAATTATCTTAGAATTAGTGACTAATTCACCTTGTTCTACGTCAACATTTAGTACTTGTCCTATAACAGCAGTTCCACTCGTCATTACACTTTGTAACAATGTTTCATTTTCCTTTGTCTTTTTAATTTGAACTGCCACTAGATCTTTAGCTTCTATTTTCTTTCCTTTAAGCATACTCTGTTTAAATACTGTGACTTCAATATATTTACTGTTAGATGAAGATATCATAAAGTAGTTTAGAACAAGCAAAACTACCAAAGAGATACTAAGAGATATTATTATCTTTTTTGTTTTATCCATATTCTCTCCTAAATGCTATTAAGTATAGTATCGAACCAACTCGAAAGTTTTGTCATACTTGTAGAGAAAATTCCCTGTATTTGTGGAAAGAAAAGTGTAACTATGACTACCACCATAATAGCCGTAATAAGTATTGTCTGTGCTAATTCTGAACCGCGTTTTTCCTGTACTTTGTTTATTAATTCCTTTCCTTTAACTTTAGATTTTATTAATGCTTTTATTTTCATATTTATTCCTCCTTTATTACTCCATTTATGAAAATATAACTTGCAAGTTATCTATAACCTGCTTAAATATTGGGTACATAACGACTAGAACTATATCTACCAAAGATATTACTGTTCCCAAAGTTACATACATTAATCTTTCTGCGCTCTTTTTCTTTAAATATTTAAAATAATTTAATTCCAATGTGTCTGCAAACTTTTCTAAATTCCCTAATAAATTGCCCTCTACGTCCCCTTGTATTAACGTGCTTAAAAACAAAGATAGTTCATATGATTTGAATTTATTTTCCAAATTAATAGCCGCTTGTTTTATATTATATCCATACATTTTATACTCATAGATAAACTTATCCCATGCAAGAATAAATCTTGGATGTGTAAGCGTTCCTTTGGCAATATTTAGCGCATATTCCAAGGTGCCATAGGCAGATAAACTTAACACAATACTATTCGTAAGGTTTTTTATTTCGTTTATTAGGATGTTTTTTTCATCTTTTGTGTAACTATATAACAAATAGTTTGGTGTGAAAAACGATATTAAAAATAATATTAATGAGATTTTTATACTTTTGTAATTTAAAACTCCTATGATAAAAATAACTATAGGCAAAACGTATTTGAATACAATATATTTTTTTGTGTTTAATTTATGTGGGTAACCTAGATTAAATAATTTAGACTCAATTTTGTTTATATATGAATATACAAACTTCTTTTTATATTTAGATAAATAAATGTTATTAGATTTTAAAATCACTTTTTGTTTTTGTTTAACTTTATAATATGAAATTAAATTATATATTAATGCGGTTAGAGCTATAAATATTATGACATAGATATAAGCCACCTCCCTTTAACAATAATTTAACACGGCATATATTACTTGTCAAGAAAAATCGTACGACATAAATCGACAAAAGCCCTGAATTTTCAAAGGTTTACAAAATACGATATAGAATATATGCATTCTATATCGTATTTTAGTTTAAATAATTTTTGCCAAAAATATTTTAATTTTTCTTAAAATTTATTATATCTGATATTTAGCTTCATTGCCAAATGGATACTTTATCCATCTATTATATGAAAGGTATGTAGCTGTTCCCTTTAGTTCAGGAAAATATTGCATTGCATTTATTTGAACGTTATTTCTTCTTATTTCAAAATGCAAGTGTGTTCCTGTTGACCATCCAGTAGAGCCCATATAGCCAATCTTTTGGCCTTTTACAACCGTATCTCCCTTCTTAACAGAAACAGATTTTAAGTGAGCATATACTGTTGTATATCTTACACCATTTTTAGTTCCGTGGTCTATTATAACATAGTTACCATAGCCTCCATTGTATGCTCCATTTCCTGAAGCTACAATTACTTTTCCTGTTTGTGCTGCAACCACATTACATCCACCACTTTTAGCAACATCTACTCCTTTATGAACGCTTCCTGACCAGTTATAATATTCCTTGTCCCTAAACATTGCAGTTATATAATACACACCCGGAGTCGGCCAAGTAAACTCTCCGGAGAACTTAATATTAGAGCCTTGCGCTGCTGCTATTTCAGCCGCCAATATTTTTTCTTGTTTTTCTCTTTCTTTTTTCAAGTTTGCTATTAGTTTATTTAATTCTATTTTAGATGCTTCTAGTTGTGTCAGCTTATTTGTTTTACTTGCTTTGGCAGCTTCTAATGCTTCTTTAGATTTTTGTACATCATATTCCGCTTGTTCTATTTGTAATCTTTTTAAGTCTGCTGCCTCTCTTAATCCTTGAATATATTTTTTTTGGTCATTCATTTCTTCAAGATTCTTCTTATCATTTTCAATAAGCGTTGCAAGCACGTTGTATTTTGCTAGAAAATCTGTTATGCTGTCAGCAGAAAGAAGAACTTCCCACATGTTTACAAAACCATTTTCATATAACACTCTAAGCCTTGTATTTAATAACTGTTCCGTAGATTCATAATGTATAGATACATCTTGTAATTGTTCTGTTATTTTCTCCACTTCTGCTTTTGCATTTTCTACTTTACTACTCAAAGCATTTACTTCTTCAGTATATTTTTCCACTTCTCCATCTAATTCTTTAATATCTGCTTCATATACTTTTATATCTGCTTGTACTTGTTCGTACTTTTTAGCCGCAGCAGATGTTTCTTTATCTAGCGCATCAATTTTATCTTGAGTTGATTCAGCATATAACATTTTTGTAAATAGTGGCGACATTACAAGAACTAGTAGTAACACAGACAGTCTTCTTGCTTTTCGTTTTCTTTCAAATTCCTGTTTAGACTTCTTTTCTTGTTCTTGTCTTTCTCTTGCTTCTCTTTTTAAGTTTTCTCTTTTCAATTTTATTTCTTCTTTGTCTATTTTTTTGTCTCTTTTTTCTTGTTGCTTTGAGATTTCCTGTTGTTTACCTTGTCTCTCTTTTTTCTTGGAAGTTATTTTTATTGGTCTAAATTCTTTTAAATATCTTCTTGTAGCAAAACTACTTCCTATTCCGCCTAAGAACACACCAAGTATTAAAAATGCTATAAGTATTATATGCCACATTGAAGAATATCCAATAAATCCAAATACCCCAAGTTCTGCTCCAACTTTAGGTAAATACATGTATGCTGTAGAATATGCCAACGATACTACTATCCAAGAAATTATTGCTGATGCAAGTCCCATTAAAATACCTTCAACTATAAATGGATATTTTATGAACCAAGAAGTTGCACCCATATATTTCATTATATATATTTCTCTTTTATTTGAATATACCGCAAGTTTTATCGTGTTAGATATTATAAATATAGAAATAACCATCATAACAAGGCCTAAGCCAATAATTATATAATTAACTATTTGAGAAATGGCTATTACTCCATTTATTATTTTTTCGTTATATCCAACTTTATATATTCCATCTACAGATTCAATTGCCGACTTTACACTTTCAGTATTTTCTAAATTTGCAAATGTTATTATAAAAGAGCGAGGAAACGGATTTGTATCTTCCATCCCTTCTAAAAGGTATGCATAATCTTTTAGTGTGTCTTTTGCATCCTCTAACGCCGCATCTTTATCTATGTATTTAATATCTTTCACATTAGATATTCTGCTTAAAGTGGATGCTAAATCCTCTATTTCACTATCTGCGATTTCGTCAGATATGAAAGCTTGAAGACCTTGATTTTGTGTAACAGATTTAACATTACTTTCAATATTCATAAATAATATTATGAACAAGCCTAGCACTATCATTGTTGCACAAACTATAAGCATTGTAGAAAAGGATTTTCCACCGTGCTTTCTTAGGTTATCGTAACCCTGTCCTATAAGGTAGGTTCTTGTTGACATACAGGATCCCCTCCCCTCTTACTATCTGACACAATTTTTCCTTGTTCAAGAGTTAATACTCTTTTTCCACTCTTATCTATAATACTATGGTCATGTGTCACCATTATGATTGTTGTTCCATTATCGTTTATCTCATATAGCATTTTCATTATTTCAGCTGCTGTCTCATCGTCTAAATTGCCTGTTGGCTCATCAGCTATAATTATAGGCGGACGTGTAACAAGCGCGCGAGCAAGTCCCACTCTTTGTTGCTCTCCACCAGATAATTGGTTAGGATAACTATCCTCTCTGCCAGCTAATCCAACTTGTTTTAATGTAACATTTACTGCGGTTTTTATTTCTCTTTCAGAAGCACCAACTACTCTTAGTGCTAGTACTATGTTCTCATAAACTGTTTTATCGTAAAGAAGTCTGAAATCTTGGAAAACACAGCCTATTTTTCTTCTAACATACGGAACTTCCCTTTCTTTCACATCCGCCAAATCTTTTCCGTTTAATATTACAGTACCCTCACTTGGTACTTCTTCCTTTAACAAAAGTTTAAGGAAAGTCGACTTACCAGAACCTGAAGGTCCTGCTAAGAATACAAACTCCCCTTTATCTATAATGACATTCACATCATCTAAAGCTACAACATCATGGTCATATCTTTTTGTAACGTTTTTAAATTCAATCATAATACCCTCTTCTCTTTAGCAAATAATATCACATATAAATAGAAATATCAATGGAAATTATATACTATTTAGATTTATCTTTCGTTTTTATTACAATATTATATCCAACACCTATCTCTTGTTTATAACACTCAAAACTTTCTTAATTATTTCTTCTACCTTTAGACCTTCTATTTCTATTTCTTCTATTGCTTCATTTATTTGCGTCGTAGTATATCCAAGCACTTTAAGAGCAAGCACAGCTTCATTTTTTGAAACATTTGTAGTCTCTTTCTTGCTAGCAATTTTAGTTAATTTAATGCTATCATCTTTTAATATTTTATCTTTTAATTCTAGTATTATTCTTGCTGCAGTTTTAGCACCAACACCCGGTATTTTACTTAAAAGAGTTGCATCTTCATTCGCAATACATACACACACTTCACTAGGGGACATATGAGCAAGTACTCCGAGTGCCGTTTTTGAACCTATTCCACTTACTTTTTTTAGTTTTTCGAATACGCTTAAGGCTTCTTCTTCTAAGAAACCAAATAAGCCTATGTAACCCTCCTTAATATCTGTAAATATCTGAATTTTAACATTTTGTCCTAACGTAAGCCTTTCTACATCTCCAGCAGGCATAAGCACTTCATAGCCTACACCATTAACATCAATCGCAACTTTATCTATATCTTTTTTCTCTATATTTCCTTTTAAAAATGCTATCATTTTTCTACCTCTTATATTTTCTATAATTTTACCAAGTTGAGATGAAAAAGTCAACAAGTTTGCTTTTTTCAATCATTTGTGCTATAATGTATAAGCTGTTTTTCATTTATTCCAAAAATAATTTTAAGGGGAGAGATAATCTATGTATGTAAAAGAAACCGCAGCCGTAAAAACAAGTGCAGATTTACAAAACCTCATCACAAGTGTTATTCTTCGGCAAGCCGATGAGTTCACATTAGAAGATGTTGTTCAGGCCGCTAACCTGCGACTTATAGGGTCAACTTATTATGCCAGTCAAGAATTGACAGAGCGTTGTGACGATACACTCGAAACCCTATTCCTCATCGGTAGTATCTCTAGTACTGCAAAGGGCAGATACCGTCTTTGTATGTCTTGGCCTGCGGTTAGCGCAAGATAATTTCTAAAGGAGGGTGTTTTATGACTTTCATCGGTTGCCTTATTATCCTTGCTATAATATTGGCTTGTATTAACTTTATTCGTGCGTTCATACGCTACAAAAAGATAAAGAAAAAATTTCGACACACCCGTGCAGAATACGAGGCTAAAGCAGACATTTTCTTAAAACCGTTTTTTGCTGTATTTACCGTTTTTGCCATATGGGCTTGTAGTATGCTCATTCTTGTATGTTTTTGTTGGAACGTTCCTATGGAAACCGAATATAGAACTACGCTTACTTCTGCAAATCAAATAGTTACTTTTGAAGAACAACGTGGCAATAAGTGTGTTGTTTCTGTAGAAGGCGAAGAATATATTTGCAACACAGTTGTTGTTTCTAACGACACTACTTATGCGCAAGTAAAGCTCGTAGAACGCAAGACCGCTGACAACTTCTATGCACAATTTTTCCTAGAAGAAATGACAGGTAATTATCGTTTTTACGAACTCCATATTCCAGCAAATTGGTTTGAATCTAATTAGTATTCGCAAACGAGTCCCTTGATTAGGGGCTCGTTTATCTTATTTGCTACTTCTCTTTACCTCATAATTATTTACAACATCATATATGTCTTGGTATTTACCTTTTCGTATAATCCACCCTATTCTTTTTGCCTCTTCCTCATCTAACCCTTCTGTTTCTACAATAACTTTTACCTTTGCATTATCTTTTTTTATTAACACATAACTATCTTTCACAAAACCGTCGTTTTCAAAGATAGTTATGCACAAAATTAACATCCCTAATGCTATTGCTAAATATATAAATATTTCTAGTACCATATTATCACCTAATGTAGTATATACAAAATGGGTTGTCCGTGTTTTTTCTCTACCGTACTTTTACATATTTTTTGGTAATTTAGGGTAGATTTTTATAGCTTCTTTTGGTATAATAACAAAGTACAAAATTGCAACTATTGTTGCAGTTAATCTAAAACATTAGGAGGTCATAAAATGACAAAATACGTTTATCAATTTTCAGAAGGTAACGGCAGTCAAAGAGAACTTCTTGGTGGTAAAGGTGCTAACTTAGCAGAAATGACTAATTTAGGTATGCCTGTTCCTCAAGGATTTACTGTTACAACTGAAGCTTGTACTCGTTACTATGATGATGGAAAAGAAATTGCTCCTGAAATCGTTGACGAAGTATTCGCAAATCTTAAAAAACTAGAAGAAATTTCTGGTAAAGAATTTGGAAGTGTAACAAACCCACTTCTAGTATCTGTTCGTTCTGGTGCTAGAGCTTCTATGCCTGGTATGATGGATACAATATTAAACTTAGGTCTTAATGACGAAGTTGTTGAAGGCTTTGCATCCTTAACTGGCAACGAACGTTTTGCTTACGATTCTTATCGTCGTTTCGTTCAAATGTTTTCAGACGTGGTTATGGAAGTTCCAAAGAGCTACTTTGAAAAAATAATCGATGAAATGAAAGAAGCTAAAGGCGTTAGACTTGACACTGAACTTGACGCAAACGATATGAAAGAACTTGTTGTTCGTTTCAAAAATTGCTATAGAGAAGCTAAAGGTGAAGAATTCCCAACTGAGCCAAGAGTACAACTTCTTGAAGCTATAAAAGCTGTATTCAGATCTTGGGACAATCCTAGAGCAATATATTACAGAAGAATGAACGACATTCCTTCATCTTGGGGAACTGCTGTTAACGTTCAAATGATGGTATTTGGAAACATGGGAGAAACTTCAGGTACTGGTGTTGCATTCACACGTAACCCATCTACTGGTGAAAAGAAATTATATGGCGAATTCTTAATGAACGCACAAGGTGAAGATGTTGTTGCTGGTATAAGAACACCGCAAACTATAGACCAATTAAAAGAGGTTATGCCTCATGCATACGACCAATTCGTTGAAATATGTGCAAAACTTGAAGACCATTATGCAGATATGCAAGATATGGAATTCACTATCGAAAATGGTAAGTTATATATGCTTCAAACTAGAAACGGTAAAAGAACTGCCGCAGCGGCTTTAAAAATTGCTGTTGATTTAGTTAACGAAGGTAGAATAACTAAAGAAAAAGCTGTTTCAATGATAGATGCTAGAAGCTTAGATTCTCTTCTACATCCTGGATTTGACGTTGCAGCTTTAAAAGCAGCTAAACCTATTGGCTCAGCTCTTCCTGCTTCTCCAGGTGCAGCTTGTGGTAAAGTGGTATTTACTGCTGCAGACGCTGTTGAATGGGCAGAAAAAGGAGAAAAAGTAGTTCTTGTTAGACTTGAAACTTCTCCAGAAGATATCGAAGGAATGCACGCAGCCCAAGGTATATTAACTGTACGTGGTGGTATGACATCTCACGCAGCAGTTGTTGCTCGTGGCATGGGTACTTGCTGTGTATCTGGTTGTGGAGAAATCGTTATAGACGAAGAAGCTAAAGTATTTACTTTAGGCGGACAAACATTCCATGAAGGAGACTATATTTCTCTTGATGGTTCTACAGGAAACATCTATGGCGAAGCAATACCTACAGTCGAAGCTTCTATTTCAGGAGACTTCGGAACAATAATGGGATGGGCTGATGAATTTAGAGTACTTCAAGTTAGAACAAATGCGGATAGCCCAAGAGATGCTAAACAAGCGGCAGCTTTCGGCGCAGAAGGTATCGGTCTTTGCCGTACAGAGCACATGTTCTTTGAAGCAGACAGAATTAAAGCAATGAGAGAAATGATTGTTGCAGATACTGAAGAACAAAGAAGAAAAGCTTTAGATAAACTTCTTCCAATGCAAAGAGGAGACTTCGAAGGTCTTTACGAGGCTATGGAAGGTAAAGCAGTAACTATCCGTTATTTAGATCCACCTCTACACGAGTTCCTTCCAACCGAGGAAAAGGACATTGTAGAAATTGCTGGCGAATTAGGAATAACAGTTGAACATCTAAAGAATGTTATCGCATCTTTACATGAGTTCAACCCAATGATGGGACATAGAGGATGCCGTTTAGCAGTGTCTTATCCAGAAATTGCTGAAATGCAAACTAAAGCTGTAATCCAAGCTGCACTTAATGTGTCTAGTAGACATCCCGAATGGACAATAGTTCCAGAAATAATGATACCACTTGTTGGTGAAGTCAAAGAACTTGCTTACGTTAAATCTATAGTTGTAGAAACTGCAGATGCTTTAATTAAAGAGGCTGGCAGCGATATGCACTATAAAGTAGGAACAATGATAGAAATACCAAGAGCGGCTGTAACAGCTGACGAAATAGCTAAAGAAGCTGAATTCTTCTCATTTGGTACAAACGACTTAACGCAAATGACATTTGGATTTAGCCGTGACGATGCGGGTAAATTCTTAAACTACTATTATGATAAAAAGATTTACGAACAAGACCCATTCGCAAGATTAGACCAAAACGGTGTTGGTAAACTTGTAGAAATGGCTGCAAAACTTGGAAAACAAACTAGACCAGATATTAAACTTGGTATCTGTGGTGAACATGGTGGAGACCCTTCTTCAATTGAGTTCTGCCATAAAGCAGGTTTAACATATGTTTCTTGCTCTCCATTTAGAGTACCTATTGCAAGACTCGCAGCGGCTCAAGCAGCTATAAATAACAAATAATATTAGTAAATATTTAACCCCGTACAAATAGTACGGGGTTATTGTTATATAAGAAAATTATATGGGAAAACAAAAAACTGCTACGAGTATCGCTCCCAATATAGAGCTTAATATTTCTCTCATGTGTTGACGAGGATTAACCACAATCCCAATTGCCAATACTACAGAAGCGATTGCAAATATTGTAATTGCTCCACTCAAATATTGAATACTCACTTGAAATATCCTTAACAACACTATTAAGGTAGCTAGTGTGTTCTGAATAGATGACGCCAAATCCACTATATCCGGTAATGTTCGCTTTAAATCTTGATTAGCTATCATAGGGCTTATCCGCCTTGCTGTCCAATATCTAGAAGTTAAATAGTCCATTAGTGGTGCAAAGTACAACAAACAATTTAATGCGGTTATTGCGAGAGCGATTATGGTTACTATCATAGAGTCATCTCCTTTTGTCATATTATAAGCATAATACACAAACAAATTATCACTACCACTATCGTCATAATATTAACCATATCTGAATCAAATATAATCGATAGTATTCCCCCAATAAACAATGGTACATACAGCAAAAGTGGTTTTAGTATTAAAGGGTTAGATGCCATTAGGCCACAAATGGGATATAATACAATGAGTACAAGCGATAATCCTATACATACACAACCAAATAGCATATTATCCTCTCCTTTATTAAAAGTTTTAATTAGTTTTTATTTAACAACTACATTATACCACAAAAAACTAAAGAAGTACAGCTTTGCTATACTTCCTCTACTTTTATTCTTCAACTGGTGCACCCATTGGGCAAACCCCAGCACATGTTCCGCAAGAGATACATTTGTCTGGGTCTATAACATATTTCCCATCTCCTTCTGAAATTGCTCCTACTGGGCATTCTGCTGCGCATGCTCCACAGCCTATGCATTCATCACTTATTCTGTATGCCATAATTTTCACTTCCCCTCTTTATATAATTTATCATATTGTTATTTACCTTTAGTTTATTGTTTTTCCTCTTTTTTCTTATCTCTTTTAATGTCTTTAACTTCTACCGTTTCAAATCTTTCTTCGCCTTGCGGGCCTATTTTAAGCCTAACTTTTTCATTTAAAATATCTAAAGATACTACCTTACAAAGTTCCCCCTCATATTTTACCATTTCATTTACCTTTGGCAAATTCTTAAGTTTCTCTTTATATACTTCTTCTTCATATTTTAAACAACATTTAAATCTACCACAATTTCCAGATAGTTTCTGCATATTTATTTGAAGGCCTTGTTCTTTTGCCATTTTTATCGTTACTGTTTCGAAATCCGGCAAGAATGTTCTACAACAAACTTCTTTACCACATGTGCCTACGTTATCAAACGCTTTGACTTCATCTCGAGGGCCAACTTGCCTAAGCTCAATTCTTACTCTGTACTCATTAGCTAGTTCTTTAACTATTTCTCTAAAGTCTACTCTATCTTCAGCTACAAAATAGCATATTAATTTACTCTTATCTAAAGTATATTCTGCATGTATAAATTTCATGTCTAATTTATATCTTCTAGCTAGTTTTTTACATGTTTCTAAAGCTTTTTTAGCGTCATTCACTAGTTCCTTTTGTCTTTCTATATCCTGCTTAGTAGCAACTCTATCTATGTTAATAACGTCTTCCTTATAGTTTAATTTTTTAATCTCATCTATTGTTTTTATAGAAACAACGCGTCCAATTTCTTGACCTCTCTCAGACATTGCTACTACTTTATCCCCTATTTTCACTTCATGATTTAGAGGGTTCATATAATACAGTTTGCCTGTTTTAGCAAATCTTACTCCAATTACATTGTCCATTTATTTGCCTCCTTTCATTATATATATATTTAATGCTTGTTTTACTATATCTTCATTAGCATTTTGTTTCATTCTATTTCTAGCATTCTCTATTACTAGAATTTGAGCAAAGTTGTTATCCTTCATAAATAAATGTTGTAGATAATTAAATGTTTCGTCCTCTTTAAAACTTACGTATTCAATAGTCTTCATAGCTCCTAGCATATCTTTCTTCTTATAGCACTTATATAATTCGTCTATTTTCAAATATTTATTATCCTCTGCCTTAGTTAGTTCCACTGCAACTTTAAACGAGCCATTAGCATATTCTAGTTTGTTATCATCAAGCTGTACATTATATTTTTCTTTAAGCATGAGGCAAATATCCGAATTGCATAACGGATTAAACACCACTTTATTTACACGAGATAAAACCGTTGTAAGTAACGCTTTCTCGTTATTTGTTATTAATATAATTACAACATATTTGGGTGGTTCCTCTAGTGTTTTTAATAACGCGTTTTGAGCCGCTGTGTTTAAAAGATGTGCATCATTTATTATATACACCTTGTAATTTCCAGTTGCCGGCGCAACATAAACATCATTTACAATTTTGTTTCTTACTTGCTCTACAATTATTTCCTTTTTATCTGGCTGTTTTTCTATGTATTTATAGTCCACACAAGTTTCCAAGTTATTTGTATTAAGTAGTTTCTTTGCAAATTCTATAGCTAAACTCTTTTTGCCAATTCCTTCTGTTCCTAAAAAAAGATACGCATGAGATACTTTGGACCCATTAAAGTCTGACGTTAACTGTTTTTTCACATTATTATGCCCTAGTATATTCTCAAACATATCTTTCTCCTTTTTATAAACTACCTATTTTATTTAATGGCCAAATCCTTGTTACAACTTTACCTTCTATTTTTGCTTCAGGTATTAGACCTAGTTCTCTGCTGTCTTTACTTCCTTCGCGGTTATCTCCCATTACGAAATAATATCCTTCTGGAATTATAACATCATAATAGTTACCCATTCTTGGTGTTTTCAAACCTTCTACTAAATAAGATTCTTCTAATATTTCATCATTTATATATACTTCGCCAGTTTCTGCTATATATATGTGGTCTCCCGGAATTCCTATTATTCTTTTTATGTAACTTCTCTTACCAATTCCCATAATATTATACGTAAAATATCCCAATCCGCTTTTAGACTCGTATACTGCAAAGTCTGTTTCGTTTGACTCAACATCTATTGGCGCTTCAAGTATAACAACATCTGACCTATTTATACTTTTGTTAAAAAGTACACGTCTAGATATAACCACTCTATCTCCATCTTTAGATGTCGGGTACATAGAAGATTGTTTTACACCAGCAATAGTGCCTATAAAATAGTTTATAACTAAATAAATTGCATAAGCTATCACAAAGCATAAAACCCATTCTAGAATTTCCTTTACCCAATTATTTTTTAACATCTTTTCTTCCATATTTAGTGAATACCTTCTCCTATTTCAATATCCCCATCTATTGTAAGAAGTTTTACTTTTTCTCCATCGCCAGCTGCCAAAAGCATTCCGTTTGATTCAATACCTCTAAGTTTTGCCGGTTTAAGATTACTTACAAGTACTACTTTCTTTCCTATAAGCTCAGCCTCAGTGTAGTATGGTACAAGTCCAGATACTACCGTTCTTTGTTCTTTCCCTAAATCCACTGTAAGTTTGTATAACTTGCTAGCTCCCTCTACTCTTTCTACAGTTAATATTTGTGCGACTTTTAATTCAACTTTATCTAGTTCAGCTATTGTTATTAGATTTGGCTCTTTCGCTTGTTGTTCCGCTTCATACGCGGTTTTTTTCGCCTCAAACTTAGCTTGTATTTCTTCAAGTTTAGTTTTTTCGTCTATTCTATTAAATAGAGGTTTTGCTTCTCCAACTTTAGTTTCAGCTACATATCCTCCAAATGCTTTAACACTTTCTAAATCTCTTACACAAGCATTTATTTCATCTAATATTTTAGTAGCTGTTTCAGGCATAATTGGCGCTAACAATACTCCTAGAACTCTTACTGTTTCTATTAGATTGTATAGTACTGTTTTTAATCTATCTTTATTTTCTTCTTTAGCCAAAGTCCAAGGCATTGTTTCATCTATATATTTATTGCTTCTTCTTGCCAAATTCATTACAGATTCAATGGCTTCAGACACTTTGTAGCCATCCATTTTTGTTATATATATATCTACTGTATCTTTAGCATAAGCTATTAATTCATTGTCTACATCATCTGTTGCTATAGGAGCGTAAACCACTCCATCAAAGTATTTATTTACCATTGCAACAGTCCTATTTACAAGATTTCCTAATGTATTTGCAAGGTCTGAATTATATCTCGCTATGACATTTTCATATGTTATGCTTCCATCTTGTGCAAAAGGCATTTCTGCTAAAGAATAATATCTTACGGCATCTACGCCGAATTCATCAGCAAGCTCATCAGCATATATAACATTACCTTTAGATTTGCTCATTTTATCTTCGCCAAATAGCATCCAACCATGAGCGTATATCTTTTTAGGCAATGGTTCGCCTAATGCCATTAGTATTATTGGCCAATATATGGCATGGAATCTTAAAATATCTTTTCCTATTACATGCAAATCTGCCGGCCAGTTTTTGTTATATAGTTCAGACTTGCTGTCTAGTTTATATCCTAGCGCTGTTATATAGTTTGTTAATGCATCAATCCATACATAAGTCACATGCTTTGGATTAAAGCTTACTGGAACCCCCCACGTAAATGAAGTTCTAGAAACGCATAAATCTTGAAGTCCTGCTTTTAAGAAGTTGTTCATTATTTCTTTTTTTCTAGATTCTGGTTCTATCCATTCTGGATGTGATTCTATATGCTCTATAAGCCTATCTTGATATTTACTACACTTTAAGAAGTACGCTTCTTCTTTAGCAGGTTTAACTTCTCTTCCACAGTCTGGGCATTTTCCATCTACAAGTTGTGACTCTGTAAAGAATGATTCACAAGGTGTACAGTAAAGGCCTTCATATTCCCCAAGATAAATATCTCCTTGGTCATATAATTTTTTGAATATTTTTTGAACTGTTTCTTCATGATAATCATCTGTTGTACGTATAAAATGATTATATTCTACGTTCATTAAATCCCATATCCTTCTTATTTCACCAGCCACGTTATCTACATATGCTTTTGGTTCAATACCGCTTGCTTCAGCAAGTTCTTGTATTTTTGCTCCATGTTCATCTGTACCTGTTAACATGTACACGTCTTTACCTTGCATCTTTTTAAAACGTGCTATTGCATCTGTTAATATTATCTCATATGTATTACCTATATGAGGTTTTTTTGAAGTATATGCAATCGCTGTTGTTATATAAAATTTTTCTTTATTTTCCATTTAAGTCTCCTCCTTGATTTTGTAATACATTTACACATTTTTCACTAATTATAATTATCTCACAGCAAGGAGTATTTGTCAATGAAAAACACTCTCATAATCCTAGCCATTTCATACTCACGAAAGACACAGGCGAATATATTCGCCTGTGTTTTTCATTTCGCTTTATTACTGTTTGCAGTTATTTTTGTCTTGACGCAATGCTTGCGCCAGTTGCATAATCTATGACAATTCCTGGTTGCACATTATATACGTACACATTAAAGCAAATTCCTATTCCCAAATCTTCTACAGAATATGCCTCTATTTGAACACCACTTGCAAGTAAATCATTGCCTTTAAAAACAGGGGTAACTCTATAGAGCACATGGTTTCGAGGATGTTCACTAATATATTCAGCAACCATATTCTCAAAAGGCAACATCCCTTCTGTATTCATATATCTCGTGCCTGTAATTAAATTCTTCTTATTAGCGTTTTCTCCAGCTAACTGATATCCTATTAAATGGCAACGATTATATAAATAATTGCCTTCTATAATTCCTTTATACGCTGCCTGCTTCCAGCCTGTAGGAATTACATTTGAAATCGATTCTCTTTCTTCATCGTTAGCTGGCATAATATTTTTACAAATACTTGCAAATGCAACGCCACATCTTCCCAAGTTATCTAAATTACTATAATACTCAAATTCTTTGGTGTCAATTTCATCTTCACTGAAATCCGGAACATTATTGTTTATATAGACGTATGGCGAATCAGAGTATTCAGGTATGTTTGAAAGTTCTATATTTACATTAACAAGATTAGAACTTTCTTGTTCTAGCGGATTAATTCCTTTAAGATAATCTAGTCCCGCAAATATTACAAAGACAACAATAACTAATAACTTACCTATACTAAATTTAGTATTATGTTTTTTCATGTGTTTTCTCCTTTATACAATATAATAATATATTTATTTGCTACGAGTTTATAATATGGTATCCATATTCAGAATACAACTCATATTTGCCGTCTTTGTATATAAGCATCGTGCCCTCTTTAGCAACAGCTAGTAGCTCTTCAGATGTTATTGTCTCTTTAAACTCTTTGGCAGATTTCTCAGTAAAATCCCATAAATATATTTGTTCACCCCTGTCTTCAGTAACAAAATATAGATGTCCTTCTTTTCTATGTTGATTGTGTTCCACTTTAATTCCTCCCAAATAATTATTTCGAGCTATACTTTTATGCAAATTTATTTTAACATGTCTTAATGATTTTTTCAACTAATACAAGCTGTTATACATACGCAAAAAGAAGGCCGTTAAGCCTTCTAATATGGTCGGAGTGACAGGACCCGAATGTGATTTTGTTATTATTTCAATTTATTATAAAGTATTTCAAACCAGCTTATTTGCTGGCTTTCAAAGATTGTATTTATTTCTTATTATCTTGATTTGTTTTAATTTATTTCAAATTTCGTCACAAATCCGTCACAATTTTCACACACATATGATAAAACCAGAATAGGAATTTCCTACTCTGGTCTCATTTAATTTTTCTTATTCAATTTTTCTAGTTTATCTAAATTTGTTCTTATATTTTCTTTATGAAATTCTATTTTTTTCTTATATACTTCTTGCATTTCTTTTAAAAGAGCAATTTGTTCTTTATATAATTTTTCTAAAGCATCAATATCTTGTTCAGATAAATCTTCTTCAAGAACAATTCCGGCTTCTAAATCTTCTTGTAATTTTAATAATCTTTGTTTTTCATCCATCTTATTCACCTGGTCCTTTCGGATTTTTTGTCTGTTCATCTATAGCTTGGTCTAAAGCAGCTTGTGTCTGAGTATCTAAACTCTCTGCTTGTTCTGCTTGTGTTTTTAATTGTCTCGTTTCCGCTAATTCTTTCTCTTTTTGTTGTTGAAGCGATTTTAACTCTCTAGCGCTCCATATAAACCCAACGCTATCCAATTGCTCTATTTCTTCCTCTGTTAGTTTTCCCTTCCTATACGCTTTTCTGATACTTCTAACATACATTCCTATTTGCGTTCCATCTTCTAAAACTAGATAAACACTAATATCTGCACCGTTTGCTCGCACATATTTTTCTACTATGTCTATTTTCTCCTGCATACTTTTTTCGTTCTCTTTAGCATTCCAAACAAATCCCACTCCTTCAAGTTGTGCTATTTGATTATTAGAAAGACTATTGTTAACATATGCTCTTCTTATCTCAGCTATATATCTGCCTATTTTAGTGCCATCTTCCAAAACAATTTTTGTACTAATATCTGCACCGTTTGCTCGCACATATTTTTCTACCATGTCTATTTTCTCTTGCATACTTTTTTCGTTCTCTTTAGTGTTCCAAACAAATCCTGCCCCTTCGAGTTGGGCAATCTGCTCTGTTGTTAATTTGCCCTTTACATATGCCGTTCTTACAGCATTTATATATACACCTATTTTAGTCCCATCTTCTAAAATCAATGAAGTACTAATATCTGTGCCATTTACTCGTACATATTTTTCTACTATGTCTATTTTCTCCTGCATACTTTTTTCGTTCTCTTTAGTGTTCCAAACGAACCCTATACTTTCAAGTTGTAATATCTGTTCTGCTGTAAGCTGACCGCTAGCATATTCTTTTCTTATATTATTAACATACCTACCTATAGGTGTTCCATCTTCTAAAACCAATGCAGTCTTGATGTCCACTCCATTTTCTCGTGCGTATTTTTCAACTATATCTATTTTTTCTTGTATACTTACTTCGATTCTCCATATAAATCCAATTCTGTCCAGTTGAGATATTTGCTCTGATGACAAAGTTCCTTTCGTATACTCCCTCCTTATTGCTCTAGCATAATTTCCTATGGGCGTTCCGTCTTCTAAAACCAACGTTGTCTTGATGCCCACTCCATTTTCTCGTGCGTATTGTTCAACTATATCTATTTTCATTTGCATAGTTTTTAGATTTGCTTTTGCATCCCAAACAAATCCAACTTTTTCTAATTGTGCTATTTGATTTTCAGACAATTTGCCTTGTTTATAGGCCTTTCTTACATCAGCAACATATTCTCCTATTTTGGTTCCATCTTCTAAAACTAGATTTGTTGTAATATTTTGGCCATTCTCTATAACATACTGTTCTATAGCGTCAATTTTCTCTTGGAGCGTTTTTATATCTCTAGGAACATATTCTAATCCTAGCTGTTTTAATCTTACTATTCTTTCTCTGTACGTTTCGGGTATTTCTTTTTCATCTACATCTTGATAATCTCTTAAATATTTTAATACTTGGCATCTTTCCCATGCATATGTTTTATATTCTTCACTATTTTTTAAATTTGGTTTAGGAGCTTGCCCGTTATGTTCTTCTCTCCACTTTGCACTTCGTTGATAAAAATCTTCCCATTCTACTTCTAATTCTCCTGCTATTCTTCTTAAAGCATCTCGTGCTTCTCTCACTTCATCTGCTACATAGAAGTCATCAAATGGGTCTTCTCCATCAAGATGACCACCGCCTAATTCTCTAACTCCATCAATAAAGTCTTTAATATCATCAAATGAATCAATGTTATCTACTATATCAAAAACTACTGCTCTTCCTTTTTTAGCTGAAGCGGAAATAGACATAGCACGTCCTAGTTGTTGTCTATATACTATTTTGCTTCTTGTTGGTCTCAACATTATTTCGCCGGCAATATCATCTAAATGTAATCCTTCATTTATTTTTTCTACTGAGAATAATATTCTTAAAGTATTATCTGTTGCTACGTGATTTTCTCTAAATCTCTTTAATACTTTGGCATTTGTTTTATCGTCTTCTTCTGAGTGTATAGCAAGTATTTCTACATTTTCATTAACACCATCAAACCACCCTTGTGTCTTTGCTGCTTCCACCATTCTATTTAGATGATTTATATCTTTACAGAAAACTATATATTTTCCATCTTTCTTTACCATATGTTTGGCAAATATTTCTGGTAATCCATGAGATTTTTCAAGTAAGTTCTTTGCTATTTCCATATCTTTTTTTAGCATTAAATACTTTTCAGGATATTTATCTTGTATTGCTTCTAGTCCCGCTTCTATTTCTTCTATTAATGGTTCATATGAATAAAGTGCCGTAACATAATTAGGCATTTTTAACAGTCCTGTAGCTACTGCTTCTTCAAGCGTTATTTCGTCTGCCAAATTACCATCAAAAACTTCTTTTACCACATCAATACCATCTGGTCTTTGTGGCGTTGCTGTTAATCCTAAAAAATTAGTTTCAGGATGCGAACTCATTAAAGCTTTTGCGTTCTTTCCCCATTCAGTAGCAGCTGTATGATGTGCTTCATCAAACACAACTAAATCCGCATCAAAATCTTGTGCGTATGTTTCACTCTTTTTAAAATCCGAATTTATTTGTTGGTATGTTGTAATCTCTAAATTAGGAAATACCTTTTTGTAATCTTCTGATTTTACTCCAAACTCTTTTGCAATACTAGCTTTCAACTGACCTATTATTGCCGACGATGGAGATACAAACACCATTTTTTTATCTTTATTTTGTCTAAATAACTCTAAAGCAATATATGTTTTTCCTGTTCCTGTCGGATGAACAACTATTGCTTTATTGTCTTCTGCAAATATTTCATTTACATTATCTAATGCTTTTTGTTGATGTGGTCTTAGTTCCATACATTTACCTCTTTACACATAAATATTACACTAAATATAATTTGTTGTCAATTAACTATTGGTGTATATGAACACATTCCATATGAAGGCATTTTGCTATACTTTATCATTGTTTACATAAGCCACTAATATAATTCATTATTAAAACTGTCAACTTCTTCAAGCGTTATGCAATAACCCAAATTATTTCTTTCTGTCTGATTAATAATATTACTTTCGTTTATATTATAATTAAGCCAAGTAGAATTCCATATCAGAACATCTGGTTCTATAACCTTTTTACATATTGTTTCATCAAAATTATAATCCTTTTCTACAGATATTATTAATCTTTGAAGCCATATACTAAGGTATTCCGTATTTGGGATTTCTTTAAATTTATTTCTTATATTTCCAATTAAATTTACTTTTGCTTTTTTGGTCAAACTTTTAGATATTTCACTAATAAGCGCTATACATATATTAATATTTTTGGGATTATTAATCATTATATCTACCAAAATACTAGTTAGCTGTTCGTGTTTTTTAGGGCTATTCTTTATATTTTTAATTTTCTTCTCATATAAATTAGACAATAATGCCTTTTGTCTACTACTATTTGGATATTTATCACCTATTTGTTTTATAATTAACAACTGTTTTTCTATGGATAATGATTTTATATAACCTACACCCAAATACTCATATTTATCTTCTTTCATGCTATTTGCAATAATATCCGTTGTTATTTTTGTTTTCTTGTCATTAACTTTTAAATTAAGGTGCAATAAAACTTGGGTAAGTTGTTTTAATATTACACTAATTGTTAATTCGTCATTAGCAAATATTCTATAGTCATCTCTAAATCTTAAAATTTTATAATCGCTTATATTAAGACTTTCTAGCTTTTCATCTAACAACTGGTCTGCGTAGCCTAAAATCAGCTCTGCTATAAAGTCTGTAACAATACTACCTTGTGGTATTCCATTTGTTTGAGAATAATTCATTTCTTGAAAAATGCTGTCAATTTTACTACCAAGTAATTTCTTTTCTTTTCTATCATTTTTTGCATCTATTTCACCGTGAAGAGCCCAAGCAATAGTGTGTGTATAAATAGAGCCATAACAATTTGAGATGTCAGTAGTAGCCATATATTTATAATTCAATGCTAACTTTATTGATTTTTGTTCTATTTTATTTATCCAATTAAGAATGTTTGCCTTTTTATCACCTTTTTTGCTTTTAGATTCATTTGGTAGGCTACAGCACTCTATTTTGCTATTTTTTTGAAACTCCTTAAATTTATTTTTTATTATTAACCAATTTTCTTCTTCAGTAATTAAATTTACTAATGCAACGTATAAAAAAGGATGTATTAATTCAAGTGGGCGCCAATCATATTTACCATTTTTGTTTTTATATATTTTATAATTAACATCATTATAATTTCCTGGTTTGTCTCCATTCTTATAAAAACTCTTATAATCCTTATTTTCCAGTTTTTTGCTTATTGTAGTTATAATTTTTTCAAAATCAAAATAAGGTGGTAAATCTATAGTAGTATAGCTATCCGGTTTTAGAAAAAATTGTCTTGCTTTAATATTCCCCATATTTAATACACATTTCATAATACTCACTCCAATAAAAACATTTAAATAATATTCCACGCATTTATTATACCACACTTAACCGCTTTTAGATATCCTTCTAAAAATTTTCTTTGGCTATATTTATATATGTTATTACATTTTCAAATTATTTTACATTATATCGCCAAAATTATTATGTTTTTCCTTAATATATTAAGTATTTCAAACATTATTTCTATATATTAATGATTGTTATTGGTTAATAATTTTAATCTCTTATTTTGTTTAATAGTTTTGTTTTTTGACTATACAATCTATTTAAATGTGACAAAAGAACGTATGCAGATGCATCGTTCTTTTTTACTAGCGAAGTTTCGCGAACTTTTTTCCCCAATACTCACTATGTTCCAATTATTAATGTTTTTGAAAACAACTTTCTTAAAGCTTTTTTATCTTTAAATGCAATTCTCCATGTTACACCAGACACTTCATTTTTAGTGTAATATATTTCGTTTGGTTCTGGAAGTTGCTTTATTAATCTTTGAATTACAACTTTCTTACTTGTATAGAATATTACCATCCTAGAATAATAATCTACTACTATATTTGTTTCTTGTTCTTCTTTATCTGTTTTATATATTTTCATTGTTTCCTCCATTCTATTTTTTATTTAAATCATTGTTATTTTTTTAATTCGTACTTTTAAATTTTAATATACTAGCCTGTCATTTTTTGATATGCTGTTAGTCGAGTGGCTCAAACTCAACTATCAAAATTTGATAATGTTATAATTGTTATTTCTTGCTATAGAATAAGTTTCTATAACTATTTTTTTATTTTAAATTTAATTGATGTCTTCCTTATCATTTTTTAACAATACTATATTTATTTACCATACCACTTATTTATTTTTATACCATTTGCAAGAAAATTTATAAGTGTCTGCAACATGAATATATTTGTTTCCCATTATTCTTTCAACAAGACCAGCTTCTACTAATTGTTCAAAACTTTTTCTAATTGTGTTTATGCTATAACCAGTATCTTGTTTTGCAATAGATAATGCATATTGTTTTTCAGGTTTGCCACAGCTTGACATTCTCATAGTGATATAAAGGCTTTTTGAAGCATCACTTAGTTTTGTTCCTTTTTCGCTTTTCCAACTAACCATATAATCCCATATAGTTTTAGATATTCTAACATAAGCATCATTTTTACTTATTTCGTTAGACACTGAACTTTCATAATCATTAAATTTTGCTTTTTTTCTTATACTTATTGGATGCCATATCTATCACCTAAACTGTAACACGCCGTTCATCTCTTTCATTGTAATTTTCAGTTAATAATGTGATTTTAACATTATTTCAATTTGTTCTAAAATATTTCTAACCAGCTTATTTGCTGTCTTTCAAGCATTGTATTTGTTTTCTATTATCTTGATTTATTTTTATTTATTTCAAATTTCGTCACAAATCCGTCACAATTTTAATTTGCAATATACGCAAAAAGAAGGCCTTTAAGCCTTCTAATATGGTCGGAGTGACAGGACCCGAACCTGCGACCTCATGGTCCCAAACCACGCGCTCTACCAACTGAGCTACACCCCGATACGAACTATATTATAATATAATTGTTGAAAAAATGCAAGTATTCTGTTAAAATTTATATGTGAATTGGAGGATTTTTATGAAAATTTACTGTGGTACAGATATTATAGAGGTAGAAAGAATTAAGAAAGCTATACTTTCTACGCCTAAATTTAAAGAAAAAATATTTACTCCAGCTGAAGTATCTTATGCCGAAAACAAGGGTGATGTTACTAAATACCAACATTACGCAGGAAGATTTGCAGCTAAGGAAGCTATATATAAAAGTATATCTAATGTGTATGCTCATGTTGAACTTGGACAAATTGAAATTATAAACGATGCATCTAATTATAACAGACCTAAGGTTATAATCTACAACTCAGAATTTAATAAGATTGCTCAAAATATACACATTGATGTTAGTATTTCTCATATAAAAGACTATGCGATAGCATATTCCACTGCAAGCTTCTTGTAGTCTATACATTTAGCGTTTATACACATACAAACAGCTTGTTCTGTTTTACGCCACTATAATATATAGTAATGCTATAAGCGTGGGGTGATAAAATGGCTGTTTATTTAAATTTAGAAATGTTAGGTAAAAGAATAAGACAAGGGCGTTTAAGACTAGATATGACTCAATATGCTTTAGCAGAAGAAGTTGGTGTTTCGCAAAATTTCTTGGGAGATATCGAAAGAGGTATAAAAGCTCCTAGTGTTACTACAGCAATTAGACTTGCTAACGTACTAGATATTAGTCTTGACGTACTATTTGCCGAATCTTTAACAAGCCAAGTTAACGAAACTAAAGACGTTATGTTTTCAGACGCTCAACTTGCTGTTTTAAAGAAATTTGTAAAAGATATGAAAGATACTTTTGTAGACTAACACAGAAAGAAAAGAATGAACCAAGGAATTCCTTAGTTCATTCTTTTCTTTTTCAATCTTATATCTTCTCCAAAAAATCTACAAATTGTATAGTTTCCAATAAGTCTCGACATTACTCTATCATCATACTCACTTGCAAGCTCTGCTAGCGATAGATTGGTAGATATTATTGTCTTTTTATCTTTCAAAAGTCTTGTATTTATAATATTAAATAGCTCTGTAAATTTCATATTATTAAGATTCTCTGTGCCCAAATCATCTATAATTAACAAATCTACATCAAATACATTGGCATATTGCTCTTTTTTCATCTCATCTCTAAGCGATGCAAACTTAGCTTCTAAAAGCATATCCATAAGTAGCGGTGCTGTTTGATATAACACAGTATGACCTTTGTTTACTATTTCATTTGCTATACAGCTACTCATAAATGTTTTACCCGTTCCCGCTTTACCAACAAACAACAAATTCTTTTGTTTTGGATCTAGTATATTTTCACAAAAAGCTACAGACAACTTCTTAATTTCTTCTATATTTTCTAAAGGCGACTTATCACTTTGGTATTTTTCTTTGTCTACTCTATTTGAAAAATATGCGATGTCAAAAGTATTAAAGTTTTCATCTTTTAGCTTTAACATGTTATTTTGTTTATATGTAATATTTACAATTCTTTGCGTAAAGCAACTACATCTAACTGTACTATTTATATATCCAGTATCTTCACACCTTGAACATTCAAATTTAGGAGTTAAATAATCTTCCTCTAAATTTAAAGATTTAAATAGATTTTGTATCTCTTTTTCTACTTCTTTTAGCTTTATTTCTAGATTTTCTTCGGCAACTTGTCTTTCTATTCCTTTTGCTCTTACAACTGTTTTTGTAAGTTCAAGCGCCAACTTATTTTTCTTGTCTATTAACTCTTTATACTTCTGTTCGTTTTTTAATAGCTCTTCTTTTTTTATCTCGCATTCTCTTATAGCTCGTTCCCTTTTTAAATCGTACTGTCTTTGCACCTCTTTATATACAGCTGGATTCATATTTCCTCCTATATATTATCATAAAATTCATTCCAATTTATATCTTTCCTTTGTTCATAATTTTTGTGCTTAAGGTTTTTAACAGTACTTGTTTTAGCCTTTTCACTTACTATCTTTTGCTTAGTCACGGTATCTTCAGAAGCAACTATATCCGCTAAAGTATTTAGCCCTTGTTCCTTCCAATTTTTAAGTATTCCATTTATGTAACCTATTGAAGGATTTCCTTTAGATAACGTTTTCTTTATCGCATAATCTATTTCATCAAATGTATATTTTAAATCATTTAACCAACTAGAAATATATACTTCTTCATATTCTGTAAAAGCACGGCCTAGTCTTAATTTAGATTTAATCTTACTTTTCACTTGGGCTAATTTGTCTTGTTCTGTTAGATAATCTTCCAGTTGTTCAAATGTTTTTACCCCACCTTTATACCAGCATTCCGCCACTTTAAATACATAGTTCTTTCTTAATGCTTTTCTTTCTGCACACTCGTGGAAAAGTGCGATCATAACATCTTCATCAAATCCATATTTTTCAAACAATGTGCTTATATCCACATACCAACTAAGAGCCATAATGCCTTGGAAAAAGCTTTCGTTTATAGCAGTAGCAGCTGCTATTCTTTTTTGTTCTACTGCACTCTTTGCACGTGATACTTTTGGTTCTAGTTTTGGAATATATATTTTATTTATTTCTTGTTCTTTTACATCAAGTATTTCGTATCCATCAACTGTTTTTAATATTAATTCTTCAGACTCTAGTGTATCTAATACTTTTTCAAGTTCCGCCACTTTAAGCCCAAATTTCTTAGCTATGTCTGACATTTCAAAATCTATTCTGTTTTTGGCTAAAAACTTTATATATATGTAAAGTTTTAAACTCATTTCGTCAAGCGAAGCCATGCAATTACTTACAAATATTCCTGGTAATTCCACGTCCATAAGTTCTCTGTTTATTTTTTCTACAAATTTCATTTTGGCTTCACCTCCGACTCTTCCAACATTATACCATTATATTTTACAATTTACAACAATTATTTTAACCACTTACGATTTGTTTCAATATTATACATATATTGTTTAGGAGAAACAATGTATTTTATTACTGTGTATATGACATTAGAAATATTTTCCGAAGATTTATTGGCATAAAAAAGTCCTAAAATTGGTATAGAAATAACTATTAAAATATATGCTCTATATAACTGGTTTTGTAGAAACATTCCCAGTATATTCCATACAGCAAATAATATTGTAATAAGTATTACTAGTGACTTGTAATCTATAATTCCTAACCACTTATTGCTCCTATTTAAATTGGGGTAATTGTCTCTCGCTTTTACACCTTGATCATTTCTTTCCTGTTCCATCACTTTCTCCTCACTATCTGTTCTGAAATATTACCCAAAAACTCTTTTGAGAAATTATTAATTCTATATAACAAATATATACTTCCCACAAGTATTATTTTAAACAAATCACTATCTACATCTCTTACCGCCAGTGGTATCATAAGTATTATAACAACAACATTTTGTATAAAGAGATTACCTAAAAACATCTTTATCCAGCTTTTAAATATACCATATGTAGCTCCACTTGCCGCAAACATTATTACTATAGGTGATACAACGCATAAAAATATTATAGTTACATACCTTATAGCAAAAGTTATAAGAATAGTTGTTGCTCCAAAAGATATTACACCTTTTATTATTCCATCTATAGATAAAGCTTCTTCAGACATATATTTATCTAGATTTAGTACAACTTCTCTTAAGCTTTCAAAGCATATTTTCTCACCCGTCAAATCCTTGCCAATGCTTGTTAGCGCTTCCGTTAATAAGCCATTAATATTAAGTATTTGCTCTAGTATAAAAAATGTCGACATACTACAAATTACGCATATAATTATTCTTAGCATATACTTAAAAATGTTGTCTACATTTTCACCATTATACATTGCTAGCATTCTTGCAATTATATAGTATCCCAAAAAGAATATTACAAAACTCATCGCAAGGACAATTAACCCTTCTGAATCACCTTTTACAAATAGTGTCTTCAAAGGCTCTTTACCTAAAATTTCATGATTAATAATCAATAAATCATCTAAACCTTTAAATACTTCTCCCTCTACAGACTTAAATATTTTTTCCGCAATTACATTTATCGCATTTATTATATTTGTAACTTCCATTAAACGAGTCCTTCTATAAATTTAATTATTACATCTATTAGTTGAATAATTAAATATCCTACTACTGCATTAATAATAACTCTCTTACCAATTATCATTTTTTCTTCATCACCAAAGCTCAACTTACGTATTAAAACACCTGTCGCAATAGCGACACCAGCTGCCGGAGTAGATAATTTCTCTAAATATTCTAATATTTTCTTTAGCGCCGTGTTTAACTTTGTAACTAGTGTTGGTGTTGTTGCGGCAAATACACAGCTTGTACCAAACAACAGCAAAACCAGCATAACTGTTACTACCATTTTTTTATTTTTCATATTATTTCCACCTTTCAAATATAACCTTTTTTATTACTATTTCTTTATTTGTAGATATAAACATCAAAGCTTCAAACGGTTTAAGCTGTCTTGAAAAAAAATTCTCATCATACTCATTTTCTTTAACAATTACGTAATTTAGCGACTTAGATATGCTGCTTTTTTTATTTCTAAAACCGCTTCCCAGCATATTCTTTTTGCTTTCTTGCCCCGCTTCACTTATTGTCCTATTTTCCTTTGTAACATTAATTTTGCCTAATTGTTTAACTGCTTCAGATATAGTGTAGTTATCGTCATTCCTAAACCATATTTTATTTACTAAATTTTGTATAATTACATTAGCAACGTTTTGATCTTTTAGCGCATTTTTGAGCGACGAGTAACTTTGTGTGCTTATTATATTTATACACTTTGCCTCCCTAGATAACGACAAAAAGTGAGCGTCATCTGCATTACAAAATTCCTGGAATTCATCTGAGATAAAAAACGTTGGATTTGTACAAGATATACTAGATAAAATATATTTTTGAAATGCAAGTTTTATAAACGTTGCTACTATTTTTGCAAGCGCTTTGTTCTCGCCAATATTTATAGATAAAATTATTATTTTATTTCCACCAAAGGTTATTTTTTGTTTGTCTCCCTGAATACAAAATTGATTATATATATCATAATCCGTTACCAGAGGTATGGTCAACCTTGTTATTTCAGATTTAATAATTGTGTTCACTCTACTGTCTAGTTTTAAAAATTCATTTTCAACAAAAGATATTGCTCCTGCCAGTTCAAATGAAGTTTTATCATCGGGGATTTTAGTTTTCAATTTTAGTTTTACTTGATCTAAAGTTTGCCTTAAAAATACGTCTTCGCTTACCATTCTATGTAATGTTATTAAATTTAAACTATCTATATATTTCATCACAATTATCATATTCATTAGTACATTTTCTACCTTATCTAGCCAATATGAATCCGAATTATTGTTAGTAGAAAGCAATGTTATGACTTGTTTTAATCTACTAGCTAGCTCCAACGACGAAATACCTTCATCTAAAAGATTCATATACCACTGTGAGTTCTTAGAAATTACGTATATATCTTGTGTCCTTCCTAGTCTTTTAGCTATATCCCCTACCGTATCCACAAAGTTGCCTTTTACATCTAGAATGAGTCCACCTTTTCCACTTTTTATTAAGTTGTATGTAAGCCTTGAAATAGCTCCACTCGTCTTGCCGCTTCCAATACTACCTGTTATTAATACGTTTTGGTATAATGTCTCATCTGTTAGTGATACTGCTTCATCATTTTCGTCTCTTGCTATAACATAACCTTCTCGTTTTCTACTTCCTACTTGAGTTTGACCTAGCATTTTACCAACAATTTTTTCAGTAAGCAATCTTAATTTCGGTCTATATTTATTAAATAAAAATACAATACATAAAGCGCAAGATATGTGATACGCCAACTGTATATTCCCTTCATGCGAAGATATAATTTCTCTTAAATTTACCTCTTTAATTATTCTAATTGTTAGTGGATTTGTATTAAAAGCAATGGACGAAATTGTGAAATTGCTAGAAAATACAACGATAAAAACAGTTATAACAATGATTATGTCCAGTTTGTCATAAGACTGAACAACATTTGTGTTTCCTTTAGAATTTATCTCTTTAGAAAGTTTGCTACCAGATGTGGTATATAGAAATTTTGAATCAATATATGAATAAATATATTTATAATCTACTAAAACAAACATAATAAAAGTAATAACTAAATAGTACGCCAAATTATCACCTCAAGGTGAGTATAATACCCAAACAATAATTTGTCTAGCAATATTACAAATTGTTACAAAACTAGGAGTTTTTCGACAATAATTAATAACTTATATTTGGCTTTATTATAGTTATTATTGCTTTTCAGGGATATATTTATAGTTATGTTTATCACTTCACCTAAAGAGAAAAACTTTACAAACAACTTTAAGGAAAGATTAATTTCAAGCCAAATCATTCAATGATAATGTATCAATTTTAATGGCCTTTGAGTTAATAATACAAAAGTATGAGAATAGAAATGTAGGCTCTATTTGAAAGCTTTTCTGTAAAAGACAAATTAAATAAAAAAGCTGCTTTTGTATATTATAGTATATTAAACTTTACTTTTAAATTACTATAAGATACATATAATACAAAATACATAACTATAAAAATAACCTCACATAATTAAAGTGACGACCTGCTGATTACAAGAAAAACAGTAAATGCTGAAAATAAAGAGGTTGAAAGTGCTTTTGGACCAATCTTGGGGCAATTTTGCACACTTTTTTGTTGTAAAATGATCATATATTTATTATCAAAATCCAAACTGTGTCAGACTTGCAAATTATGTAAAGTTGGTGTATAATATACAAGAAGTTTTCATAATAGTTAAGGGATAATTCCCCTAACGTAATATTAAATTATAATCTGTAATTATTGAAAGGAGTTATACAAATGAGCGAACAAAGAGAACTTAATCCTAGCGAGTATTTTGAAATTGTAAAGGCGCGGAAACAAACAGTAACAGATGAGGATTTGTCAAGAATCTATGATAACTGTTTGGAGTTGCTGAACAAGTACAAAATTACTGGTCAGACTGCCGGCATGAGAAAGTTGTTATTCCATCTTCAAAGTGTTGAAGCTGAACGAGAAATTGTTAAGATGGGCATAACAACCTTTATCTACAGAGACGATATTGAAGAATACATCGATAATATTGCAAAAGATACTGTTAAAATTATCGAACTCGAAAAGTATGAGAGAGAGATTCCGGACGAAATTGTTGCTATTATAGCACAGGTCAAAGATAAATTTGACCAGCTCTATGTTCTCTTTACAGACTATACCGGCAAAGTTGAAAGACAGGTTGAAAAGGAACGTAGGCAGAAAGACCCTATCCTATTTGGCACATTCCAAAATGAAAAAACAAGAACAGTCATTGACAGATTTTATTTCTTGGGTGACTGGGAAGATGAATATTGCGACCTTACTTTAGACAAAATGGTAAATGAAGTCGAAGCAAGTAAAAGACGTAATATCGTCAGAACTATTAATACTCCTGAAGATATTGAGGAGTTGAAGAAGCAATTAGACCAACTCGTTCCGTCAAGAGACGCTTTCAAAATTGACCACGGCAAGAAAAAAGGAGTATTCAAGAGAATCAGAAGTTTCTTGGGTGGTGAGAAAAAATGAAAAGGAATGTAGACTTAAGTGAAACCCAAATGTTTACAACTCCTGAAGAACCAACAGGCTTGTTCAAACTACTTCTTGATGCAATAAAAGTAACTAAACCTTGGGATTTTGAACATAATCCCAGAAAAGTTACCAGCGATAGAGAAGCTTTTGGTTTTAATTCTCGAACCCTTTTTGCAGTAGGAAACAAGGAAGACCGTCAAAACTGGAGACGAAACCACGCATACGATACAGACAAGATTTGTGATTGTTGCGGACAAGACAGAGGCAAGAAGCCTTGGGCGAAGAATAGGTGTAATTGTTTCTCTATGTCCTACACACCAAAGATTTCTTGGAAATTTTAATCTTAAAACTAAAAAGTCATATTCATAATTTGAATATGACTTTTTAGTTTTTTTATGTCAGATGCTATGGTAAAAGTAAA
Source organism: Clostridia bacterium (assembly GCA_045611765.1). GTDB lineage: Bacteria > Bacillota > Clostridia > TANB77 > CAG-465 > UMGS1649. The sequence continues at coordinate 257,684 of JAZKXT010000004.1, forward strand.
AGGTTAACTATCTATACAATAAAATTTTGGGCAATTGTGGACCAATTTTGGACCAACTTTTCTCCACCATACCATATAACAGAAAAGAATACAAAAAATCCTTACAACCGTTGAGATTGTAAGGATTAATTTTGGAGCTGAAGGTCAGAATTGAACTGACGACCTGCTCATTACAAGTCAGCTGCTCTACCAGCTGAGCTACTCCAGCATACAGTGGTGACCCGTAGGAGAGTCGAACTCCTCACTCCGCCGTGAAAGGGCGATGTCTTAACCGATTGACCAACGGGCCACAATGGTGAGCCATCCGCGATTCGAACGCGGGACAACTTGATTAAAAGTCAAGTGCTCTGCCAACTGAGCTAATGGCCCACATAACACTGCCATTTAAGTTTACAATATTTTAGTGTAATTGTCAATATTTTGTGTAAAAATTATTTAAAAAAACGCGTTTTTTTATTAATTGCGTCATATCTTTACTTTATTATTATATTTACAGCCCAATAATTTAGCAGGATAGATATTTTATCTACCCTGCTAAACTCAATTATACCCAAGAGTAATACTCAAGTCCCAAAATATATTCTCTTTCATCCAGCTCGAATGAGTGTTTATCTCTTAATGCGCTTTCTACCATATCCACTCTACTCTGCGTCAGTCGCGTCCATTGATTAACTGCTCTTACTAATTTGATAATGTTCCGGGAAATATCTCTACCGTCCTCTGTTGTAACGGTAAGAATTAATGTTGACGGAGTTCCGCAAACAAACGAACCATTACCGCCAGATATGGCATTGTAAGGCACTTTATTCCCTTTTACTCCTTGCACCAGTTCCCGCGAGCCTTTGTTCCACACCAATGATTTAAAATACGCCTTCATTTAAAACTCCTCCTTGATTAAATCGGGAGTATTACACTCCCGTTATTACGAGAATGCCTAACAATTTACATTCACAGTAGTATTGTATCACATTTATGTCTACTTGTCAATTCGCAACAAACCTTATAGACGCGGATATCTAATTCATTTATGATAAAATTATATTATACCCATGCAACTGTTTACTTTTTTGGTTTTAAATGATATACTTTGCGTGAGGTGCTGTATGAAATTTTTAAACAGGATTTTAGAATATATTAAAAATATGAAAAAAATATATAAAATATTAGCAGTTTGTTTCATACTGCTATTAATAGCCGTTTTGACGCCTATTATATGGTATAATTCATCACTTAAAGCCGTTTCAAAAGAAGACATTACTGTGCCAATAACAATAGAAATTGGTTCTAGTAGTAATACAATTGCCACTGTATTAGAAAAAAATAATGTTATTCGTAGTAAATTAGCTTTTAAATTATATATAAAACTAAATGGCGTTGGTGGTTTACAAGCTGGAAGCTACCAACTTAATAAAAATATGAGTATTGCTCAAATAATAGAAGTGTTAAAAACAGGCAAAATTATGAAAGAGCAAATAACTATTACTTTTATTGAAGGAAAAAACATTCGTTGGATCGCTCAAAAAATAGCTAGTAATACTAATAATTCAGAGCAAGATGTATATGATGTACTAAAAGATGAAACATATATAGATTCATTAATTAAAGATTATTGGTTTATAACTGAATCAGTAAAAAATAAAAATATATATTTCCCACTAGAAGGATACCTTTTCCCTGACACATATGCGTTTAATGGCAAAGATGTTTCTGTTAAAGATATCTTCAAAGCAATGCTGGACAAAATGGATAGCGTTCTTACAGAAGCGGGGGCAAAAGATAAAAATACACACGATATCCTTACTCTTGCATCTATAGTTGAATTAGAAGGTCTAGACGTTGCATCTAGAGAAACTATAGCAAGTGTTTTCTACAATAGAATCAAATTAAATATGTCATTAGGAAGTGATGTTACAACATATTATGCATATAAAGTAGACATGGGCGAGCGTGATTTAACACTGACTGAACTTAACACGTACAACCCATACAACACACGCGGGCCTAAAATGTCTGGCAAATTGCCTGTTGGGCCTATTGCTTGTCCATCTAAATCTTCAATACAAGCAGTTGTTTCTCCAAACGACACTAACTATTTGTATTTCGTTGCGGATAAAAATGGCAGGGTGTATTTTGCAAATACACTTGACGAGCATGAACAAATAGTAAGAGATTTAAAAAATAAAGACTTATGGTTCGTATATTAATACAAAGCAATCAGAAACACGTTGTGAATCTGATTGCTTTCTTTTTATTTCTAATTATTTTCTGTTTCCTGCAATTATATTTGCCATTTTAGCATACTGCTCAATACTTACCTCTTCAGCCCTACAAGTTAATTTCAAACCAACTTGTTGTATCATATTTTCTATGTCCTGTTTAGACACATCTCTAAGTCCTGCTGTTTGAAGTGAGTTAGTAAGTTTCTTTCTTCTTGCTGCAAAAGCTTTCTTTACCAACTCTTTAAAAACTTCATCATCGTCTATGCCCAGCTCTTTTTCTTTACTTTCATTCGGAGTAATTTGTATAACTGCTGATGTAACATTAGGGGCTGGTACAAACGACGTATTGGGCACATTAAACATTTTTTTCACATCGGCTACATAATTTGTATTTATTGTTAGTATGCCGTAATCCTTTGAATGTGGCTTAGCATTAATTCTATCTGCTACTTCTTTTTGTATCATTATTGTAATACTCTGTATATTCTTTCTATATTCCAACAATTTAAATATGATTGGAGATGTAATGTAATATGGAAGATTTGCAATTATCTTGACATTCTTGTCTTTTAAATATTCTTCCATATCTACCTTTAATATATCCTTATTTACTATTTGTAATTTTTCACATTCACCAAATCTTTCATTTAAAATATTTATCATATCTGTGTCTATTTCAAACGCTATTACTTTAGCGCCTTTTTCTAAGATATAATGAGTTAAATTTCCAAGTCCCGGCCCTATTTCTATTATTGTATCTTCATCGCTTACATTTGCACTATATACTATATTTTGCAAAATATTATCGTCTATTAAAAAATTTTGTCCAAACATTTTCTTTGCAAAAACACCATTAGTTCTCATTATTTTTTTTGTTACTTCTAATGTATTCATTCTCTCCCCTTCTTCAAAAATATGAGTATCTAATAGATACTCATACTTATTTTATAATCCACCTTTTGTTGCAATAGTATTTGCATATTTTAATACTTTTTTACCATAATGCCAAGAATATGCGTCATTTCCTTTCTTTAAGTATTTTCTATAGTTGCCTTCTCCCCAGTTATATGAGTTTAGCACGTGTAAATCTAGTTCTTCACCACTTGCTTCATCTTTCCATGATTTATAATATCTGCTTAGCCAATATGCACTAGCTTTAATGTTTTGATATGGGTCTAATAAATCTGTTATTCCTAACTTTTTATTTAAATAAGATAAATTAGACTTATTTATTTGGCATATTCCATAATCTCCCGTTGAACTTTTAGCATTTGCTCTAAAGTTGCTTTCTGTTCTCATAAGTCCTAAAAATATTACATATGGTACACCATACTTTTTACACATGTTATATGCATACTTTTGTAAATCTTCAGATAAATTTATATTATATTTTACAAATCCGCTATCTACAGTTAAATCTGCCGCTGTTATTCTTGTTGCGTTTCCCCTAGATACAGTTGTAACCTTTGTTCCTACTTCTACTATCTTTTGTACAGGTTCTTTTGTTGTTACTTCACTTATTATTGTCTTTGCTATTTCTGTTTCTCCATCTAACTGTACAGTATAAACCACTTGTTTTTCACCTTTAGTTCCTTTTTGTACAGTAGTAGTTGTTCCTCTATTTTTTTTTGCGTTGTTCTTTTTTACTGTTTCATAATCTATATATTGTATTTCTTCAATAAGCTTTTCTGTAACTCCCGTTTTTACTTCAGCCCTATATGCATCAAGGTCAAGAAGTGCCAACTCATCTTCAGAATATATTTTTATTTCCATATTATCTTTAAGTATTGTCTCTACATGCGGATACACAATTGCTTTTTCATCTATGTATATACCGTTTTGCATTAACATACCCTCTATTGTATTAGACATAGTGTTTACTTGTATTTTTTCACCATAATAGTCTATGGTTATAGATTTAGATTGGAAATTTACTACAACCAAACCAACTGTAACGAATACAACTATACATGTAACCATTACGGCTATCTTTCTTACCATGTAAATTGGATCTTCCTTCAAAAAAATTCCTCCTTCCGATTTAATCGGACGATATCATTATATCATTTTTATATACCAATGTCAAATTGAAAATTTATAACTAATAATTTTATTAATATTTAAATGTCTCTACACTACACTATGGGATTTATGGTATTGAGTTTCCTTTTTATTACATATATATTAAATTTTTATAATATTATGTACAAGTACAAATAATAATACAAAATTTCATTGCAAATTCAAGGCGTAAATGTTACAATACAAGTATTAGGAGGTATGTTTTATGACAATTTTTTGGATTATTTTAATAGTGGTAGTTGTTTTAATACTATTTGTAGTTGGAGTGTACAATTCATTAGTTTCACTTAAACTAAGAACTGAAAACGCTTGGGCTCAAATAGACACACAACTTAAAAGAAGATTTGATTTAATACCAAACTTAGTAGAAACAGTTAAAGGATATGCTAAACACGAATCTGAAACTTTAGAAAAAGTTATTGAGGCGAGAAATCAATATGTTGCCGCTAACGGTTCTGTTGAAGGAACAGCTAAAGCTGAAGGAATGCTTGAAGGTGCTATGAAAAGGCTATTTGCTTTGGCAGAAAGTTATCCTGATCTTAAAGCGAACCAAAATTTTGCAGCTCTACAAGTAGAATTAACAGGAACAGAAGACAAAATTGCTTATGCAAGACAGTTCTATAATGATACCGTTCAAATGTATAATGAAAAACTTATGGTTTTCCCTAATAACATAGTTGTATCTATGTTTGGTGCTGGCAAGTTTGCTCCAAAATCTTTCTTTGAAGTAGCAGACGACGCTCAAAGAGAAACTGTAAAAGTTTCTTTCTAGAGGTGAAAAAATGATACTACAAAGTGTTAGAAAAAACAAAATATCTTCATTCTTTATAGTATCACTGTTTATTATTGTTATTATGGTGGGTGTATACTGTGTATGTATATACAACGATTTGGGGACAATGTCCATTCCAATTGCGCTTGTATTCTCTATACTTCCTGCCATAATTTCGTATTATAACTGTGATAAAATGGTGCTTGGACTTAATGGTGCAAGACCAGCCACAAGAGAACAAGATTTACAATTAAGTGTTATATTAGAAAACTTGTGTATTGCTTCAGGCCTTCCAAAGCCAAAGTTATACGTTATTGAAGATGGTAGTCCAAACGCATTTGCAACTGGTAGAAATCCGGAAAATGCTATTATTTGTGTAACAACTGGCCTTCTAGAAAAATTAAATAAATATGAATTAGAGGGAGTTGTTGCCCACGAACTATCTCATATAAAAAACTATGATATATTACTATCTACTGTCGTTTCAGTATTTGTTGGATTCGTTGTAATACTTTCAGACTTCTTTACAAGGATAGCATTCAGGAGAAGAAGTAGCAACAGAGATGATAATGGTAGTAATGCTATAGTTGCAATAATAGCCATACTATTTTTAATACTTTCTCCAATATTTGCAACATTAATGCAACTTGCAATATCTAGGAAAAGAGAGTATTTGGCTGACGCTTCAGCTGTGGAAATAACAAGAAATCCAGACGGATTAATATCTGCCCTGCAAAAAATTTCTGATGACCCAGATATTTTAGAAGCAGCTAATAAATCTACTGCCCACATGTACATTTCTAATCCATTAAAGGAGAAGAAATCCGACTTATGGTCTACGCACCCAGCAACAGAAAAAAGAATAGAAGCGTTAAGAAATATAAATTAGTAAATTCAAAATAAGGAAAAGAGGAAATATATATGGAAAGAAAAAGGGGATTTGAAATAGCAAAAGGTTTTGAAAACCACGATATAACACTGCCTGTAAGAAAAACAAAATGTTCTGCAGGATATGATGTGTGTGCTGCTGAAGACTGCACTATACCACCTTTTACATTTGGTTCAAAACCAACTTTAGTTAAAACTGGTATTAAAGCATATATGCAAGATGATGAATATTTAATGCTTTGCAATAGAAGTTCCAATCCATTCAAAAAAGGACTAGTTCTTGCTAATAGCGTTGGTATTATAGATGCAGACTTTTATGGCAATCCAGATAATGATGGTGCATTTTCGTATGCTTTCTATAACTACTTTACAGAACCATTAGAAATAAAAAAAGGGGATGTTGTAGGACAAGCAATATTTATGAAGTATATGACTGTGGATAACGATAACGCTGAAGGCAAAAGACTTGGCGGATTCGGAAGCACATCCAAATAACTAAAAGGCGGAGTATAACAATAAACTCAACTAATATTAATACGCTTAGCAGCTTACATGCTAGGATTGACGTGCCTACAGATTATGCCTATATTCATACTATTATATTTAATATATTGCTTATAATTATTGTGGCTACATTCTTATATAGACTCAAAACACAAATGTCAAAAACAGAATTTAAAAAATATATTATATCTGCAATGGTATTTCTTGCTATAAATATTATCATTAAACTTTTTTAATGATGACTGATACGAGCTTTGATTTTATTGCATCACCAACTACGCCTAACGACTTTGAAATAACAATATTATTAATTTCGTTTTGTATTAGTATAGCTGTAAAACCTAATATTATTAGATTGATTTTAAGCTCATTGCCTATTTGTTTTGCATTTATGCTTTGTATATCTGGTGGTGTATTTATAGCTGATTCTATAATCATTTTAATAAAAACTCAATTATTGTTATTACCAGTTTATTATTACTACAAAAGCACTTCAACTTAATGTTGAAGTGCTTTTTCTTAATCCTCAATTGGAATAAATAACTTACAGCAGCATTGACCTTCAGATATGAATTTGTCACAAGGACAAAGTGTTGTTTCGTCTGAATTTATTCTACAAGGACAGTGTCCATCTTTTTTTAATGTTCCTGTAATTATTTTATCTACATATTCTCTATCTGGATTTAATCTATAACCTTTCATATAACCTCTACCTCTTTATTTTGTTTTTAATACTGTTGGAATTATTTCATTGCATTTTCTTGTAAATTCTCTAATTGTAGTTTCCGGATAAGAAGGTATGTCTTCTGCCCCATTTACTGGATAAAACTGTTGCAAATGATATTTCTTAGCGCCGATTTCTTTTAAATAATTAGCAATACTTATTACATCTTGTTCATTAACATCCCTTGGAAATAACGTTGTTCTGAATTCGTAATTCTTTCCACTTTTTGCAACATATTCAATTGTTTTCTTCACATTATCCACATTTGTTTTCGTTCCAGCTACTATATCATATTTATTGAAACTTGTTTTTATATCTATACCCAAATAATCTATTTTATCTATATTATTTATAATTTTATCTGGGTTAGAACCATTGGTATGAACTCCTACTATAAATCCATGTTTATTTAGTGTGTCTAAAATATACTCAAAATCTTTATCTACAGTAGGCTCACCACCAGATAATATAACGTGATTTACAAAATCTTGTCTTTCCAACAATTTTGGTAGTATGACTTTATCGAAAACTTTATCTTCTGCTTGCTTTAACGTTTTATTATAGCAGTAATCACAATTAAAATTACACGCTCCTGTAAACAAAACTGTAGCAGTTTGTCCTGGATAATCTATCATACTTGCCCATATTACGTGCTTTATCATAATAGACTTTCTATTCTAGATTTCATATCCATTACTTCACCCGCAATGATATTGTCGTTCATTGTAAGTGCTGGTGTTGTTTCTAAATCATTCATTATCATAAAAGCACGCGCTTTAGTATCATTGTTTACATCTACTTCATCGTAGCTTATTCCTTTTTCTTTTAAGAACTCCTTTAGTTCTTCACAGTTCGGGCAATTTTCTTGTGTGTATAACTTAAACATAATAACCTCCTACTACTTTATTTCTTCTCTTTTTCTATCCGCAAATTCTGCTCTTTTTCCCGAGTTAAATTTATCTAAGAATACATAGTAACCTGTAATTCTTGTAAGTCCTCTTACATTTTCGCTACCACACGAAGGGCAATTATCATGAATACCATTAGTTTTCTTTCTACAATCTTTACAATATGTGTATTCCGGAGATAATACCCATTGTACACACTTTGTTTTATACCAAGTATCTTCTAGAAGCTTGTATATTGCCTTAGGGTCTGGGTTGTATTCTCCACCCCAAATATGTATCATACTCCCCGCTTCTACTAATGTATGGAACTTAGATTGTTTTTGAAGTCTTGTAATATAATCCACATCACTATCTGTTGCAAAGTGTATAGAGTTTGTATAGTATACGCCAAATTCATTTTCTTTATGGAAAGCTCTATCTCCATAACGCTTAATATCTAGTTTGGCAAATCTGCCTGCTGTACTCTCAGCTGGAGTTTCTTCTAGTTTTAAATGGATGTTATATTTTTTCTCCATTTCTTTAGTCAGCTTATTCATGAAAGAAATTATTTCTAATCCTTTTAAGTATGCCTCATCAGATTCATGCAACTCTTGTCCCATCATGTTATATATTAGCTCATTAAGTCCCACAATACCAACTAACCAAGAAATTTGGTCTACTCTTATATATGGTTTTCCGTCCATTCCATTGAAATAGAATTTAAGTGGTGTTCCTTCTCTATTTGCAACTCTTACTAAATACTCTCTACGTATTATGTGAGCACGACAGGCAAGGTCCATTCTATCTTCTATTTCTTTGTAAATAGAAGCTTCATCAGTACCTACTTTTAAAGGTATGTTTGGTAGGTTTATTGAAACGTTTTGTCCACCAACGAATCTTAATTCTTCAGGTGTTTTTATAAGCTCCATATCCTTTTCTGTAAAGTCTATTTTTAATCTACAGCATTGAGATACAGAACAAGCATTTCTATCGAAAATGAAATATGGACATCCGCTCTTACTTGAAGCAACACACGCTTTCATAAGTAATGCTTTTGTATCTGGATCTGTAAAGCTTTCTTCGTTTATATGGAAGTTAATCTTAGGGAAAGCAAATGGCATTCCATCGGCATCGCCTTCTTCTACAACGTCAAGAAGCGCTTTAGCAAACAATTTAGATTCTTTAGCAAAATCTTTATATGTAAGTATTTTATATCCATTTTCTTCAGCAAATTGTTTAGCTTCTTCCCTTGTATCAAAATAATATCTATCTTCTAGATAATCTTGAACAACAAATTTACCTCTTTCAACCATTGCATATACATCTTTGTAGTGGTTCGGTATGTTAGCATATACGTTAAAGTCTGTAAATGAAACTTGTCCACCTCTCGCGCCCGCAAGTTGAGATAAATCAAACACAAGTGTTTGAGCTAATTGTTTTATCTCTTTATATGGTTTATTTTCTAGAAGTGGTGCAAAAAATACGTTTACTGCTTCCCAACCTATTGCTCCCGCAAATTGTCCAGATAAGAATTGTGTAATCGAACATATATGACGAGCAAGTACGTATGCACTATTTGCTGGTTTAGATGCATTAGGTATTGCTGGTATATTTCTAAGTCCATTCTTCTTAACATACTCTGGTGAGTGACCAGAACAATAGAATCTATCTATCATGCCAAGGTCATGTATATGAATATCTCCTGCCAAATGTGCTTTCGAAATGTCTGGATCAAATACTTCTTTTAAAGCATATTCTTTTAATATTCTTTCAGCCAGTGTTAAATTTACACTTTCTGGGCTATGAGTTGTATTTCCGTTCTCTTTATTAGGATGTTCGATTATTTGTGTCACATCATAAAATGGAATAGTTACATCTGAATTAGATTTAAGTTCTTTATCTAATCCCTTTTCTAATAACACCATATTAACCATTGACCTTACAAATGATGTTGTTACAACTTCTAATTTTGATGCTGCTAATTTTTCTTCAACAGCATTTGCTACGTCTTGTGCTACTGTCTCACTACAACCAGCTTCTTTTACTAAAGCCTTTGCAATTCTTGATTTATCAAACTCTTGTCTTTCTAAACTATTTGTAGAATCTACCATCAATGCAAAATCTGTTGCATCTACTTTTTTTGTTTTCTTAATAACTTTCATAATACATCCTCCTCCATCATCTCTTATTTTCTTATCTTTTGTAATGAAAATGCATTACCTATACGTATGTATATATCCCGCATCTATAAATTTACACAGATTATATATTACTTCTTTTAAATTCTCAATACTACAAAATTTTACAAAAACCTACAAAGTATTCGCCCTGTTGGGTTTAAACCTATAATAATAATCACCTTACATTTTAGTGGCAAATATATTGCATATAAATGTAAACATTTTATGTTTTCCGTCAATATATATATAAAGCAAAACACATCAAATATAATCTATTTGATGTGTTTAATGTTATTAATATTTTTTATTCTCTAACTATATTGTTTTTACTTTTCTTCTTTATTTTCTTTTTTAGTAAAATGCCATACTAGAAAAACTATTACCGCTACTATTAAAACTATTAATATAACATCTGAAAATTTATCTATAACATGAGATATTCTCTCCCAAGAATTTCCAGCTATATTTCCTAATATAACTAGCAACGTGTTCCATACAGCAGAACCTAGCGTTGTTAACAGTATAAACGGCATAAACGGCATTTTAGACATGCCTGCTGGTACAGATATTAAACTTCTAACAATTGGTATGCATCTGCAAAAAAGTACTGTCCATTTACCTTTCTTTTCAAACCAGCTATTGGCTTTTTCTACGTCATCACGTTTAAATCTAAGTATCTTTCCTACTTTACCATCTAACCATTTTTCAATAACATCTTTATTTATTAAGCGTCCTACTAAATAAAGTATAATTGCTCCCAATACAGAACCTAATGTTGCCACTAAAATTACACCCAACACAGACATTTCTGACTGCGTAGTCATAAAACCACCAAATGTTAATATTACTTCAGAGGGTATTGGTGGAAACACGTTCTCTACAAGTATTAGTAGACATATGCCTATATATCCAAACTGATTCATTATTCCAATAATTATCTCTTGCATTTTTATCTCCTTAAGTATATATATATTAATTTTCATCTACTTTATGAAATATAATTTGATATATTGTTTTTAGTATAATTTTTACATCCATTTTAAAAGATAGATTATCATAATATATTTCGTCATATCTTAATTTTTCTTTGTGTGTTATGGTTCTACCACCATTTACTTGAGCAAGTCCAGTAATACCTGGTCTTACTTTATATCTTTTTTCACTTACTTTTCCTTCAGGTAATTCTTCCCCTGGAATAAAAGGCCTTGGACCTACTAAAGACATATCCCCTTTTATTACATTTATAAGCTGCGGTATTTCATTTAATCTTAGTCTGTCTATAACCTTACTTACATTAGTATACTCTTCTTTGTACCCATTTGCTTTTGTAGGATTTGTTTTTGTTCTAATTTTATACATTATGAAAGTCTTTTTATTTTTACCTTCTCTTTTTCTTAACCTATTATATACTGGAAATCCCAAGTCTATTATTGTTACTAGCATTGTAACTAACATCACCGGCAACAAAACAGTAAATAGGACAAGTGCAATTACAAAATCCAATAAAGGCTTAATATAATTTTTATACATAATCTCACCCTAGCACATACATTTTATCATATTTGATATTATTTTTCAATAACATATTAACTCTCAAATAATAACCTTATGAATGAAATATGATAATGTCAATGAAATGAGAAAATGTCCCAAAAATTTTTAAACATTCCCCCTCAAATAATAACCTATACACAAAAAAGTAATGCAGTTGGTAATGCAATTCGTGTACTTTTGTGAGACATCTGTGTACATTTGTAAATCACTAAAATTGCAAAAACTCCCCTATATCCTCGTTTCGAAGGTACACAGGCATAAATAAAAAGCAGGTAAAAACCTACTTTTTGGCTCCTCAAGTTGTTACCGTTCACTTTTTCGTACCTTGTAACACTTGATATGACTGTGTTGTGTGTTTCACTTGTTTCGTTTGTACTGCAGTAGTACTGCAGTAGCAAAAACTATAAAAATCTTGATTTATAATATACTTTTATATAACTTACTTGTTTCATCTTCTAATAATTGTAAATCTGTTTGTAAACTTCTTCTCAATTTAAATACTTCGAACATTTTACTATCTAAATCCCTCTCATATTGTTTATAATCTATATGTACTTTATGAATAACGTCAGATAGTTCTCCTAGTCTTTCCACGCATGCATCTCTCAATATTTCACACTCACATTTATTTTTAATATAAATATCTTTATTATATTCTTCTATTTCTTTAAATAAATTGGATAAGTCCGCATAAAGATATATTAACTCTAGTACATTTACATATTTAGTGTTTTTGAATTCGTATGTTTTTATTTCATAATTTTTAGAATTATCTATCATTGTCCTTAATTTTTTTATCTTCAAATCATTCTTATAAATTAACGAATTTTTATAATTGGTTATAAACAAAATTATAAGTCCCGTAATGATTCCCATACTAAGATTACCCAAAATGTCTGAAATCAAATTTAAATTGTCTTTGTTACAAGCAATATATATTATAAAACATATTATAGTAATTATTGCTAATAACTTTAAATAGTTGTTATACTCTCTTTGCATAATATATTACTCCATTAACTACAAAAAACTATTTCCATTTTTTATATCCTGCATTTTTAGCTCCAACATCCGAATATACCCAAAAACTATATGCTTTTCCTTGAGTCACTTGTTGCACTTGGTCATATGTATAATAATATTTTCCATAGCCATCTAACACAAATACCACATGTTCATCAAAAAAGTCTATTTTATCTTTATATTCATTTATATCAGCTTTATACGATAGAATTTCAGCTTCATAATTTAATACTTGCTTGTTTTTTTGATTTATGACTCTATTTAATGATTCTATTTTATCTTCATATTCATTAAATTTTATAACACCACCTATTACAAGTACTCCTATTAATAATAGAAATGCACCTATAAGTAAAATTATGCTTGGCCATGTTATTCCTTCATCTTTTTTATTTGTTTCTTGTAACTTAATTTCTATCAACTTACCGCCACACTTTGTACAAAACCTTCCGTTGTTTATGTTCTTCGTTGCATTTTTCGCATTGTAACATACATATCCTCCTATTTTATTATTTTAACTCCACAGTTATTACAAAACTGCCAGCCTTTTTCTAGTTTAATACCACACTCACTACAATATTTAGGAGTTGCTATTTTCTTAATTTCTTCTGTTTCAACTTCTTTTCTGTTTTGTATTTCCTCGACAATTTCAATCGTATTATCTTCTATAGCAGTTGGCACAGATTCTTCTACTACTTCTTCAAGTGGTTTATCAATATTTTCCGAATTTGTTTTCTCATCAACAAATATCCATTTATTAATAAAATAGTATATAAGTGCTCCTAAGCCTCCTACAAAACCAATATCTGTAGCCGCCATTAATATACTAGAAATTATAAATGCTATAATACTATTCCACCTACATATCGCTTTACCTTTTTTTATATCAAATCTTTTTTTATTAATTAATCTCCAAATAAAAGGAACAATCATTAAACAAAAAGAACAAATCGCCAAATCAATTAATGCAAGCCAAGTATTATTGTCTGCTAAATAATCATCGCCTGAGTTTATATAATTACCAGCTGATGAACAATATAATAAAAACAATAAACCTACAATCGACCATATTCTATTTTTTTTCATAATCTCATCTCCTTATTTTTTTATAAATATACATTTATTCTTAAAATCAACTTCATTTTATCAACTATTAATATAATATCAAAAAGGTCGCTTTTTGTAAATATCTGTAAATAATCATATTACAAAAAGTACTGCAGTAAGTACTGCAGTAGAAACACTTTTGTACATATTCTGTATACATTTGTAAATACCTAAAATTACAAAAACGTCCATTTTAAGCACTTTCAAAGGTACACAGGCATAAATAAAAAGTAGGCAAAAACCTACTTTTTGGCTCCTCAAGTTGGACTCGAACCAACGACCTATCGGTTAACAGCCGAGCGCTCTACCGACTGAGCTATTGAGGAATATTTAAAATTGGCGACCCCCTATCTTCCCAAAGCTTTTCTGCTTAAGTATTTTCGGCATCATAGAGCTTAACTTCTGTGTTCGGTATGGGAACAGGTGTACCCTCTATTTCATCGTCACCAATATGTCTAAAGTATGTTATTCTTTGTCTTTAACACACTCAAAAATATACAATGTATAATAACTTTATCTACTAAGTCGGATCGTAGCC
>JAZKXT010000005.1:0-22894 GCA_045611765.1 Clostridia bacterium
GACAGTAACAACACCAGAAGGTGGAATAACAAATACGCTTGCAGAAGTACAAGAAATGTATGAAAGCGTAAAAGAATATAAAGGATTCTATATAGCAAGATATGAAGCTGGACTAAATGTAGGAAGTCATAAAACAAGTGATGACGGAGTAATAATAAAAGACGTACATTCAAAAATGGGTAAAGCGCCATATAACTATGTAAGATGGACATATAATAATAAAAGTAATGAAGATACAAATGGAGCAGTAGAAGTAGCAAGAAGTATATATCCAAAAGCAAATACCAATTATGGAGTAGTATCTACACTTACATATGGAGTGCAATGGGATAGAACACTAGCTTGGTGGGTAGAAACCAAAGCGCAGAATGGAACAAAAGATGTGACAATATCTAGTAATACACAATTAAATACTAGTACAAACAATGGAAATTATAAAGACAATGCAATAGAGGTAGAGTCGTTTAATGATGATGCTAAGTATCTATTGTATTCAAATAGTAGTTTAGCAACAACATATACAGATGTAACAACAGCGAAATCTTCAAGTGAAAGTTGGTTATTAACAACAGGAGCAACAGAGGAAACAAGAGTTAATAATATTTACGACATGGCGGGTAATTTAATAGAATGGACAATGGAGGGCTACGATACCTACTTCCGTGTTGGTCGTGGAGGAAGCTTCAGCAGTAATGGTGGCAATTTCCCAGTTTCTTACCGTAACTACCGTGGTCCGAGCATCGCGAACTCTCTCTACGGTTTTCGCCCTACACTTTACATAAAGAAGTAGTATAGGTGGTTTTGACTAGGACAAATATATTTGCGATGAAATTGACGTGTTATGCGCAAGTTTAAGGAAGATTAAATAAAATGAAGTGATGTAAAATGGTGTATAATGAACTTAACCCCAAAAGTGTCTAACTTTTTGGGTTAAGTTTAATTTATTTTAATTATATTATTATTGTTTTGTAATTTTATTTTTTAAATTAATAGTAACTCTAATTGTAATAAGTTGATATATGCCTATTCTTATGGTATAATACTTGCAAAGTAGACAAGAGCTCGAAAATAATTTTTAGAGAGGAAGGTTAGTCATGAATAAAAATAGGCAACGGTTTATCAGAAGAGTAAATAGTGTTTGCGGAATTGTAGGTGGCGGAGTATTTATTACGTATATAGCGATTGTTATGCTAAAAATTATCGGCTGGATTTCGTATAGCGTGTTGCTGGTTGGAGTAATGTTTATTACACTTTGCTGGTGGCTCGTATATAGCATTAAATTCTTTGCTGAACGTAAGCTTATTAATGAGCTAAAAGATTGGGCACAACATGTTGTAGACACCAATTATTATCAGGGTCAACGGATAACTGTGAAGTGGAGAAACGGCGTTTGGTTTAGTGGACCTGAGGACGTCTGGTTTAGAAAAAAGTTTATAGCACACTGCAGGGAAATGTGTAGCGATACTGGTATGAAAATCTATTACAATTATGGTTGGATTAGAATGTAATCATCGTAACGAAAAATCCAGGAACAAATTTTGTTCCTGGATTTTCATAGCTTAGCAAATTATATTAATAAATGTGCTTAAAAGTTTGCAAAATAGCGATCTTTAGTATATAATGTATAAGTAATTATTTGGAAAAATTTATGGAGGTAAATATGGTAATTTCAAGTGAAGAAGTAAGACATATAGCTAAACTTGCAAAATTAAGTTTGAGTGATGCAGAAGTAGAAAAATATTCTAAAGAATTGGGACAAATTGCAGAATTTGTTGCGGAGCTTAATGAAGTAGATATAACAGGAGTATCACCTACTGCACACGTTGTAGATAAGAAGAATGTATTTAGAAAAGATGAAATGAAGGATTCTTTCCCTAGAGAACAAATACTTAAAAATGCACCAAGTAAAGAGGCTGGCTGCATAAGTGTTCCTAAGGTAGTGGAGTAGGAGGAAGCTATGTACGAGAAATTAACAATACACGAATTAAGAGATAAAATAACAAATAAACAAGTTACAATAAAAGAAGTTCTAGATGATGTATTCGCAAGAATAGATGCTGTAGAAACTAAAGTAGAAGCATATGTAACACTAAACAAAGAACATGCATATAAACGCGCTGAAGAGTTGCAAGCAAGATTAGATGCTGGTGAAACTCTAGGGGTATTAGGTGGAATACCGGTAGCACTAAAAGACAATATGTGTATGAAAGACACATTAACAACTTGTGGTTCAAAGATGCTTAATAATTTCGTAAGCCCATATGATGCTACTGTAGTTAAAAAATTAGAAGATGCAGATGCAATCATAATAGGAAAAACAAACATGGATGAATTTGCAATGGGTTCATCTACAGCAACATCATATGTGAAGAAAACAAAGAACCCTTGGGATTTAGAGCGAGTTCCTGGTGGTTCAAGTGGTGGAGCCGCAGCTTCAGTTGCAGCGGATATGACTATAGCATCACTTGGTTCAGATACGGGTGGAAGTATTCGTCAACCTGCGGCATACTGTTCTGTTGTTGGACTTAAACCAACATATGGACTAGTATCTAGATTTGGGCTTGTTGCATTTGCATCATCGCTTGATCAAATAGGACCATTTACTAAAGACGTAAAAGATGCAGCTATAATGTTAGATGTAATTGCAGGACACGATGAAAAAGATACAACTTCTGTAGAGATGGAATATCCGGAATATGAAAAAGCATTAACGGGAGACATTAAAGGATTAAAAATAGGTGTTCCTACAGCATTCATAAGTGAAGGATTAAATCCAGAGGTTAAAAGTGCTTTTGAAAAATCAATAGAAACATTAAAATCTTTAGGTGCTGAAGTGGTAGAAATATCTTTAGATTATGCTAAATATGCACTTCCTACATACTACATTGTAGCAACTGCCGAAGCATCATCAAACCTTGCAAGATATGATGGTATAAAATATGGATACAGAACGGAAGAATTTGAAGATTTAGAGTCAATTTATGCTAAATCTAGAACAGAAGGATTTGGGGATGAAGTAAAAAGAAGAATTATGCTTGGTACATACGTACTTTCTTCAGGTTACTATGATGCATATTATAAACGTGCGGGACAAGTAAGAACTTTAATTAGTGAAGAGTTTAAGAAAGTATTTGAAAGTGTAGATATTATAGCACTTCCAACTTGCCCAAATACTACATTTAAATTTGGAGAGAAGAGTTCAAATCCAGTTGAAATGTATCTTGAAGATATATTTACAGTTCCAGTAAATATTGCAGGAATTCCTGGTATATCTGTACCTTGTGGTTTTGATAGTAAAGGTCTTCCAATAGGACTACAATTTATAACTAAAGCGTTTGATGAAACGACGCTTTTAAATACAGCTTATGCTTATGAACAAAATACAGAACACTACAAACAAAAACCAAACATATAAACATAAAAGGAGAAATTATGTTACAATCGAAATTAATAGGAGATACAAAAAAAGAATGGCCAAATGAAGCAACTTTAAAAAGTCACGGGTTGCTTCTTAAAGGCGGATATATAAAACAAATGGCAAGTGGAATTTTTACACTTATGCCACTTGGTAAGAAAGTAGCAGCTAAAATAGAAAATATAATACGTGAAGAGATGAATGCTATCGACGCGCAAGAAATTCTTATGCCAGTTGTTGCAACTAAGAAACTTTGGGATAGCGCAAAAAGATATGATGCCATAGGTTCAGAGCTTTTACGTTTCAAAGATAGAACTGGAGCAGATATGGTTCTTTCTATGACACACGAAGAGGCTGCAGTATTCAGCGTTCTTAATGAAGCTGCATCTTACACAAAATATCCATTTTCTATTTACCAAATACAAACTAAATTTAGAGATGAGGCAAGAAGTAGAGGTGGACTAATTAGAGTTCGTGAATTCACTATGAAAGACGCGTATTCTTTCCACACATCTGAAGAATCACTAAACGAAGTTTATGATAAATACTATAATGCATATAACAGAATATTTGCACGTGCAGGAATACCAGAAGTTGTACCAGTAGCATCAGATACAGGTATGATGGGCGGAAGCGGAGCTCATGAATATATGCTTTTATGTGACGCTGGTGAAGATAAGATAGTTGCGTGTCGTAATTGTGATTATAGCGCAAATATGGACGTGGCTGTATGTAAAGGACAAGCGCCAATAACAACTGAGACTAAAGAATTATCTGAGGTTCACACACCAGATGTTAAGACTATAGAAGATTTAGAAAAATTCTTGAATATTCCAAATACACACTTTGCAAAAGCTGTTGTATATTACAGAATAGATACAGACGAAACTGTAGTTGTGTTTATCCGTGGAGATAAAGAAGTAAATGAAACTAAATTAAGAAATATACTTAAAGTTGATGATGAACATTTAGTTCCAAAGGCTGAAGAAGAGGGAGACGGAATTTGCTACGGATTTATAGGACCAGTTGGACTAGAAGCAAATGTAAAACTTGTTACTGTTTACGATAAATCTATAGAAAACGAAGCTAGTTTAGTTGCTGGGGCAAATAAAAAGGACTATCATATGACAGGTGTTAATATTAAACGAGATGTGGGAAATGTAGATTTTGTGGATATAGCAAAGGTTCAAGAGACAGATTATTGTATAAAATGTGGAAAACAAGAGCTTAGAGTTTCAAACGGTATAGAAGTAGGTAATATATTTAAGCTTGGAACAAAATATACAAAAGCTATGAATATGACATATTTAGATGAAAACGGCAAATCACAAACTCCAATTATGGGATGTTATGGAATTGGTGTTGGTCGTCTTATGGCATCGGTATTGGAAGCAAGAGCAACTGAAAAACAAGTTAACTGGCCACATTCTATTGCACCTTTTGATATACATATCTGCCCATTAGATTATACTAAAAATGATGAAGTTAAAGCTAAAGCAGATGAGTTGTATAACAACCTTATATCTAAAGGTTATGAAGTACTATTAGACGATAGAGCAAAAAGTGCTGGTGTTAAATTTGCTGACGCAGATCTAATTGGAGCAAGTATTAGAATAGTTGTAAGTGGAAGAAATATGGAAAATGCAAAATACGAAGTTAAAGTTACAGGGGATGCAGAAGCGGAACTTGTAGATATGGATAAAATATATGAATTTATACAAGACAAAATGAAAGGATGGGAAGTATAAAGATGAGAGAAGATTATGAGGTTATAATAGGACTTGAGGTGCATGCTGAACTTGCTACAAAGAGTAAAATTTATTGTGGTTGTTCAACAGAATTTGGCTCTGATCCAAATACACACGTATGTCCAATTTGTACTGGAATGCCAGGAGTACTTCCTGTACTTAACGAAAAAGTTGTAGAGTATGCAGTAAAAATGGGACTTGCTACAAACTGTAAAATTGCAAGATTTTCAAAACAAGATAGAAAAAATTACTTCTATCCTGACCTTCCTAAAGCATACCAAACTTCTCAATATGATTTGCCTTTATGTTATGAAGGACACGTAGATTTCATGGTTGATGGAAAACCAAAAACTGTAGGAATCACAAGAATACATATTGAAGAAGATGCTGGAAAGCTTATACATGACCCATATACAGGAGATACATTAGTAGATTTAAATCGTTGTGGTGTGCCTCTAATAGAAATAGTATCTGAACCAGATATACGTTCTAAAGAGGAAGCAATTGAATATATGCAAACATTAAAATCTACTTTGGAATATCTTGAAATATGTGACTGTAAAATGCAAGAAGGTTCTTTAAGATGTGATGTTAACCTTTCAGTAAGAAAGAAAGGCGAAACAAAGTTTGGAACAAGAACTGAAACTAAGAACTTAAACTCTTTCAAAGCTATTGGACGTTCAATAGAATTTGAGATAGAAAGACAAATAAAAGAACTTGAAAATGGTGGACAAATTTACCAAGAAACAAGACGTTGGGATGATGACAAGGGAATAGGTTATGCGATGAGAACTAAAGAGGATGCTCACGATTACAGATATTTCCCTGAACCTGATTTAGCACCAATTGTACTTTCAGATGAATATGTTGATGAATTAAGAGCATCTTTACCTGAAATGCCAAACGTAAGACGTGATAGATACATAAACGAACTAGGACTTCCAGAATATGATGCAACACAAATTACAAACTCAAAACATATGGCTGAGTTTTTCGATAAAGCAGTTGCAAAATGCGGAAACGCTAAGCTTGTATCTAACTGGATTATGTCTGACCTTTCAAGAAAACTGAACGAAACTGAAATGGAAATAACAGATGTTAAATTTACAGCTGAAAATTTAGGAGAGCTAATTGAACTTATAGATAAAGGAACAATATCTTCAGCTATAGCTAAGAAAGTATTTGAATTTATGTATGAATCAGGAGATAATCCAGCTAAAATAGTTGAAGAAAAAGGACTTGTTCAAATAACAGATGAATCAGCTATAAAAGATATGGTTGTATCTGTAATAAACGAAAATGAACAATCTGTACAAGACTTCCTAAACGGTAAGGACAAAGCAGTAGGATTTATAGTGGGCCAAGTTATGAAAGCATCTAAAGGTAAAGCAAACCCAGGTGTTGTTAACAAACTTATTATGGAAGAATTAAATAGAAGAAAAAATGGATAATTTGTACTATCAAAGGTGAGGTGGTAAAATGAATGAAAAAGAAATTTGGACAAAACTATATAATGAAGCGTTAAGTGTTTTAAATCCAAGAACAGTATCTCCATTTATTGAAGCGGGCGGAGTAGGAGCGGCAATATTAACAGATAAGGGAAATATATACAAAGGTGTATGTATTGATACAGCATCAACTTTAGGAATGTGTGCTGAACGAAATGCCATAGCTAATATGCTAACAAATGGTGAATCAAAAATTAAAAAACTTGTTTGTGTAATGAGAAATAAAAAAGTTGGTTCTCCATGTGGAGCATGTAGAGAATATCTAATGCAATTAGATAAAGATAGCAAAGATATTGAAATATTGGTAGATTATGAAACACTAAAAACCGTAAAATTAGGAGAACTTATTCCTGAGTGGTGGGGTTATGATAGATTTGAACAAAATTAATAAAAAATCTAAAATAAATGTATAAAAAATATAGTTTTACAAATAATATATTTAGACACAGGTCATTTACACTTTTGACCTGTGTATTTGTATGTTAAAAGAGTAGAAAAAGTGGTTGGCTTGTGGTATAATACTAGAGCAAATTAAAATATGCCCAAATAAAATTATGAAGGGAGAATTATTATGAAAAATCGTGACAAAACAAAACGTAAAGAGGAAAAACAACGGTTAAAAGCGCTGAAAACGTATTACAGATCATATGCAATTGGAGACAGTGTATTTAGTAGCAAACATGTGAAATGCATTGTGGTGGCTAAACATAAGTTAAACAACGAATATTATTTTGTCGTACAAGATATGTATGGTGCTTTGCAGCTCCAAAAACTTGTATATGGCGAGAGAATACGGATAGTTAATGTATCTAGAGAAGGGAAGCAGTATGATAAAAACAGCAATGTTTTTGATACTTGGTTTGCAACGCTAGAGAAAAAACATTTTAGAATGTTAGAAGAGTATTACAACAAAACACATATAGGAGACCAGTACAAGGATAAAAATTACATTTTTGTATTAAAGAAACAATATGTTGGAAACCATTATTTTATACTTACAGATCAGAGAGGTGCATATGTAGTAGCAAGACTAAGTTGGTGGTATACAAAGGTGCGACTTGAAATCCTTTCGGAAAATCAGTGGGGCAAGGATAAGGAATTGTTTGCTCGGTGGATTCAAGAAGCCAAAGAACGAGAGCTACTAAGACACAGGACAAAACATATAGGAGGATGACACATGTATAATATTACTATCGATATGGATGAGCACAAAAAGTTTTTTTCGACTTCACTGGGACAAAACTTTATAAAAGAAATGGCAAATACGGATAATTTAGAGAAGCTTAAGTCTATTGTAAATTGTCCTTATGCTTCAACAGAGATTATTGAAGATGTTGTTAAGCGGTTAATAGAAAAAGAACTTGCTAAAATTGAAAAAGACGGCTCATATGATTCGGAAGTACTGTATGTAATTATACATGCAACTCAAAACAAGAATGCTGGCAGAGAAACACTAGATATGATTTACAGTTTTGCAATGAAGCTGATAGTAAAATACCAGATTGCGTCTATTCCGTATGATATGGGAATGGATATGATTAGATGGATAGTAATTAATCCCAGAACTTCGGAAAAAACATTGAAACAAATAAAAACAGACAATGCACATTTAGTTAAGCATATTGTACAGAACAATGGTATTAGTGATAAGTGGTTGATTGAACTAGTGGAGAATGGAAATACTGAAGAAAAGCTGGCCGCCGTTCCTGAACTTATAAGACGTCTAAAATTTAGATATTAAGAGTAAGCTGAACTTATTTAAATATGGCTCTGGATAAATGTATATACATTTATCCAGAGTTTGTTCTTTATAAAAAACTCTCTGCAAAAAATGTGTAGAAAAAACATCTTGAAAATTATATATTCTCATGATATACTAATCTTGCAAATAATATAATAGATATTATTTTAAAGGAGGATATGAATTATGGAATTAAAAGGATCAAGAACAGAAGCAAATCTTATGGCGGCATTTGCTGGTGAATCACAAGCAAGAAACAAATATACATATTATGCTTCTAAAGCAAAAAAAGAAGGATATGAACAAATAGCGGCAATATTTACAGAGACTGCAGATAACGAAAAAGAACACGCTAAAATGTGGTTTAAATTATTACACGATGGTGGTGTTCCAGATACAATAACAAATCTAAAAGATGCTGCAGCTGGTGAAAATTATGAATGGACAGATATGTATGCAGAATTTGCAAAAGTTGCAAAAGAAGAAGGTTTTGATAGAATAGCATATTTATTTGAAGCTGTTGGAAAAATAGAAAAAGAACACGAAGAAAGATACAATAAACTTCTAAAAAATATAGAAGATGGAAATGTATTTGAATACGGTGAAATAAAAATATGGAAATGTAGAAATTGTGGACATATTCACGTAGGTCTTAAAGCACCAGAAGTTTGTCCAGTATGTGATCATCCAAAAGCATATTTTGAATTAAAAGCAGAAAATTATTAAAATAAATTATAAATTGGTAGAGGATATATGTAATATAACATATGTCCTCTATTTGACATTATACTTTAAATGATGTAAAATAATATGAGCGATTTACATAAAAAGGAGAAAGCATGAAACAAACAACATATATATTTGGACATAGAAAACCAGATACAGACTCTGTTGCATCAGCAATAGCATTGTCATATTTAAAAAATAAAAGAGGGCATAAAACTATGCCTGTTGTGCTAGATGATATAAACAAAGAAACAGAATTTGTTTTAAATTATTTTGGAATAAAACAACCAGAATTTTTAAATGATGTTAAGCTAAAAATAGAAGATGTAAACTATTACAAAGACTGTTATGTGTCGGAAAAAGAAAGTATAAAAAATACATATGAATATATAAAGGAAAAAGGAATAACCGGTGTACCTATTGTGGACAAGACTAAAAAACTGTTGGGACTAGTTACTGTAAAAATGATAGGTAATGAATTAATAGGTGGAGATTTTACGCATCTTACAACTTCTTACGATAATATATTAGATACATTGAAAGGGAAAGAAGTATTAAGAGTAAGCAATGAAATTGATGGCGAAA
Source organism: Clostridia bacterium (assembly GCA_045611765.1). Taxonomy (GTDB): domain Bacteria; phylum Bacillota; class Clostridia; order TANB77; family CAG-465; genus UMGS1649. The sequence goes on from JAZKXT010000005.1 coordinate 9,724, forward strand.
TACTTACAGCAGCTTTTAAAAGTTCCACCATTTTAAATACGATACAAATAAATGAAAATAACATTGTTATAGTGGGAGATAGGCACAATATAATAGAATATGCAATACAAAGTAAAGCAGGGCTTGTTATTATTGTTGGTGGAGAACAAGTTAAACCTGAACATTTAGAACTCGCTAAAAGGAATAATGTAAATATAATCTCTACGGCATATGATACTTTCCACACAGCTAAATTAATAGGGCTTAGCGGTTATGTAGGAACACTATTACATAATGCCAGAATAGAGAAGATATATGAAAAAGACTATTTAGATTCTTTTGTTGAATTAAGTAGTAAACAAGGATATAATAATTATCCTGTTGTTAACAAAAAAGATAAATGTGTTGGCCTTATAAGAGTTACAGACATTAAAGAAAAGAAAAGGAAAAAAGTAATTTTAGTTGATCACAACGAAGCGGCTCAGAGTGCGGTAGGACTTGAGGAGGCCGAAATAACAGAAATTGTAGATCATCATAAAATAGGTGACCTTACTACAAACAAGCCAATTAATTTTAGAAATATGAAGGTTGGAAGTACAAATACAATAATATATATGCTTTATACAGAAGCGGGAATAAAGATACCACAAGAAATTGCGGGAGTTATGCTGTCTGGCATTATTTCAGATACATTAAAATTTACATCACCAACCACAACGGAAATGGATAAAAATGTGGCACAAGTTTTGGCGAAATTAGCAGAAGTTAATATAGACGAATATGCTATGCAAATGTTCAAAGCTGGAACAAAACTTGATGGAAAGACAACAGACGAAATTATATTAGCAGATATGAAGGTATTCCCAATTGATGAAGAAAAAATAGCGGTATCCCAAGTATTTACTTTAAATTCAGAAGAAATTTTAAATAATAAAGAGGGATATGTAAAGACACTAGAGGACATCGCCCGTTCTAAAGGTTATTCTATCACTATGTTATGCGTTACGGATATAATAAAAAACGGCTCATATATTTTATATAATACTGCTTACGAAGAACAGATTAAAGAGGCTTTAGAATTAAATGGGATATATCAAGGGATATATGTTGATGGAGTACTTTCTAGAAAGAAACAAATTATACCTAAACTTATGGGATATATAATGAAATAAATTGTTAAGTGAATGCCAATTGCATTCACTTATATTTATAGTTGACAAAATTATCCAAAAGAGATATTATTTTCTTATGAAAAAGGGTAGAGCAAGAACAGATGCGCTAGCTGCGCTGTTGATATTATTAATAATACCAACAATAGTGTATTTTAAAGAGATATTAATTATATGCTTAATAATATTATTAATAAAATTTATACGTAAAATAAACAAGTGGGCACTTATACGTAAACAAGAGAAGTTAAGAGGATATTGGTGTAATAATTATGTAGATTATGCTTCTAATGAAAATGAATATGAGAAATATTTAAATGATAAAAATGTTCAAAAAGGAATTTTTGCTGAACAAAAGATAGTTAGAATATTAGAAAGAATATTTGCAAAAGAAAATATAATTTACGATTCATATTTTAGAGACGATGAACTTGTTACAACCCAAGTGGATATAATAGCCATAGATAATACAGGAATATATATCATTGAATCTAAGGCGTATTCAAGTGTCGTGGTTGGAAAAAGTAATGAAAAAATGTGGGCACAATTATTTGGTGGGAAAAAATACAATAGATTTCATAATCCAATTAATCAAAATAAAAGGCACCTAGAAGCTGTAAAAAATAATTTGAAAGAGTTTGTGCTTCCGGATAATTGTTTCAAATCATATATAGTTTTTGATAACAACTGTAAATTAGATGTAAGTATTGATGAAACTTGCAATGCAAAAGTTATACAGCAAAAAGAATTATTCTATTCCATTTTAGCTGAAAGAAAAAATACTGAAAACATATTAACTGATGAATTAATAAATAAAATATCTAGAAGATTTAGAGCACATTCAAATATAGATGATAAAATGAAAATGGAGCACGTAAAAAGAAGACGAAACAATGTAAAATATGTAGTGGGAAGGAGATAGAAATATCTCCTTGAGTTTTATATAATGAAAGCGTATAAGATGTCAAAACTTAGGGCTGAAGCTTGTAATATCATATTGTTCGTTATATAATAATCAAAATCACATAATTTGACATATAATTTTGGTAATTGTGGGATAATTATAATATATAATAATTATAGGAGGCAACATATGAAAATAATAATAGATAAAACAAGTAGTGATGAGGTTAAAGAAAAAAAACCAAAAAAACAAGAAAGATCAGAAAGATATATTGTAAGTAGAACGAGTAGTGGAAGTGGAAAGTATATAGGTGTACTGCTGCTTGGAATAATAGGTGGAGTTTTAGGCGGTGTACTATCTACACTGGTTGTAATGGAAAACAAGGAACTAGATAATAATTCTGTTCAAAGCAACATTAACACCAATTCTACCATAACAGAATATAAATTTGAAACTGTAGAAAATCCAGTGGTGGCTATATCTAAACAAGTAGGGCCATCTGTTGTTGGTGTAAGGGTTTCATATAAAGCGCAAACTTTCTTTGGTACAACAGAAGCTGAAGGAGAGGGTTCAGGAATAGTTTATTCTAAAGATGGACATATAATAACAAATTATCATGTGGTGGAGCAAGCTATAACAGATAATACTGCAAAAGTTCAAGTAATACTTTCTACGGGTGATACGTTAGACGCAAAAGTAGTTGGTGGAGATTCTATTACAGACATAGCTGTTATTAAAGTGGAAAAAGAGGGACTTACTGCAGCTATATTTGGAGATAGCGATGCTATCGAGGTTGGAGAACTTGCGGTAGCTATAGGAAATCCGTTAGGCCAAGAATTTGCTGGTTCAGTTACAGTTGGTTATGTTTCAGCGGTAAATAGAACTATGACGGCTTCAGGTACTACATACAATCTTATACAAACAGATGCAGCAATAAACTCTGGAAATAGTGGTGGCCCATTAGTAAGTTCTAGTGGAAAAGTAATTGGTATAAATACAGCTAAAATTTCAGCTACTGGTGTAGAAGGAATGGGATTTTCTATTCCAATAAACGAAGCTTTGCCTATAGTAGAAGAGCTTATAACAAATAAGAAGATAGTAAGACCATATATAGGAATAACAGGCGCTTCAATAGATGAAGTAGATGCAAAAAGATATTCGTTGGTTGAAGGTGTATATGTTCAAGCTGTAGATATAAAAAGTCCGGCAGAACTTGGTGGAATACGTCAAGGTGATGTTATAGTTGAAGTAAACGGAACTAAAGTTTTATCTGTTCCAGAGATAAATGTAATAAAGAACAAATTAAAAGTGGGAGACAAAATAAAAATAAAAGTATATAGAGACAAAGAGTACAAAGAACTTACGATAACACTAGGAGCAAACTAAAAGGGTGGTAATATGTATAATATTTGTTTAGTTGAAGATGAAAAAAACCTAAACAATCTTGTTAAGTCGTATTTAGAAAAAGAAGGCTATAAAGCAATTCAATGTTTTAGTGGCAAAGAAGCATTAAATGTAAAAGAAAAAATTCATTTGTGGATTTTAGATATAATGCTAGGTGATGAGATAAGTGGATATGATGTAATAAAAAGCATAAGAGAAAAAGATACGGTTGTACCAGTTATATTTACATCGGCAAGAGACCAGGAGCTAGATAAGATAATTGGTTTGGAGATGGGCAGTGACGATTATGTCACAAAGCCATACTCTCCCAAAGAATTAATGCTTAGAGTATCTAATATATTGAAAAGAGTATATAAGTCAGATAGTTCGAAAATTGTATATGAGAGTTATAATATAAATAAAGAAAAAAGAACCGTATATAAAGATGAAGAGGATATTAAGCTTACGGCGCTAGAATTCGATCTTCTTGTACTTTTCCTAGATAATATGAACAAGTCTTTTTCTAGAGATGAAATATTGGACAAGGTATGGGGGACTGAATATTTTGGAAGCGACAGAGTGGTAGATGACCTTATACGTAGACTTAGAGGTAAAATGCCTGGGTTAAATATAAACACTATTTATGGATATGGGTATAGATTAACATGAGATTTAAATATAGAATTAAAAAGGTTGAAAATATGAGTTTAAATAAACAACTAGTGTGTGTCACACTAGTTGCTCTTTTAATATGCCTAGTTATTATGGGAATAGTATTACCACGCTTTTTAAAGCCATTTTATGAGCGCTCTATATATGAACATTTAAGTCAACCATCAAAATATATAGAACCTGGAACAAGTAAAATGGGCGAAGATATAGCTTTTATAATAATTACAAAAAGTGGAGCAATTTATACATCAGATAATTTAAATAAATTGTTGCAAAACTTAAGTTATAAAGACATATTAAATTATGCGAGCGAAAATGATACCAAGGGTAAGTTTGAATACAATAATGTTACGTATTATTATTTGTGGGGGCAAAATAAAGGAGCTAAAAACTTAATCCTTATGGATGATAGTAGCATTAAATCGCAAGAAAAGAATCTGTCTAGGATAATTGTGCCTACTATGGTAGCTACAGTTACTGTAACCATCTCGCTATTATTTGCATGGTCTCAATACGTATTAGGTAAAATAAAAAAACTTGAAAGAAAAACTAAATCTTTAATTACTGGAGAGAAAGTAGAAGGACGAGAGTTTATTGTAGACGACGAATTAAATGAATTAAATAGCACAATAGAGGAAGTAGATAAACAACTAAAACAAAAAGATGAATACAAAAATATGATGTTTCAAAATTTATCTCATGAATTAAAGACACCAATATCTGTTATACAAAGCTATTTAGAGGGGATCAATGATGGTGTGGTAGATAAAGAGGAGGCATTAAGAATCATTGAGGAAGAAACAAAGACGCTATCTAACCAAGTGCAAACAATTTTAAAAATAAATAAAATAGATTATATGAAAGATAGAAAAGAATATAAAGATAGCAAAGTAGTACTAGATGATATAATTATTGAAGCTGTGGAAAGACACAAATTAATTCGTTCAGACTTAGAGTATATAGTTGAGCTTAATGAAAAAAATCAATCAAATGAATTCAGAGGTACAAACGAATTATGGACATCAGTAGTAGACAACATTTTAGGTAATTTTATAAGATATGCTGAAAAGCAGATTAGAATAAAGATAGATAATAAAACAATAATATTTGAAAATGATGGCGAAAAAATTAAAGAAGACATGCTAAATAAAATGTTTTTACCATATGTTAAAGGCAATAAAGGTCAATCAGGTCTAGGACTTTCTATTGTAAAGAAAATTGTGAACGTTTTAGGGTATGATATAGTGGCTGAAAATACAGACAAAGGTGTTAGACTTATAATCAAGTAAATGATTTATATTATTTAAAGTATTAGCAAGAAAAAATTGTGATATTTATTCACAATTTTTTTTGTTTATGTTAGAATTATTTTGGTGGTAATAAATGAAAAAAGGGTATAAAAGAGCTATTGCAATGCTAATTATAGTACTAGTATGCGTTATTGGCTATGATTTCTTAATTAAAAATGGAATAATAAGAAATTATCACATAAAAGATTTTAAAATAGATGTAAATATAGAGAATAATGGAGATATTATAGTTAAAGAAGATACGGTATATAAATTTAACGGGAAATATAATGGCATAACTATTACTATTCCAACAAATGTGTCAAGTGAGTATTATGAAAAGCTTACTGGAGATAGTATGAATGATTCTAAAGAATTACCTGATAGTTTATATATAAGTAATGGAATTAAAAATGTAAGAATATACACTATACAAGATGGAGTAAAGAAGGTATTTGATAAACAAGATTATGCGCGAATAGGAGATTCTGGTGTTTATACTGAGACTATGGAAAATGGTTTTACAACATATACAATCTATGAGCCATCTAACTGTGAAAACAAACAATTTATTATTGAATATACTTTAAAAGATATAATAGTTCAACATAACGATGTGGCAGAACTTTTTTGGAATTTTATAGGTGGAGAAGTAGAGTGTAAAATAAAAAACTTACAAATAAATGTCTATGCAGAGAATATTAAAGAGTCATATACGCACGGTAATTCTTCTGGTAAAATAGCTAATACTTTTAATACGGTAAAAGCAATATATAAAAATGTAAGACCACACGAATTTGTTTCGACGAGGATTGTATTAAATTCATTTTCAAATAGAATTAATAAGCAAAGTAATATAGACGCATTGCCAATAATTCAAGAAATTGAGGAAAGTTATTTGGATAAAAAAGAACTAGCTGTAAATTTGAATAATGCTGCTATAATTATGACTATAATCGTATTAAGTTATTGGGCATTTTTATTAATTAAATATGAAAAAGAAATAGAATTAGTTCCGTTGGTCGCAAATGATGTAGATATCTTAGATAAATATAATCCTATGATAGCAGCATGTATTGCTCAAAACAGAGGAATGCATCCTAGGGATATTTTAGCTGTCTTAATAGATTTAGTAAATGTTAAAGCGCTTAAAATGGTACATATACGAGCAAGTGTAATAGGGGGAGTTAAAGACACATATAAGCTAACGAAAAATGAAGAGTTTTTTAATGATGTTGAGAAGTCAAGAAAACTAGACGAAATACAAAAAAGTGTTTTAGATATATTTTTTAATGGTAATCAAACAATTGAATTAACACAAAGATTAAAGGAAATAAAAAAAGAATCACGAGCGGTTACTTTATTAAAACACCTTGATGAAAAAGTATCCATTATTTTAGAAAACATAGGAGCAAACCATATAAAAGTACCTAAATGGTTAAGAATATGGAATACATTTATGTTTATCATAATTTGTATATATATATTATTTATGATAGGGTATAACATAAGTTTGAATTTTGTAACACTATCTATGAGCATGAGTGAAACATTTATATGGTCATTCTTTTCGATAGAATTAATAGTGGGCATTATTGTAGCTCTATTTCCAATAGCAATTTTAGTAATAAAATGTATTGTTAAATTATTAGATGCTTTAAGGAAGGGGATAGCTAAGCTCGCCTTTAAACTAACTAATAAAAAACTTACAAAAACAATAATGACGATTGTTATCATTTTTATAATGATATTTGTATTCGAAATAATAGTAATAAAAAATGCAAATCTAGTTATAGCAACAATATTATTTTTTGCAGCTTTGCTTATAGTTTTAACAGACAATTTAATGACATCTCACGATAAAGCTATGCAAAAAGAATATGTATTATTAAAAATATTACAGGATAAAATAGAGAACGGAAGTATGTTAGAAGAAAAGCAAATACAGGATAACATATTATGGAATAGATATTTTACATTTGCAATTGCGTTAGGTGTGGGTGATGTAGCGGGGTATGTAAAATACATTCCAGATATTTCAAGTATGGAAGATGTAATTAATGATTTTTATAAATTAACAGATGGATATTATGGATTATATGGCCTAGATAGACAAATATATACACAAGCAAGAATAGATAATTTTATATCTATTTTGAACAAAGCAAATAAAATATATTGGCGAGTAGCTGCATCAGGAGGATCTTCTGGTTCGGGAGGATTTTCTTCCGGTGGTGGTAGATTTTCAGGCGGTGGTGGCCGCGGCGGCGGTAGAGGAGCATTTTAATGTAATTAGACAGCAAAGTGCTGTCTAATTATTGCATTTGAGCTACTTTTCGTATATAATATTTGCATGAAAATTAGGAGTGAAATCATGGAAGGAATAAATTTAAGAGATAAATATATAGAATTTTTTGAATCCAAAGGACATGTTAGGGTTCCATCTGCACCTGTTGTGCCAGAAAATGACCCTTCGGTGTTATTTAATACGGCTGGAATGCAACCACTTGTACCATATTTAAAAGGACAACCACATCCGTATGGCAAAAGACTTTGTGACTACCAAAAATGTGTTAGAACAAACGACTTGGATTCAATTGGAGATACAACTCACCATACATTTTTTGAAATGCTTGGTAACTGGTCTTTAGGAGATTACTTTAAAAAAGAGGCGGTTAATTGGAGTTTTGAGTTTTTAACTAAATGGTTGAATATTCCTGTAGAAAAACTTGCTGTAACAGTATTTAGAGGAAACGACTTTGTAGAACGTGACGAAGAAACAGCAGGATACTGGAAAGCTTGTGGAATCCCAGAGGAAAGAATTGCATATATGGCTGAAGAAGATAACTGGTGGCCAAACATGGAACTTACTGGACTATGCGGACCAGATACAGAAATATTCTACTGGAGAAGTACAGATGAAGTCCCAGTAAAATTTGATCCTGCAGACGAGAGATGGGTTGAAATTTGGAACAATGTGTTTATGCAATACATGCATGAAGAAGACGGTAGCTTTACAGAACTTCCAAGTAAAAACGTAGATACTGGAATGGGTATGGAAAGAGTAACTGCAATTCTTGAAGGGTATACAGATAACTACAAATCTTCTATATGGCAAGATGTTATTGCAAAAATTGAAGAGGTTTCTGGACTTTCATACGAAGGTAATGAAAGAGCAATGAGAATAATTGCAGACCACTTAAGATGCGCTATATTTATAGCAGCAGACCCAGCAGGAATAAAACCATCTAATACAGACCAAGGATATATTTTAAGAAGACTTTTAAGACGTGTTATACGTTATGCAAGAGGCCTTAACATAGACATAGATGGCAATTGGGAAGAACAAATCGCAGTCGTTATAATGGACAAATATAAAAAATATTATCCGGAGTTTGAAGCAAATTATAACGTGGTATTAGAAGTATTAAAAACTGAAAAGGTTAAATTTAATAGAACTCTTGAAAAAGGTCTTAAAGAATTTGAAAAAGTATCATCACATATAACTGATGGTATTATGGACAAGGACACAGCGTTTAGACTATATGACACATTTGGATTCCCATTAGAGCTTACAGTAGAACTAGCTAATGAAAAAGGAATTAAAGTAGACGAGCAAGGATTTGCAGAAAAATTTAAAGAACATCAAGAAAAATCTAGAGCGGGTTCTGAACAAAAATTCAAAGGCGGCCTTGCTGGAAATGGTGAAATGGAAACTAAATACCATACAGCAACACATTTACTTAACGCTGCACTTAAAGTTGTAGTAGGACCTGATGTTCATCAAAAAGGTTCAAATATAACTGCTGAAAGAATGCGTTTTGACTTTTCTTGCGACCACAAATTATCTGACGAGGAAAAAGCAAGAGCTGAAGAATTGGTGAATAAGTGGATAAATGATGCTATAGACGTTGAAGTTTGTGAAATGAGCAAACAAGATGCAATAAACTCTGGCGCAGAGTGTATGTTTATTGAAAAATATCCAGATGTAGTTACAGTTTATACAATTGGAGATGTTTCAAAAGAACTTTGTGGTGGACCTCACGTTAAGAATACATCAGAACTGGGTAAATTTACAATAAAGAAAGAAGAAGCAAGTTCAGCTGGTGTTAGAAGAATAAAAGCAGTTCTTGAATAAAAAAGAATAACAAAAATAGAGGTGAAGAATATGGATTGCCTATTTTGTAAAATAATAGCTGGTGAAATTCCTAGTAAAAAAGTATATGAAGATGACTTTGTATATGCTTTTCATGATATAAATCCGGTAGCGCCTATACATGTGATTGTAGTGCCTAAAGTGCACATTGAAAGCGCAAATGCTGTGGATGAAGCAAATAGTGAAAATGTAAAATATATATTCGAAGCGATACCTAAAATTGTTGAAGCGTTAGAGATTAGCGAAGACGGTTACAGAGTAATAACGAACATAGGAGAAAATGGTGGACAAACTATTAAACATTTACATTTCCATATTATAGGTGGAAAGAAATTGGGAGAGAAGTTGGTATAGTGATAAGACTTGTTATCTTAAATCCTATGGCTGGTACTGGTAAAGGGCTTAAGTATTTAAGAGGGATTGAAAATATATTTACAAATATTAAAAAAGAAGGTTTAATCAAGAAGGATAAAGTGTGCATTGAACTTACGAAGTTTGTAGGACATGCTACGGAAATTGTTAAAGAGTACGTAGAAAAATATACTGATGAAATGGTGATATATGTTGTAGGTGGCGATGGCACTTTGGCTGAAGTATCTAGTGCTATTAAATATGTAGATAGAGTCTCTATGGTAGTAATACCAAGAGGAACTGGTAACGATTTTAGCCGAGCAACAAATTCATACAAAAGTATGCGTAAAATAATACGTAAAAGCTTGAATGAAGAGCTTGTTAAAGTAGATAGTATAACTATTGGAAAACGTACTTGTATAAATGTATTAAATGCTGGACTTGATGCGGCTATTGCAGATAATATGAACTTGTTTAGGAAATGGCCGCTTATTTCTGGTAGTATGAAGTACAAGCTAGCAATTGCATATACAATATTTGGCGCAAGAAAGTATAAACTAAAAGTACGTGTAGATGATAAAATATACAAAGGTGTGTATACTTTAATTGCTATAGGTAATAATAAATATTATGGTGGTGGAGTAAAGGCATTACCGTATGCTGAAATAGATGATGGCATGTTGGATGTTTGTTTAATCGATTCAACTACACTAATACAGAAACTATTTTTCTTACCGAAGTTTAGCAAAGGTACACACGAAGGAATAAAGCTAGTGAAGCTTTTAAAAGGTAAAGAAATCTCTGTTGTATCTACAAGAAAAATGCCGGTTAGTGTAGATGGAGAGATATATTATACAAACAGATTTAAAGCAAAAGTGGAAGAAAAAAGTGTTAATATTATAAAAACACTTGACAAATAACTAAAAATACATTAAAATTAATTGTGTTCGGTGGATATAGCTCAGTTGGTTAGAGCGCCAGGTTGTGGCCCTGGAGGTCATGGGTTCGAATCCCATTATTCACCCCACAAATTACATCTCAAATATTGGGATGTAGCCAAGCGGTAAGGCACCACACTTTGACTGTGGCATTCGTTGGTTCGAATCCAGCCATCCCAGCCAATATACGTGTAGTTTGTGGAAAAGAAGCGTTTAAACTCTAGATTATGTCTAGGGTTTTATTTTTTTGTTGAAAAACATATCATATATGGTATAATGAAAACGGGGGATTAAATATGGAAAAAGAATTTAAAGTTTTAAAATGTAAAAAATGTGAAGCCATGGTTATGAGTTTTAAAGAGTGTAATTGTGATGATTGTGGAATAATATGCTGTGGAGAAAAAATGACTCAACTTATCCCTAATTCTGTAGATGCAGCTTTTGAAAAACACGTACCAGTATACGCAATTAAAGATAATACTGTAATAGCCAGTGTCAATCATGTAATGGAGGAGGAACACTATATAGAGTGGATTGCCTATGTAACAGCGGATTCTCATGATATATGTTATTTTGAGCCGGGAATGATAACTAAAACGAAATTTAAATATGCTCCTAATGCAAAATTGTATTCTTATTGCAATAAACATGGTTTGTGGGAAAGCAATGTAGAGTAATACATATTATAAATTATAAAAGAAAAGAGTTACATATTACACGTATGTAGCTCTTTATTATATATTAATATAATCATAAAACGGAAAGAATATGTTTGTCGAAAAGTGTCGTATTTTGCGATGAAAAGTTTTGAAATTTTAATAAAATCTATCGACCTAAAAGACCATGATTGCTTGTGAAAATAGCCAAATATCAACAAGAGATTGTTTTACTGACGTCAGTAAGTCAATAATATCTGGTAAAGGTAAACAGACATTAATTGAAGATTACAAATTAACTAGATATGCATGTTATCTAATAGCACAAAATGGTGATAGTAGGAAAAAGGTAATTGCACTTGCTCAAACGTATTTTGCTGTGAAAACAAGAAAACAAGAGATAAGTGAGAAAGAATACAGCTTACTTACGGAAGATGAAAAGAGATTATATAATAGAAATCTAACAAGGAAAGGAAATTATTCTTTAAATATAGCAGCTAAAAATGCAGGTGTAAAGAATTTTGATAAATTCCATAACGCTGGTTACAAGGAGTTATATAATGGAGAAACTGCAGACGATATAGCTAAAAGAAAAGGTTTGAGATATAGAGAAGACATACTAGATAATATGGGAAGTGACGAACTTATAGCTAATCTATTTAGAATTTCGCGGACTGAGCAAAGGCTTAAGAAAGATAATGTGGATACAGAAAAGGTAGCTTGTGAAACTCATAATAAAATTGGAAAGATAGTAAGAAATGCAATTAAAGAAGCTGGAGGGACAATGCCAGAAGATTTACCTACACCCAAGAAGAGCTTGAAAGAGATAGAAAAGGAGAATAAAGTTTTTTTAGATAAATGGCAGTAACAGAAGATAGAGTGATATAATCAAAACCTCAGAGTTTTTCTCTGAGGTTTGTATATTACTATTGTTATTGCTATTTTACCATTTATTATTTCAACACATTTTGATTTAGTATAAGTGTGCTATAGATAAATAACACATCTTGGTTATCAAAAGTTAAATATTGTTCTAATAAATTGCTTGAAATGTATCTCAAATCTATAAGTGTTATACTGCTATAGTTTTCTATTAAAAGTGGTGCCAAACTACTTCCAAACGAATCTCTAAATATTACCAATTCTTTATTATTACTACTATTTGGATTATTTATTTCTATAAATGAACTTGCACCATCTAAGTATACTTCATATGGATCAAAACTACTTAGTTTTTCTATATTGTATACACTTGTTAGTGAACTGTTTTCTAAATATTTTACTCTAGCATTATCTACTATATTATTTGTTAAGTATACTATAGTTTCAGGATTTCTCTTAATAGCAGACTCTCCATAATATACTCCATAGAAGTTATTATATTCGTGTTTTTCATACTTGCTTTCCTTATATTTAAAATCCATTACTCTACTCATATAATTTACTACTTTGCCCAGATTTTCTTGTTTCCAGTGTGTATCTGTTTTGTAATAATCGTTAAGTTTTAATACATTAGTTATGTCTATTTTATTAATATTTAATTTATCAATTTCATTATAGATATAGTTATAATCTATATGAAGAAAATTGTCATCTTTTAAATAGTAATTTTTATCAGGTATTATCATTATGTATGTTTTATTATCTTCTGATAAGAGTGAGGTTAGTTTATTT
>JAZKXT010000006.1:0-118520 GCA_045611765.1 Clostridia bacterium
ACAAATGGAGCAGTAGAAGTAGCAAGAAGTATATATCCAAAAGCAAATACCAATTACGGTGTAGTATCTACATTAACATATGGAGTGCAATGGGATAGAACACTAGCTTGGTGGGTAGAAACCAAAGCGCAGAATGGAACAAAAGATGTGACAATATCTAGTAACACGCAATTAAAAAATAGTACAAACTATGGAAATTATTATAATAATGAAATAGCGTTGGATTCGTTTAATGATGATGCTAAGTATCTGTTATGTTCCAATGTGACTTTAGCAACTACATATGCTGATGTAACAACAGCGAAATCTTCAAGTGAAAGTTGGTTATTAACAACAGGTGCAACAGAGGAAACAAGAGTAAAAAATATTTATGATATGGCTGGAAACTTATGCGAATGGACTATGGAGGGCTACCTTGCCAGCAACCGTGTTTATCGTGGAGGCAACTTCAACCACGATGGCAGTGTCGATCCGGTTTCTTGCCGTAACAGCTTCACTCCTTACGATGCGTACAACAATTTTGGTTTCCGTCCCTCACTTTACATAAAGAAGTAGCACTGTCCACTAGCGGTGCCAGTACAGGGGTTTGTGTATAGGCATATGCGAGATGGGTTTAGACTAAAGCGTATTGTATACGGAGCGAAAGCGATGCGTGTGCATTGCTATGAAATTGGCGTGTTATGCGCCAGTTCGAAATGAAAAAATAAATAAAAGCAATGAAAAAATGGTGTATAACACGCCAATTTCATAAGCGGAGTATACTCCTAGCGGAGTATGGGATGACGTAAAAAGTAAGTGCTTTATGTCTACTATACTTCTACTAGGAGGTTTTTTATGTATTATGAATTATTTAATGAGGTGTTTTCAGATAATGAAAACAAAATATGTATATTTGAGATAGGAGCATTCTATATTGTTCTAAATGAACAAGCAGCATATTTAAGTGAATTGTTGGGGTTAAAGAAAGTATGTTTTGCTCCTGGAATATGTAAGGTAGGATTTCCTAAAGGAAGCCTTACGCAATATGTTAAGAAGTTATCGGACTTAAGCATAAGCTTTGTAGTATTATCTGCTTGCAATATGGATAGTTCGGCAGATTATATATATGAGCTAAAAGGATTTAAGAAAAAATATGAATTTGTAGACGAAAGATTTGTATTTAATAAATCTAATTATATATGTGATTGCAATAAATGTAGTTTTAAGAAAACAGAAATAATGAAAGATTTAGATAATTGCAGAAGAATGGTATCTAGCCTTGCTTCTAAAATATCTAATTTGGAAATAATTAAAGATGATGAAGTTGAAAGTGAATTTGTAGCAAATGAAAAAGAATATGAAGAGATAATGATTTGGGGAAGCTAGATGAGTAATAAATATTGTTACAAAGAAAAGCATTCTCCTAAACAGGACATATTATATATGTTACCAAAAATGGAAAAACATATAGAATACGTGTTGGGAGTAGTATTAAAATTACCAAGAACAGAGAAATTTAATATTGGACAAGAAATGAAACAAGTTGTATATGACACGTTAAAAAATATATTGTTACTAAGTAAAATTTCTGTGTCATCTAGAATTTCTGTGGCAAATGTTATAGATGCAAACATAGCTTACGAAAAAGCGTTGATTAGAATAATGTATAAGCATAGGTATATAGATAACAAAAAATATATGTATATGATGGATGAATTGATTGCTTTAGGAAATATGTTAGGAGCATATATTAAGTATCTCAATGCCTAAAAGAAAAAATAACATATACCTTGTAAACTGTACTTATGAAAAGCTATATGGAGCATATACAATATGTAAAAAGGGGAAGACTAATAGACTAGATGTTATAATGTTTAGCATGGATTTAGAAAAGAATTTAAAAGAAATACTTAGTGAGTTATTAAACAGTAATTATACCTTTTCTTCATATAATTTGTTTTATGTGTATGAACCAAAGAAAAGAAAGATACTTGCTGCTAATTTTAGAGATAGAATAGTGCATACGTGGTATGTAAATTCGTTTATATTACCATACTTTGTTCCGTCCTTTATTTCTACTTCTTATGCTTGCATAAAAGGAAGAGGAATGCATATGGCAGCCAAAGATGTGCAAAAAGGATTAAGAAAGTGTAATAATATATTTTCTAATCCTTATGTACTTAAAATGGATATAACAAAATTCTTTGAAAATATTAATAGAGATAAAGTTTATTCGTTAATTGCAAGAAAAATAAAAGATAAAAGAGTACTAAAACTTACATTAGACATTCTTAATTCTTCATCGTGTTATGATGATGTTTCTGGCATTAGTCTTCCTATTGGGAATTATACCTCTCAAATGTTTGCAAACATATATTTAAACGAACTAGATAGGTTTATTAAAGATAAACTACATGTTAAGTGGTACTGGCGTTATATGGACGATATGGTGATAATTTTAGAGAATAAAGAGTGTGCTAAACAAAGTTTATCTTTAATAACCAAATACTTATCTGATGAGGCAGTCGGTTTAAACTTAACTTTGAATGGAAAAACACAAATATTTAAATTAAGCCAAGGAGTAAATTTTTGTGGATATAAAATAAATGTATCTAGAATGAGAATAAGAGATAAAGGAAAGAAAAAATTAGTAGCAAAACTTAAATGGATAGATTATAACTTTTATTGTGGTAACATTTCTGTTTCTGATGCCAAAAGATATTTTGCAGGACATTTAGGATATATTAAACATGCAGATATATCTGGAATAGTAAAAAAGTATTTAAGTTAAATAAAATAATTTTAAATATTTGATTAATTTTATTTAGGGTAAACTTGTAAGGGCAACAATACCAACAACCGTGTTAATCGTGGAGGCAACTTCAACAACAATGGCAGTAACAATCCGGTTTCTAACCGTAACAACAACACTCCTAACAATGCGAACAACAATTATGGTTTCCGTCCCTCACTCTAATACTTATGAGATTATATATTTTAAGGAATATATACAGTGTGTATTAGTATTAAAGAGAGTTTATCCTTCCTGACAAAGGTAAATAGATTTATAGATATATTGTTTTAGTAATAATTAATTATGAAAGAATGATATATCTACTATATTATTTTCAATTTTAATTATTTGGAGAATGTTTATGAATAAAGTATATCTATTCGGTAAAGTGGTATATAAATCTAAGCTAAAGTACATTATTTCGCCTAAATTAAAGGTGTATATAGAATTAGTGATAGAAACTCCATCTGGGGATAAATTTAACTTTATTGCAAATGAAGAACAATGTAATAATTTAGTAAAGATTAGCATGAACCAAACTATATTTATTATTGGGAATATAGAATGGAATAATGAAAATACTAGTGTAAACATTGAAGAGTATGAAATAATATAACAGCTGAATTATATATATTAGTTAAAATTTTTTAAAATATAAAAATCAGCAAAACTGCATGTAAATTCATAAACACACCGGCGTATTTATTTTTATAAATTTGTCGTTTTTTGTTGAAATATGAGGCTTGGAATGATAAAATAGTTATAGCGCAAACCATTACTTAAATTTAATTAAAGGAGAGGTAAGTGTATGTTATCTGACAGGTTAAAAGTGTATTTAACATCTTTTTCTGAAGAAGTTACAGGTAGTAACAATCACGTAAAAGTCGAATGGCCCGACGGGCGGGAAGTTAGCTTTGTTGTAGATTGTGGCCTGTTTCAAGAAAAGGAGCATAATCATAGGAATGCTGAAAAATTGCCATATAAGGCTGAAAATATTAGTTTTGCTTTTGCGACTCATGTCCATACAGACCATGTTGGTATGTTCCCTAAATTAGTTAAAGAGGGGTTTAATGGACCTTTATATACATCTTATGAAACAGCACAGCTTCTTCCAGTAGTATTAGAAGAAAGTTATGAACGACTGGAAGATGATTACAGAAGTCAATTTAAGCGGTATATAAGACAAAAAGAAGCCAAAAAGCTTGAAAAAATGAGAGGCCACGGTCGTGGCAAACGGGATAAACCCAGAAGAGAAGCTAAGAAGAAGGAAAAAGGCCCTGAAATGCCACGTTTGTTTTACGAGAGAAAACATATTGAAAAAATTATAAGTCATACCGAAGTGGTTGATCTGTACACAACATTTTCTCCGTATCCTGGTGTGGAAGTTACTTTTTATCCTAATGCGCATATTGCTGGTGCGGTGCTTACAGTATGTAGAATATTCAGTGAGACGGAAGAAATTCATTTGCTCTTTACTGGTGACTTGGGCCTTACCAATCCTGTAACGAATGTTGTAACGGATATACCTAAAGAAGTTGCGAATAAAATTTCCTTTATTGTGTGTGAATCTACTTATGGTTCTTCGGACCCCAGACGTAATGACGAAAAGCAAAGAGAGAAGCATATGGAAATTATTCGTGAAGTTGCAAATAAAAAGGGTACTATCATGTATATGTCTAATTCTTTGGAAAGACCTGAAAGAGTTGGTGTAGACTTAAGAGATATGCAAAAGGGCTCTAAAATTTCAGAGCATATGAAAAAGTTTAATATCTTCCTTGATACCACGTTTGGCGTAAAGTGTCTTAAAAAGTATTTAAGTATCTACGGCGGCGATTATCTCCCCGAAAACTTCATGGTTGTAGATAAAACATCCAGAGGCCAGATTTTTGCAGAACATGGCCCCCGTATGATAATCTGTACTTCTCCAAGGTTCTATCAAGGCTCCTTTTTGAACTACGGTGCCAGGATGCTCGAAGACCCTAATGTTACATTAATTTTTGTGGCATATGTTCCGCCAGAGGTCCAGAATATTATTGCATTACCATGTGGCACAGAAATTAACTTTATGGGCGAGACAATAAAGCTTAGATGCAAGAGATACCAATTTGGATACTACTCATCACACGTTCCCACAGAAGATATGGACAGATTCTTAGCACAGTTTTGGAAGGTAAAAGCAATTCTCTTTAACCATGGCGTTAACGAATCCAAAGTAAACTATGCAAAACGGTATAACGGACTTTGTAAGCAAACACATGCACTCCTTTATGGAAGAACCGTGAAGCTTACATCTGACGGAATCGAAAAGTACTTTTAACCAACATTAAATATCCGCGTGTAAAACACGCGGATATTTTCACGCTTATACATATGTTTATTAGGGTAAATATTGAAAATTAATCTAGATTCTGTTAATATTTTATTAGGAGATAATTATGTTAGAAAAAGGGAAGATATATAAATTTGAAATAGTAGATGTTGGAATAAATTTTGAGGGGATTGCCAAAGATAATGATGGATTAACAGTATTTATACCAGGTACGCTAAAAGGTGAAGTTGTTAACGCTAAAATAGTTAAAGTTAATAAATCATACGCTTTAGGTGAAGTAAAGGAATATATACATAAGGCAAGCGCTAGATGTGGAGAGGATTGCAATTCATACAGACTTTGTGGCGGTTGCGATGCACGACACATGGATTATGACACTACACTAGATATTAAACTTGCCAACGCTATAAGCACCTTAAAAAAACAAGGTATAGATGCAAGCAAAATAAACAGCATATATGGTATGGGCAACCCATATTATTATAGGAACAAATTGCAGTATCCAGTAAGATGTATAAACGGAAAATCTATTATGGGTATGTTTACAAAATCTACTCATGATATTGTACAAAATGAAGAGTGCTTAATACAAGATGAAATTACACATAGTGTTGCTCATAGATTGTTTGAGCTAATAAAAGACAACTGCTTTGTTGGCTATGATGAAAAATTAGGCACTGGCGATATTCGTAACATAATGGTAAGACGTGGCATACATACGCATGAAATTATGTGCGTTGTTGTAATAAATAGTAAAAAACTTGTGCAAGATGCAAGATGGAAAAATATAATAAAGCAAATAAGTGAAGCATATAAAGATATTTGTTCATTTGTTTTAAATATAAACGAACAAAACACAAACGTTATTTTATCTAATGAAAACGTATGTATATTTGGGAAAGAATATATAACAGATAAAATAGGAGAATATACATTTAAAATAACAGCAGATTCATTTTTTCAAGTAAATACAATACAAGCGGAAGTACTATATAGCGTTTTAAAAGAAAAGTTGCAGCTTGAAAAAGATAAAAACCTATTAGAACTTTATAGCGGTGTTGGTAGTATAGGAATATTTTTGGCAAACGGTGTAAAGGATGTATATTCTGTTGAAATTGTTGAGTCAGCAACTGAAGCAGCAAAAGAAAATGCTAGAATTAATAATATAACAAATATAATTAATGTAAATGGTGACGCGACAAAAGAGACTTTAAAGTTAGTAAAGGAAGGACAATATTTTGATTATATAGTAGTTGACCCACCAAGAAAAGGTTTAGACATAGAAGGTATAGAACTTATACTAAAATTAAAACCAAGAAAAATAGGATATGTTAGTTGTAATGTAGCAACGTTAGCAAGAGATTTAAAGCTGTTATGCACAGACGACTATGAAATAACTTCTATAGATTTGGTAGATATGTTCCCTTGGACACATCATGTGGAGTGTTGTTCTGTGCTAAAACTTAAGGAAAGTATTGAAATATAGCGAAAAACTGACACATCTACTAGTATACAAAACAGGGTAAAAAAAGCCATAAAATTAGTAAAAAATTAAAGAAAAAATAGAATAAAAAAACAAGAGTTGTCTGTGGTCAACATGTCAACGGACCACAGTTAACTCACGTGGACTGTGTAGTGGTGCTAGAAGTAAAGAATAAAAAGCTGTTAACACCACGACGTTGAAGGACTAATAATAAATAAAAGAATATATTCTATTAGAGGAGATTACCATTATGAACGATAAATTTGAAAAGGCAAGAAAAGTTTTAGCTCATGATATGAGAGAGTATGTGCAATTAATTTTAAAAGAACATACCAATGATATACATCAAGAAAGACAAGAATATTTAAGAGCGATAGATGATTATTACTCTAGAATTGTTGTGACTGATAATGGCACAATTAGTATGTTTGCTACAAATAGAGAAATTATTATGCCGTCTCTTGCATACAAGATATTCAAATACATGAAGTTTATTCCGGGATATGGTATTAATAAAAAGCATAAATCATATAAAGAAGGCGAAATTGTTAATAATAATACTTACTTTGACTATATAAAACATGTATTCATTTCAGGTATGGACGTGGAACAATTTTTTAGAGATACTTTATTACATGAAACAATGCATTTTTGTGGCTCTGATGGTGGTAGCGCCATGCGCGAAGGCCTAACTGAACTAAAAACAAGAGAACTTGCACAAAAGTATAATTTGCAGGCGAGCAGATGTGGCTATCCCAAAGAAGTTGAAATAGCGAGTCAGTTTCAACAAATAATAGGGCAAGATACAACAAATCAAATAACTTTTGCCCAAGATGACACAGAAATATATAGAATTCTGCAAGAAAGATGCGGGAAAAATGTGGCAGATTTGTACATTGAAATTGCTAGGCAAATGGATGATGAGTTAAATGCAAAGTATGACCATTCAAAGTTTTGGGGCTTGTTCGGCCCAATAAAAAAGGCTAGAGCATACTTCCAAATAGATTATTCCCAAATACAAAAAAGATTAGAGGATTTTAGGCAGGAGGAAAGACAGTCAAAGGATAGCAATGAAAATTTTATTAATACTCTTCAATTACAAAAAGAAAATGAAGTTGTTAAACAAGGCAATACACAGTGCCAGGAAAAAAAGAAGGTCAAAGAAGACGAAGAATTTGTGTATTAATATTATATAAACAAATCAGGCAAGTATATATTTGTCTGATTTGTTTTGTAGTATAGCTAAAAAATACGAAGTTTAGTGACAGAGGCTGTTATTGATTGACAAATTATGTTGAGTAAAGTATAATAAAAGGCGAGTTTTATTGCTAGTTACAATCGTATAATTATACAGGAGGAGGAAAGACTATTTTAGTAAGTAGTTTGTGTTAATTAATAAGTAAAATATGGTATAAAGGAGAAAATTTTATGGAACTTATCATTCCTATTGGCATTGTGGTTGTCTTCGTTGTGGCCCTTATCATTTTTCTAACCGCTATTTATAAAGTGGCGGATGTCGATAAGGCGCTTATTATTACAGGTGGCAAGGAACCAATCATTAAAGTTTCTGGCGGCGCGTTTGTTCCTCCGATTTTTCGGAAAGCAAGCTATTTTGACCTTTGCATGTTAACGGTTTCGGCGGATTCTGATGAGATAAAAACATCTACTGCGGTTCCTGTAGTTTGTGACTGGACAGCTCAGATTAGACCGTGTGTATCCGATCCGTCAAAACTCCGCATAGCAATTATCTCTTTTAAGGAACGGGGAAATCAGGGTATTATTGACGACGTCAAGCTTACTCTGATGGGTGCGGTACGCGATGTCGTAGCAGCAATGACTCCAGAGCAAATCCTAAGAGACAAAGAGGAATTTAAGAAACAGATTCAGTCTGGCGTGAGCGACGAGCTTGATAATATGGGTCTGGAACTGGTTTCTTTAAATATTCAGGATATTACGGACAACAATGAATACTTCAACAACATTGCGGCAATTGATGCAGCTGAAAAGCGTCAAGCAGCAGATATTAAGAAAGCGGAAGTAGATAAAACAACTCGCCAGAAACAAGCAGTTGCTAAGAAGGAAGCGGAAATCGCTGAAGCAGTGGCCAGACAGGATGCTGAAATTGCGCGCATGAATGCAGAACAAACCGAGAAAGAAAAGCGCAAAGAAACGGATATGAAGCTTGCACAGTTCAGGATCGAAACTGACACCGCAAACGCTGACGCAGAAATCGCAAAAGAACTTCAGACAACCATTCGGCAGAAAGAAGTTGAAGAGCGAAAGGGCGCGGTTGAAATTACCCGTCAAGAGCAGGCCAACTTAGCTGCTCAGAAAGAGCGTGAGGTTATGATTACTCGCGCTGAATCTGAGAAAGAGACACAACGTGTCAACGCTGAAGCGGCGGCCAACGTCATGTCTATCCAAGCTCAAGCCAAAATTCAGGTGGCTGAACGTGAAGCTGATGCGGCGCGTAAAGTTGCTCAGGGTGAGGCGGATGTCGCTACCACTAAAGCGGAAGCGCATGTAAAGGTAGCAACAAGCGAAGCGGAGGCTGTTAAAAAAGCGGCAGAAGCCGAGGCAACAAAGATTCGTGCCGAAGGTGCTGCAGCGGCAGACGTGGCCAAGGCAAAAGCGGTTGCAGATGCTGAAGGTATTAAGGCAAAAGCCCTTGCGGAAGCCGAAGGCGTAAAGGCAAATTTACTTGCCCAAGCCGAAGGCGAACGCGCGCTTGCCGAAGCTAGAGCCTCTAATGAGAAAGTCAATTTTGAGATTGAGAAACTCAGAATTAACACTGAAGCTCAGGTCCGGATAGCAACTGCGCAGGCTGAAATCATGGCTAACATTGGACAAAATGCTGAATTTATCAACATTGGTGGTGGAAGCGTTCCGGGTGTCAACGGAGGGACGGGAAACGTTTTGATCGATACGCTTTCTATGTTGCCAACTCTAATGAAGGCTCTTAATACAGAAAATATGGCTCTGAACGGCCGACCTGTTACAGAAGAACTTAAGGATGTTTCTAAGGCTATTGGTGCTGGATTGGGAGCGCTTAGAAGGGATGACGCCGAAACGGCAATTCCGGATGCTAATGTAGCAAACGCCAACAAATAATATTTCAAAATGTAGATGCATTTATTTCGCAGACAATAAAACTCCTTAACAAACTACTTATTACAAGAAAGTCAAAAAACAAGCCGTCATTGAGAATTTATCAATGACGGCTTGTTAGATTTGTAACTATTAAGTTAAATAACAATCAATATATTTAGTTAAAAAAGTTAGACTTCTATCCAAACTTATTTATATAAAATTTCTTTTCATTCATTGTTAGGATTGTTAGTCTTTAAGTACATTGCCAAATCTTTTATTGCTTGGCAAGCACTAATTAGTTGCTCATCTGAAAATTCTGTCAACATTGCTTTGGTTGATTCAACAACACTCATATCCTTACCAAATAAAATATAGTCGGCTGAAAGACCAGTAAAATCACAAAGGTGTTTTAGCTTTTCGATAGATAGATAATTTTGACCGTGTTCAATTAAACCAAGGTACTGACCTGTTATTCCTATTTCTTTTGCAAAAGCTTCTTTTGTAAGGCACATACTTTCACGAACTTTTCTTATTCTTTGACCGATTTCTTTTTTCATAATTTACCACCTATATTTAGATTATATTAAAAATTTAATTTAAATAGTGAAAACACATAGTGATTGAGTGTGGTAACAAGTGACAAATTGTGATAATATGTTACAAATTATGAAGGGAGATTTGTATGGAAACGATACCAATAACGATTTTAATTGTTGAAGACGATGTAAATGAATGCGCAATATACAAAAATATTGTAAAAAATAGGGATGATGTAAAAATAATAGCAATTACTAATTCTTCTACTAAAGCTATTGAGGAATTTGAAATTAATAATCCTGATGTAGTAATACTAGACTTAGAATTGACAGATGGCGAGGGTAGCGGTTTTGACTTCATTGAGGCTATGAAAGAATACCCATTAAATAGAAGACCAAAAATAATTGTGACAACAAATGTACATTCTAATACAGTATATGATTATTGTCATAACAATAATATTGATTTTGTATTTTATAAAAAACAAAAGAATTATTCTAGAGACAATGTAATAAACACAATACTTTTGCTAAAGAGTTATGAGTCTACAAATCAAACCGTTCCGGTTGATGTTGAAGATGATAAATTAGAAGAAAGTATATATAACAGAATAAATAAAGAATTAGATTTAATTGGAATTGCTCCGCATCTTCATGGAAGAAAATACTTATGTGATGCAATATATTTTATTGTTCATAGTGGAGATAATTCTAAAATATCTATAGTCCAACATTTAGTTGGCAAATACAAGAAGTCTAGTAGCACAATAAGTAGAGCGATGCAAAACGCAATATTACATGCTTGGAGAATAACTCCCATAGAAGATTTAACAAAATATTATACAGCAAGAGTAAATTACGAAACTGGTGTTCCTACACCAACAGAATTTGTATATTATTATTCAGATAAAATTAGAAAGGAAATATAATAAAAATATTAAAGATATAACTAATTATAACAAAATGTAACAAATTGTAACATATAATCACTTCTAAATATCATTTATGCGAAATGCATAGATGGTATTTTTTTATTAAGCGGTGGAGGTGATTATATTATGAATTTCTGGGAATGGTTAAGATACTGGTTGGGTCTGTAATTATTAAAGACTCTAAAAACATAGCAGCTTTTCATTGAGAAAAGCTGCTATGTTTTTGATAGTAACTTTCAGAAATTATGGAAAAATTCTTGATATATTTTTAGAGCTTATATATAATATCATCGTGTACGGGGTGAAAAATATGATAAATACAGATATTATTATAATTTTTATAAAAATGTATATTATTAATATAAGTGTATATTATTGTATTACAAAGATAATAAACATTAATAATATTAGTATTATGAATAGGGTAATTATATTAATGATCAATTTTATTTGGGCGCTAGTGTATACTTTATTCAAAAGTATAGTTAATCCGTTTTTTCCATTTATAATTCTAGTGCTTGTATATACTGTAATTTTATCCAAGTTAACATCAAATAGTTTTGGCTACTCATTATTAGTTGTTGTTATGTCATATGCGCTTTCATTGTTATGTCACACGATAGCTGTTGCTATACAGTTTATACCATACAAATTACTCGAAACACATTTTAATATTACAAATTTGTATATAAGCTTAATAATAATAACAACAATACAATTAGTATTAATATATGCCTTCTTTAAAATAAAAAGATTTAAGAATGGCTTTTCATCTCTAAACAACAAATTAAATAATGAAATAACCGAAATTATAACCTTAAATATAAGTGCCATAGTAATAATGATTTATTGTTTGTTTAAAATTGGTAAGGATGAGACGACTATGAACTTATTTGCCATCATCCTACTCCTAACGGCGACAATGTATATGACTATTCAAAAGATGCTAACGATGCACTATAAGCAAAAGCTACTTACTGACACAATGGAAGAATACAAGAAAGAATTGGGTGAAAAACAAAATGAAATAGATATTCTAAAAGCTGAGAAGAAAAATATAAGCAAAATTACACACGATTTTTATAATAGGCAGAAGGCTTTGGAATTATTAGTTGCAAGTAATATGAATGTTGAAAATATAAAGACTGAAGGAACAAGCCAAAATGTTTTAAACATAATAGAATTGCTAACAAATGAATATTCTGCAAGATTTGAAGCGGTTAAAGAATTACCTCGACTTGAACAAACGGAAATACCTGAAATAGATAATATGCTTAAGTACATGCAAAGCGAGTGTTATAACAATGGAATAAGTTTCAAACTTAAAATAATGGGAAATATACATTACTTAATAAATAACATTATCCCCAAAAATAGATTAGAAACATTAATAGGTGACCACTTAAGAGATGCCATAAATGCAACTAATTTGAGTACTGTTGGAAATAAAGAAATTCTTGCTATACTTGGTATTAAGGAGAAGAAATACGAATTTTCTGTTTTTGATATGGGAGTAGACTTTAATATAAATACACTGAATAAATTAGGATTAGAACCTGTTACGACTAATAGCGAAAGAGGTGGAACTGGTACTGGGTTTATGACTACGTTTGAAACTTTAGATACAACTAAAGCGAGTCTAATAATCACAGAATATCCTAAAGATTCAAACAACGCATATACTAAATGCGTAACTATAAGATTTGATGGAAAGAAACAATATAAAATATATTCATATAGATACAATGAATTAAAAGAATCTTGCGATAATAATAGAATCAAGATAGAGCAATTAGAGGACTAGTTTAAATGCTAGTCTTCTAATTGCTTAAAAGATTAACATAATATTGAAAAACTAATATTTTTATGATAAAATATAAAAAGCAAATAAATAAATTTACTCAAAATTTGGAGGTAAAGTATGGGAAAACGGATAAATTCTTTAAAATTAGCGCCTATTCCTATGTACTGTAGATTACTTAAAGGTGAAATTAAAGCTTTTCCTAATAACTATTTAGACAAAAAGAGTATTAAGGTTATGGTGCGTCACCTTCTACTAACCCTCTATGGTTATACCCGCGAGGATGTTTTAACAAAAGTTGACCACGCATTTTTTAGGCAACATTGTCTCGGTGGGGCGAAAAAGTTCTTTAATAAGTGTGAAATCGATATGATAATCTACTGCTTCCCTGAATGGGAACTAAAGGCTTGGGAATTTAGAAAAACCCCTCAAAACTTTTGGAAGAGTAAAGAAAATCAAAGGGATTTCGTACTGTGGTTGGCTAAAAAAGAAAACATAGAACTCCAGACCAAAGAAGACTATAGGAAACTAACAGTTGAAGTCATAATGAAATATGGCGGTGGCAAGGCAATGAAACACGCTGGAAGTTTGTTTGATTTACTAAACACGGTTGCTTGTGATAAGTACAAAAGGTGGGAGATTACTAAGAATTCGCCTTGGCGTGAGGAAGAAATAGTTCCAGCAATAAAATGGCTTGTAGAAGAAAAAATGGGTTATACACCTGAACAAGCTTGCGGATTAACAAGGAAGGACTTTGCCGACAATAATCTTGATGGCCTTTTACAGCGAGCGGGTAACCGTAGTGTTTTAAGGGCGTTGGAACTGGCTTATCCCGGAGTATACTGCAGAGCGGGAACGTATGGAATTGCTCTAAGAAAATAGCAATATAAAGAACAAGTTTTGATATTTCAAGACTTGTTCTTTGTTTGGGATAAGATAATATTTAAATATATGAAATATATCTATAAAATTAAAATTTATTGTTGAAAAAACTCTCATGTGATAGTATAATTGTTGTATTAAAGGAGGTGCTACTATGGAATATTCTAAAGATGAGATGATGACAAGAAAAGAATATTTGAAAAGTAAAAAGAAAAGCAGTTTTTGGCTTTCTAAGTTAAAGTACGTCCTTTTAATGGTTGTAGTAGTTTTGCTAGGCATATATGTTTTCAAACAACTTAATGTATATAACAATGTAACGAAACTTGCAAATAAAGTTGTAGAAGAGACAAAACTAGCAAGAACAATGACAATGTATTATGTTGCTAAACCTTACACTAAAGATGGCACTACATCTGTTATGTTATATAAATCATATGATGAATCTAGAACTCAAATTGTTGGTAGTGAAGGATTTTCTAACATAAAAGTTTTGGACGGCAAGTTATATGGTATTTGTGATAAAAAGTTATATGTAATAGATTTGTTAACTAATGTAAAAACTGAACTTACAGATAAAGAAGTGCAAGACTATTTAATTAATGGTTCAGATATCTATTTAAAGCTTGTAGACGGCATATATAAACATTTTGCTTCTTCAGGCGAGCTCAAAAAGATAATTGATTGTAAAGCACAACAAATGTTATTAGATGGCAATAATATGTATGTTATAGCTGCGGGAAAAACAAGTGCTAGCATAATAAAATATAGCTTGAGCGGAAGAAAAGAAAAAGAGTTGTCTGAAAAATATATAGTAGCAGGTATGTTGTTAAATAACGATAACATATATTTTATAAATTCTAAAGATTCTAAATTATATGTTGTTTCTAAATCTGGTGGTGAAATACAAAAGGTTATAGATAATAAGATAGCTAAAATAACAGATATAGTTTTTTATAAAGATATTATATATTATATAAATAAAGATGATAGCAATACTTTATACATGTGTAATTTAAAAACGAATGTACATGAGAGAGTTGTAAAGAAAAATATAACATCAATTCAAATTGATGCAAATATAATATACTATACAGTTGGAGATACAATAGGTATAAATAAATTTGATGTGGTAACTGGTAAAACTGCTCAAATCACAAGCGCTAGAGCAGAAGAATATATTTGTATAAATTAATAAAACTAAATAATAAAATAAACCAAGTCATAAATGACTTGGTTGTTTTTATATACCTTGGCTTTCTTGTAAATCCATTCTATCGCTTTTCCCGTATTTAGAAGGGTCTAGTCCCATTCTAGAATTCATATAATTTAAAATTACTATCATTACAATAAATAAGCAAAATCCAAATACACAGTAACTTACTCCTATTGGGGCTAAATCAATAGTTTTACTTGCTACAAACATTAAGATAGCAGAACCAAAAGATTCGGCTAAATAATATATAGACATAAGTTTTGGCCTAATGGATGAAGTTGTGTAACGGCTTACATATTCTTTTATTATTATCCTATAAGCACCGTTTATTAATGATTGTATCATAAACACAATAATTCCAACTGTTAATAATACATTGTAATTTTTAAATATTAATGCAAGCATACCTATTAGAACGAATGATAATATATATGTTATAGCTATCGTTGTGAGTGTTTTATTTCTGTGCCTTCTTTCTATTTTATCTTGAACTAACGAACCGATGGCTGAAGCAATAGAAGCAAAAGCGAATATATAGCCGAACAGGGTAGATGATACATTTATATCATTTAAGAATGTTTTAATGTATAAATTTGAAAGCGCTCTTATTCCATAAAATACGCAAGCAAATATTAGTATTGCGTGTAATCTTTTAGAATTAAATATAAATTTAAATCCACTAAACATTTCTGTAAATCTTTCCTTAGTACTTGCTTTAGCTTTTTCGACATTTTTAATAGGCTTCATGTAAAATGCTAAGATTGTTGCTGTAAGTGCGCAAGTAGCAGTAAATATCATTGGTAGGTACGGATTTATAAAATATAAATAACCTGCAGAGATACTTGCAACGGCTTCAACTATAAAATATAGCGAAGAGCCTTTGCCTTCTATTTTCGCAAAACTTGAAACCTTATTTATTTTCTTTAAACTAGAATATAAAAACGGTGATTCAGATACACCTTTTAGCGCAAACCCAAATGCACAGCAAAATTCTCCGATTATAATAATGCTAAATGATGGGACGGTTAAATAAAATATAGCCCATATCATAATTAGAATGTTGCCGGCTATCATAGAGTTTCTAAGACCAATTTTGTCAGCTACAATAGAGGCGGGGATTTGACTAAGTATAGCCGCAAAAGAGTATATACTAGAAATAAGGGCTGTTTGAGATAGACTGAATCCTTTAACCCCAGTTAAAAACAGTATGGAAACTGCATAATAAAAAAGGATATCATAAGAAAATAATTTGTATATTGGAAATAATTTTATGTTCCTTTGCATAATTTCTCCTTTGTAAATATTAATACATAATAATATACACTAATTATATTGCAACTGAACATAAATACAACTACATTTATATGACATTTTCTGCACAAACATATTACATGAGAAATTTGGAAATTCTTTGTAAAACCTTTACTTTAAGTTAAAATTAATGTAAAATATATAAGATAAAAGAAGGTGAAAAAATGTCAAAAAAGATAGTGGCGATAGTAGGAAGACCGAATGTAGGTAAATCTACTTTTTTTAATTTGCTAGCAGGAGAAGCATTATCTATAGTTTCGGACCAACCTGGTGTTACTAGAGATAGAATATATGCTGACTGCGAATGGAGAGGCACTACATTTCAAATAATTGATACGGGTGGTATTGAGCCAAAGACGGATGATGTTATATATAAAGGAATGAGAAGGCAAGCAGAACTTGCCATGGATATGGCAGACGTTATAGTTTTTGTAGTAGATATTAGAGCAGGACTTGTTGCGCAGGACTTGGAAGTTGCAACGATGTTGAGACGTACTCATAAACCAGTAATACTTGTTTGCAACAAAGTAGACAATGTAGGACTTCCGCCAGAAGAGATATATGAATTTTATAATTTGGGACTTGGTGAACCTCTAGCAGTTTCAGCAAGAGCAAAACTCGGAATAGGCGAAGTACTAGATGCAATTTATGATAGCTTTAAAGAAGTTCCTGAACTGCAAGAAGAGGAGGAAACTATTAAGGTTGCAATTATAGGAAAGCCAAATGTAGGTAAATCTTCACTAGTAAATAGAATATTAGGAGAAGAAAGAGCAATTGTAAGTAATATTGCGGGTACTACTAGGGACGCAACGGACAGTAGGGTTTCAAATAAATATGGAAACTATGTTTTTATAGACACTGCAGGTATTAGAAAGAAAAACAAAATTTATGATGATATAGAAAAATATAGTATAATCAAAGCAAGAGCAGCAATAGATAGAGCAGATGTGGCCATAATTTTGATAGATGCTCAAGAAGGAGTTACAGACCAAGATGAAAAAATAGCTGGATATGCTCATGAAAAAGGTAAGGCTATGATAATAGGAGTAAACAAATGGGATTTGGTAGACAAAGAAGAAACAACTCCAGCATCATACGCTAAGCAGGTTAGAAAAAGCTTTAAATTTATGTCATATGCACCAATACTAACTCTTTCAGCCGAAACTGGTAAAAGAGTTGAGGATATATACAATCTTGTGAACAAAGTATATGCTGCTAACAGTATAAGAGTTTCTACAAGTATATTAAATGAGATAATAATGGAAGCTGTAGCTATAGTTCCACCTCCGACAGATAAAGGGAAAAGACTTAAAATTTATTATGGAACTCAAGCTAAATCTAATCCGCCTACATTTGTACTTTTTGTAAATGATAAGAATTTAGCGCATTTTTCATACATTAGACACATGGAAAATGTATTTAGAGAACATTTTGATTTAGAAGGTACTCCAATTAATATAGTAGTAAGACAAAGAGGAGAAAAAGAAGAATAATGTTATATATAGTTACATTTTTAATAGCGTATTTAATCGCGGCAATAAATCCCGCGATAGTGATTTCTAAAAAGGTTTTAAAAACAGATATACGTAATCTTGGAAGCAAAAATGCGGGGACTACAAATGCTATAAGAACTATGGGGAAAGGTATAGGCGCTCTAGTGTTTATACTGGATATTTTGAAAGTAGTAATATCTTATGTGGTAATTTGTTTGGCTTTATTGGTGTTTAAATCCGAAATGTCAAATGGTATTAAAACGCTATATATGTTAGCATCCGTCCTTGGACATTCGTATCCGTTATATTACGGATTTAAAGGCGGTAAAGGTGTTGCGGTATTTTTGATGTCAGCAATAATTGTGGATTGGAAGGCGGCACTAATATGCATAGGTATTGGAGTAGTTGTAATAGCAATATCTCGTATGGTATCGCTAGGAAGTATGGTAGGCTCTATAATGTTAGTTGTATTAAACATATTCATGAATACGAACTATAACTTTATATTGATACTTGTTACAGTGGCTGTAGTTATATATAATCACAGAGCAAACATTGAAAGAATAATAGCTGGAAAAGAAAATAAATTGTTTTAGAGATTAGATAAATATTATAAAACAAATTAGGAGAAACAAATGGAAAAAATAATAGATAAACTTATTAAAAGAGCAAAAGAAAATGTTAAGACAATCGTCTTGCCAGAAGCCGAAGATGAGAGAGTGCTAAAGGCGGCAAGAATTATTAAAGACAATGGCATTGCAAGAATAATTTTAGTTGGAGACAGACTTAAAGCTATGCGCAAGGCTAAAATTGTTGGAGCGGAAATTGATGATATAGAATTTATTACGCCAGGAGAAAGCGAACACTACGAAGAATTCGTACATTTTCTTTATGAGTTAAGAAAAGAAAAAGGTATGACTGTAAATGGGGCAAGGGAATATGTTTTAGATCCTGTCTATTTTGGCGTATTAATGGTAAAGCTTGGATTAGCGGATGGACTTGTATCAGGGGCGTGCCATTCAACAGCAGATACTTTAAGACCGGCTCTACAAATTGTAAAGGCTAAAACAGGAACTAAGTTAGTATCTTCATTCTTTTTAATGGAAATAGAGAGCTCAAAATATGAAAAGGAATACATATTTTCAGATTGTGGATTAATTCCAAATCCAGATAAAAGCGACCTCGCTGAAATAGCAATACTTGCAAATGATACGTACAAATTACTTATTGGTAATGAACCAAAAGTAGCTTTGCTATCGTATTCTACATTAGGAAGTGCTAAATCTGATTCTACAACAAAAGTAGTGGAAGCAAAAGGAATAATAAATAATTTAAGACCAGATATAGTAGTAGATGGCGAACTACAGCTTGATGCCGCGTTAGATGAAAAAGTAGCTGGACTTAAAGCGCCAACAAGCCATGTAGCGGGTGCAGCAAACGTATTGATATTCCCTAATTTGGACGCGGGCAATATTGGATATAAACTAGTTGAACGTTTTGCGGGGGCAAATGCTTACGGACCAATTACTCAAGGATTAGCAAAACCAATAAACGACTTGTCTCGCGGGTGTAAGGCAGAAGACATTGTAGGTGTGGTGGCAATAACTTGTGTACAGGCACAAAATAACAAAACTATTTAGTGCTAATTCCTTGAAGTTGTATGACATATATGGTAAAATTTTATATTAGTAGAGAGGTGACACAAGATGGAAACAATGAACTACAACAGAGATAATAAAAAGAATTCAAAATCTGGGATTGTAGGATTTATATTATTTGCATGTGTTGGCACATTTGCAACATTTTATATGATGGCGAATGAACCAGAACCTAAAGTTGTTGGACAAGACATGTATATACCTGTAACTTCTCCAAATACAGGTGAAGTCAATATATATTCTGAAAAAGACGTAGCAAATATAAAATATAACGTAAAAAATGATATATATAAAACAAGTACAGGTCATTTTAAATCTAATATAGCTGTACCTATAATTTCAATAGACAATGATGAGTTAACTGAAATAAATAATGAAATACTAAGTAGATTTTTAGTAAGATACAATTCGGTAAAAGATGAAGTAAAAGATTTAGAAAATAAATTTACATATAAAGTTACATATAACAAATATGAAAGTAATATTAATGGAAAAAGGCTGCTATCTTTTACATTCTACGAAAGAATTATAGATGATGCAAAAGGTACAGATGTTACATATAAGCTTTATGCGTATACCATAGATTTAGCCACAGGAGAAATTATAACTCAAGATGAAGCTGCGGTAGCGATACTTGGTTCAACATATAAAACGATTTTAAGAGAACAAATAAAAGATTATGTAACAACAAATGGTTATGTTGATGCAGAAACGTATACATATGCTTTAACTGGCTTAGAAGAGTTTTATGTTAAAGCTGGTGAATTGCATGTAATGTTTAATCCCGGTGAAATGGGAAATAACACAGATTATTTAGATATAGTAATAAATGATTAATTAAGGAAAAGAGGTTGAGAAATATGTCAAATGGTAAAAATAGCTTATGGGCAAAGGCACTTGTTTGGATTTTAATAGGTGGTAGCGTACTAGGAGTATTTATGTCGCTTATATATGCGATTATGTAGGAGGCGCAAATGGATTTATCAGTAAACTTTTTTAATTTTTTAACGAACTTAAAAAATGTGTTTAATTTATCTAGTCCGTTTAGAGTAGTCATGTTAATATTAGATATTGCAATAGTTGCAGTAGTAGTATACTATGTATATATACTAATAAAAAAAACAAGAGCGGTACAAATATTTAAAGGTTTTTTAATACTTCTTGCATTGTTGGTTGTGAGTGAACTGCTTGATTTAGTTATTCTAAACTTCATATTAGAGAACTTCTTAACATATGGTATGATATTAATGATTATAGTATTCCAACCAGAATTAAGAAGCGCGTTGGAGAAACTAGGAAGAAAGAATTTCACAAACATTTTCGATTTTGATGATAAGATAAGAGATAAACAAGTGATCTCTGAAATAGTAAAAGCAGTGGAAATCATGTCTCTTAAGAAAATAGGAGCAATTATTGTAATAGAGCAAAGTACAAAAATAAACGATATAATTCGTGAGGGAATAGATTTGTCAGCCAAGGTATCCTCTGAATTAATACAAACAATATTTAATCCTAGAACACCACTGCATGATGGTGCTATAATAATTGAAAACACTCAAATAAAAGCCGCAAAATGTGTTTTACCACTGGCATCTGAAAATGTTGTTCCAAAAAATGTGGGAACGAGACACAGAGCAGCAATAGGCATGAGCGAAGTGTCAGATGCACTTGTAATAGTGGTATCTGAAGAAACTGGAATTATTTCTTTTGTAGAAGACGGAAAGATGAAAAGAGATTTAAACGGCGACAAACTTTCTAGCATATTATTAAGATCTTTAGATAATAATAGAGAAAGAGTAAAGATTTCTAAAGCTAAAGAAAAGCTAGAAGAGAAAGCGGACAAAAAATCACATAAATAATGTAAACTATTCATATATATTATTCATAGGGTGATATATATGAAGTTTATTTTATTCGATATTAGCAATGAGGCCAAAAGTGTTATTAATAAGATAGAATTAAACGATTCTTGTAGCATAGACGAGGTTGTAATATCTAAAAAACAGTTGGATATGATGGCGGCTATTCCAAATACGCTTATTAAAAAGATAAAATATAAATTGCAGGATAGGCAACTGGAGAAAATAATATTACAGGCGCTATCGCCATATAATAAAAAGTGGTATTATATTTTATCTAACAATTTTCAAGGCGCGAAGTATTTGACGGATAAGGCGCAATCTTTGCTAGGCTATAATTTGCCAATGTCGAATGAGCTAAATAATAACATATTCAAGTATATTAATGAATATATAGCTGTGGATAATATAAAAGCTCACCAAGTAAAAGTATTGATTGTGGCGAATAATGAAAAGAATATAGATATAACAATGATGGGTAAATTAATTGGCGAATATAAACAACTGGATATTTATTTGAAAGCCAAACCCTCTAGCTACTTTTCAAAAAGGATAAATGATATAAATATTAAAGAAGGAACTACTATTGATATATTAAAAAATGATAAAAAAGCTTTTGCAGAATACAATGTTATATATTTTGTAGACGATTTTAGAAAAAACTATCCTAGATTTAGATTAAGCAAAAAATCGCTAATAGTAGATTTAAGCTTGGTGGAGGGCGACAAATTTAATTCTAACTTAATATTTATGAACGGATATTTAAAAAATGTTTGTGCGCGCAAAGAAAATATAGAGTTATTGTTAACAAAGTATAACGCGGTGCAACTAGCTACGGTTGTTAAGGAAACTATAAATTCACTTGACAAATTATAAAAAATGCTGTAAACTATATCAGACTTAATTAGGAGGAAAAATAATGGAAAATAACGAAACACTTCTTACAGAAGAAGGATTTAAAAAATTAGAAGAAGAATTGGCATACTTAAAAGGACCAAGAAAAATGGAAGTTGCCGAGAAAATAAAACAAGCTAGAGAGTATGGAGACTTATCTGAAAACTCAGAATACGATGAAGCTAAAAACGAGCAGGCTTTACTTGAAGCTAAAATTGCTGAAACAGAAGCAATGTTGCGTTCTGCAAAAATAGTAGAAAAAGTTTCTACTAACTCTGTAGGTATTGGTACTACAGTAAAACTATATGATTACGAATTCGAAGAAGAAATAGAGTATCACATAGTTGGGGCAACAGAAATAGATGTAGCTCAGAGTAAAATATCTTTAGAGTCGCCAGTAGGTAAAGCTTTATTTGGTAAACGTAAAGATGATGAAATAGAAGTTGAAGTTCCAGATGGAGTAAACAAGTACAAAATACTAGATATTAAAAAGAGCGTGTAGTAGACTACATGCTCTGTATGGCATATATAAGGAGGGGTAAAATATGCAAGAAGAAAACAACAATATAGAATTAGAACAAGACGTAGAAAAGTTGGTTGAGGTAAGAAAGGACAAGCTTAAAGAACTTAGAGCAAACGGTAAAGACCCATTTGAAGTGACTAAATTTGAAAGAACTCATACAAGCATCGAAATAAAAGAAAACTATGATGAACTTGCTGAAAAAGATGTTGTAATAGCTGGAAGAATTATGGGTAAAAGGATAATGGGTAAGGCATCTTTTTGCCATATTCAAGATATGTTTGGAAGACTGCAACTATACGTTAGCACAAATGATTTGGGAGAAGAAGCATATAAAGAGTTTAAATCTTATGATATAGGAGATATCGTTGGAGTTAAAGGTTTTGTATTTAAAACAAGAACTGAAGAAATCTCTGTGCATGCAAAGGAAATAACTCTTTTAACAAAATCTTTACGTCCTCTTCCTGAAAAATATCACGGGCTTAAGGATGTAGATTTAAGATATCGTCAAAGATATGTTGATATGATAATGAATCCAGAAGTTAAAGACACGTTTATATTAAGAAGCAAAATTATAAAAGAATTAAGAAGAATTCTAGATGATAAAGGATACATAGAAGTTGAAACTCCTATCCTTACAACAGTTGCTACAGGAGATGCCGCAAGACCGTTTGTAACTCATCACAACACATTAAACTTAGATATGTATTTAAGAATAGCACCAGAATTAAATCTAAAAAGAATTATAGCTGGCGGTATTGAAAAGGTTTATGAAATCGGTAGAAACTTCAGAAACGAAGGAATGGATATAAAACATAATCCGGAGTTTACAAACATCGAATTATATTCTGCTTACGAAGATTATAATGATATGATGGATATAGCAGAAGAAATTATATCTACAATAGCATCAAATGTGCTTGGAACAACTAAAATAAACTACCAAGGATTAGATTTAGATTTAACTCCGGGTTGGAAGAGAATACCTATGATTACCGCTATTAAAGATGTAACAGGAATAGATTTCGAAACTATTAAAACTGATGCAGAAGCGCAAGAATTAGCTAAATCTAAAGGATTAGAAGTAGATGAGCTTAAAAATACAAGAGGTCATATTATTAATATGTTCTTTGAAGAATTTGTTGAAGATACATTAATTCAACCAACATTTATAATAGACTATCCAGTAGAAGTATCGCCTCTAACAAAGAGAAAACCATCTAATCCATCACTTGTTGAAAGATTTGAATTGTTTATTGGGGGAAGAGAATATGGTAATGCTTATTCTGAACTTAATGATCCAATAGACCAATATGAAAGATTTGTAAAACAAGCGGAAGCAAAAGCTAAAGGTGACGAAGAAGCAGGTGGAATGGATGAAGACTTTGTAAACTGCTTAGAAATAGGATTGCCACCTACAGGGGGACTTGGAATAGGACTTGACAGATTAATAATGCTTCTTACAGACAGCTATTCAATTAGAGACATATTATTTTTCCCAACAATGAAGCCCCTTACTAAATAATGATTAATGAGTTTTAATGACGATTTAAAACTTGAAAGTATTGAAAATAAAGTGTTATAAAGAAATATATTAGTCTCGAAAAAACATGAAAAAAGAGTGATTTTAACAAAAAATAAAGTTGGTAGCAGTACTTTAGCAGTACAAACAAAATTACACCAGTTAAACTGGTGTAATTTTGTTTAGCCTAATGTTATATCTCGTGCAATTGTACCTGTTGGAACATAGAACACATATTCATATTGTTTAGCATTAGCAGCAAATGTCCAAAATGATTTATTGCCATACCTTACATAAGTAACTAACTTGGCATCAGTATAGCTATCGTCTTCTATTATTGTGACATTGCTACCAGAAATAGTTTTGCTCTTATACGCTTTTTGAAAATTAGAAGTATATTCAGAATCAACTTCCATATAGTAAGTATAAGAATTAGTACCTGAAATAGATACATAAAACAATCTACCTGTACCTTCTGATACGGTGTCATCTCTTAAGCTAACAAGTTCGGTAGTGG
The DNA here is from genome assembly GCA_045611765.1 of Clostridia bacterium. GTDB lineage: Bacteria > Bacillota > Clostridia > TANB77 > CAG-465 > UMGS1649. The sequence continues at coordinate 24,814 of JAZKXT010000006.1, forward strand.
AAAATACGTGTGGTTCTCCATAACCACTTACAGGCTCGAAAACTCCCACAATAATTCCAAGTGCAACGCACATAATAGCAATTAGTGTCAATGCGGCCGCAATAGTCTTATCAGGAATGTTACAACGTGATATATACACAAATATAATACCTACAAACAGTGCTGCTGCTAAAATTCCCGCTAAAATAAGTCCCATAAATCTTTCCTCCTTGTAATACTCGGAGGATTGTACCTCCGAAAATTTATTCTCAAAGGCAACAATATTTGTTACGACATATATAATATCATATTTAACATAATATTTCAAGCAAACTGGAAATTTATATATTTTGTTATTGTTGCACTTTTTTTGCATTATGATAAAATATAACTGTTATAAGAACATAAAATATAAAAAGAATTAAAAGGATAGTGCATTTTTTGCACTTTAATAGTTTAGAATAGTTAATGAAATATGAAGGAGGGAAATATTAATGGTAGACTTTACGGAATGTACAGAAGTATTTAACAATTATAAGGGCTCAGAGAAGAAGAAAACATTAGTATATAATAATAAAAAATATCTAGTGAAGTTTCCAGACCCTATAAGAGAAAAAAATAAAAACATATCACATATAAATAATGCATTTTCAGAATATGTTGGAAGCAATATATTTAGATTAGTCGGATTTACAACACAAAATACCATTTTAGGGAAATATGTCTATAATGGAAAAGAAAAAATAGTTTGTGGCTGTGAAGACTTTACAGATGAGAATAATGTTTTATACGAGTTTGAAAGTCTAGCATTAAGTACTAATCTAGACAAGAAGATAGGAATGGAATTAGAAGATATTTTAGAAGTTGTAGAAGAGAGTAAAATGGTAGATACAATTGATACAAGAGAAAAATTTTGGGATATGTTTGTTATAGATAGTATTATTGGAAATACAGATAGGCATAACGGGAATTGGGGATTTATACTAAATAATAAAACTAATGAGATAAAATTTGCTCCAATATATGATTGTGGTTCATGCTTAAATCCAATGCTAGAAGATGAAGAAATAGAAAAATTAAACAAGACTGAACTTAAAAACATTGCAATAAATTGCTATTCTTGTATAAAAGGAAATGGAAAGAAAATTAATTATATAACGTATATTAGAAGCATTAAAAATGAAGAATGTAATAAAGCAATAGAAAGAATAGTTCATAGAATAGATATAGATAAAATAAGTAGATTTATTGATGAAATTCCATATATGTCTGATATTAGAAAGAATTTTTATAAAAAGATGATTAAATTAAGATGCAACATTATAAAAGAAGTATATGATAAAGTTAATCAGTTATAATAGAGGCTAATAAATGCATTCGCGTACCAGTACTTTAGCAGTTTTTAGAAACAAAAAAGTACTGGAAAGTTAGATACAATGTGGATTGTGACTAACTTGCAAATTTGTTCTATGAAGCCACTTGCAAAATAATATTCGTTAGTTTAGTAAAATATAAAAGGAGAAAATTTATTTATTATGCAAAATGCCATCCCAAGTAAGGAAGTAAGAAAAATTATTTTTGATATTCTTATAGAAAGAAGTAACGCAATTGACGCTGAATGCGACAAAATGATAGAACGAGACATGAGTGAAATAGGATGTACTACTGAATATACTTTCGAAACGGGATGGACAGCCTGTGGTACTAGAATACTGGCTGATGATATTTTAGAAGGAATATTGTCGCTAGAAGAATCGGTAGAAGTACTTACTAAAGATGAGAAAAAAGAAGCTAGAGCAAGGTGCCAAAAATGGTTAGAAGAACAAAGTAAAAATAAGATAGAGAATCATATATGAAATACATAGATAATATAGGCTTCTATATGAAGAATATATCGCTTAAAATTGAGGGGTTATAAAATAAAGTTGGATTGAAAAGATGGATGGTGTTAGTCCATCTTTTGCTGTTTAAATCTCATGATTTTATATTGATGAAATTTATTGACTTTACTTTTTGCTTGGTATAGACTATATATGAATTGAATTATACATAAGAAAAGGTGAAAAATGGAAACTTGGGTAATATACACAGCGATATATGCCGTGTTGATTGGTTTTTTTGAATGCGCCAAGAAGAAGGCTATAGAAAAGAATTACATATATGAGGTGTTAACGGCGTTTACTGCTATTGCTTTTATACTAGCAACATTTACTTGCAAAGACGTTTTTAACATAAATATATATGTTGTACTAGCTATTTTTGTGAAATCTTTAGCGATAGTAATAGCATGGATAATATCGTTGTATGTAATGAGAAAAATGTCATTCAGTCTGTATAGCGTAATAAATTTGTCTAGAATAATTTTTGTTACTATTATGAGCGCTGCTTTTTTAGGTGAAATAATAACTTTAAAAACATTAATAGGTATGCTCGTTGTTATACTAGGGCTATTTTTAGTCAATAAAGTGACAAATTCCAATGAAAACAAAGAGACATCATTTAAAAATGTATTTTTACTTTTGTGTGCCTGTGTGCTAAATGCTGTGGCTGGCATTCTGGATAAAAAGGTTCTAATGCATGCTACTGGAGATCAAATGCAGTTTTGGTTTTTGCTATTTCTAGTAATAATGTATTCAATTGTATTAATAGTAAAGAGAAGAAAAATACATTTTGCAAAGCTAAAGAAAAACTATTGGATACTTATTGCTGCTGTGAGTTTGGTGATAGGGGATAAATTCCTATTCGCGGCAAACGAAATGCTGGAGAGTAAAGTAACTATAATGACACTTATTAAACAAATATCTGCTATAGAATCAATTATATTAGGGAAGGTTTTGTTTAAGGAAAAAGGTATAATCAAAAAGTTGTTGTGTAGTATTTTAATTATATCTGGAATTGCAATAGTTGTGTGGTAAACCGAACAATTTTTCTTGTTACAAAAAGTGGATATAAAAATATATATTTCAAAGTGTATTCGGGTCTAACTTGCGCATTTATAACTAATATGATATAATAAACACATCAGAAACTTATGTCTTACTTAATTAAGAAGGGAGGAAAAAGCAATGACACTTGATAATTGGTTGGGTCTTGGTTTGCTGGCAATGTTTGTGCCGCTGCTCAAATATTGGAAAAGAATACTGAACGAAATGAAGCATGAAATCATAAGACCCAGCTATTACGTTAAGTCAGAATCGTCATTGCGCATGAGTGAAAAGTCTGATAACATCTTTTTACATGCGCGGTCACTAAAAGTTAAGACACGATATATTACTGGAGACATGCTTTTTAGTGATGTAGAGTATTAACAACAGTTAAAAGCATCGCACGCTAATTATTATAAAGAGTAAAATGGTTATTCTATAGCCACTTTACTCTTTATACTTTTGTATATATGTCGAAATACATATATTTCTAGTATTTCCTTGATATAGCAAGCAATATTTGGTATAATATGTATGGTGAAAATTAAATGCAAAAAGTTAAAATGCTTACCTTTCATAATGCAGAAAATTATGGTGCAACACTTCAAGCTTATGCTTTAAAAGAAACATTAAAAAAACTTGAAACAGAGCCGGCATTTGTAAATTATGAAAATAAAGCAATACTTGCGGATTACAAAATAATAAGAACAAATTCTCTTAAATCTTTTTTTTCAAGTTTATGGTATTTGCCACGCAACTTAAAAAGAAAAAGAAGCTTTAAGAGTTTTAGCGATAAGTATTTAGATACAAGAAGTAAAGTATATACAAATGCTTTAGAGATTGGGAAAGATATTGAAATGGGAGATGTATTTGTATCAGGTAGCGATCAAGTATGGAATCCAGAATTAACGAATGGCCTATCTGATGTTTATACATTAAACTATAAAACGGATAAGAACATTAAAAGAGTAATATATGGCGCAAGTTTAGGTAATGAAGAATTATTACAAAAACATGCAGATGACTTTAAAGCTAAAATAACCAATTTAGATTACATATCCGTAAGGGAACAAAGTATAATTCAGCCTCTAGAAAGCATTTGTGGGAGAAAAGTAGCGCAAGTAATTGATCCAACAATGCTTTTAGGCAAAGGCGAGTGGGACAATCTTATATCTACAAACTCCACGGTAAACTTTAAAGACAAGAAATACATTTTGGTATATACATTATTTGAAAGTGATGAAGTTACTAAAATAGCGAATTATTTATCTAGAGTTACAGGACTTAAGGTAGTACACTTTAGAAAATATAACGCATATGAAAACGAATATATGAATTTATATTCTAAAGGTCCAATAGACTTTGTAAATGCTTTTAAGAACGCGGAATATGTAATAACAAATTCGTTTCACGGAACGGTATTTAGTATAATCTACGAAAGATGTTTTTATTCTGTTTTACCTAAAGCTAGAGCGGGTAGAATAAAAGACTTATTAGAGAAGCTACATTTAGATTTAAGAATTGTAGATAAAATAGAAAATATAAATCTTGAAGACAAGATAGATTATACATACGCAAAAGAAAAAATAGAAGAGATGAGGTCTCAGTCTATAGAATATTTAAAGAAAGGGGTACTTTAATATAGACTATGTCTAGGGAAAAGGAATTAATAAAAAATACAGGGATAATAACAATAGGAAGAGTATGCACACAGATGATAAGTTTTTTCTTGCTTCCTCTTTACACAGCTGTATTTAGTACAACGGAATTTGGTGTAGTAGACCTATTTAATACAATAGTAGCATTACTTGTGCCAATTCTAACGATACAAATAGAGCAGGCATTGTTTAGATTTTTAATAGATGCAAGGGAAAATGAAGAGGATAAGACAAAACTTATAACTAGTGCTTCCGCACTTATTGTAATAGGTATAGTTATATATACATTAATATTTATGTGTATTGCACCATTTATATCTAATGAGTATAAATATTACCTTTTAATTAATGTATTTGCTACAATATTATCTACGCTTATGCTACAAGTAGCAAGAGGATTGGGAAGAAACACCCAATATTCAATTGGCAGCTTTATAGTAGCAAGTTTTACAGTAATACTTAATGTACTGTTCATAGCAGTATTAAAACTCGGCGTTAGTGGAATGTTTTTAGCCATATTTATAGCCAATATGTTAGCAACGATATATCTATTGTTATCTAAAAAAACATATAAATACATTGTGCCTAAAATGTTTAGCCCTAAACTTTTAAAGGCAATGGTAAAATATGCTGCAGCCCTAATACCAAATGCAATATCTTGGTGGGTAATAAACGTATCAGACAGAACAATAATTTCTAGCATGATGTCTGTTTCGGCAAACGGAATATACGCAGCTGCGAATAAATTTTCTGGTATGTATATAAATGCATATAACATATTTAATGTAGCATGGACAGAATCGGCAGCGGTTCATATAAACGATTTAGATAAAGATGAGTATTTTTCTAAAACTATAAATACAGCATTTAAAGTGTTTGGATGTTTTTCTCTAATAATAATAGGAGTAACACCATTTGTATTTCCAATGCTTATTAATGAAAAGTTTATGGAAGCATATAACCAAATACCACTACTGATGTTATCTTCATTGTTTAACGTAGGTGTGGGGTTAATAAGCGCAATATATGTCGCTATGAAACGTACAAAGGACATCTCTAAAACATCATTCTTTGCAGCTGTCATAAACATAGTTGTAAATATAGCTTTAATAAAACACATTGGACTTTATGCTGCGTCAATATCTACAATGGCGGCATATCTTGCGATGTTTGTGTATCGCGCTATAGATTGTAGAAAATATGTTAAAGTTAAATGGGATATACAAATGTTAGTAGCAATGCTTATAGCATTTGTAATTGTCTTTGCAATGTATTATATAAATATAAATTGGTTAAATGTAGTTATGCTTGTGGGAATTCTACTGTTCTCGGTTTTGTACAATAGAAATTCCTTTAAGATGCTTGCGAAAATATTAAGAAGGAAACTTTCAAAAGGAGAAGTTTAATTTGGAAAATATATATTTGAAAACAAAAGAAAAAAAGACATGTAATGGTTGTTCAACGTGCGCTTTAGTATGTCCTAAAGGCGCAATAGAAATGGTAGAAGATAACGAAGGATTTATATATCCGGTTATTATAGATAGCAACTGCATTAAATGCGGTAAATGTCTAAATACTTGCAGTAATCATTCTAAAAAAGAGGATAACAGCTACGAGGCATATGCTGTAATAAATAAAGATAAACATACACTGTCTGAGAGTACATCTGGCGGAGCGTTTAGTGCTATTGCAAAAAGGTTATTTAAAAATAAAGATGCTGTTTGCTACGGAGTAGCATACAACAAGGATTTTGATGCCCTTCATATGAGGGCGGAAAGCTTAGAGGAGACATTAAAATTTCGTGGCTCGAAATATTTAAGAAGCAATATTTTAGGTATATATGAGGGCGTGAAACAAGATTTAAAAGACGGAAAACAAGTATTGTTTACAGGTACACCTTGTCAAACAGCGGGGCTTAGCACATATTTGAACAAGGACTATCCAAACTTAATCCTCGTAGATATAATTTGTCACTCTAATCCGTCTCCTAAAGTGTTTAAAAGATATATTAACGCCTTAGAATTAAAACAAGGCTCAAAGGTTAAAAGCTATTCATTTAGGGCTAAATCTAACGGTTGGGACAATCTAAAACCTATAGTAGAGTACCAAGATGGAACTTGTGAAGAGGAGACCACTTTCTTAACAGCATTTTTAAGAGCTATTGCCAATAGGCCTTGCTGCTATGATTGTAAGTTTATAAAACCATATAACTATGCAGATATAACACTGGGGGATTTTTGGGGAGTAGATAAGCTAACAAATATATCTAACTACCAAAACGGTACATCTTTGGTGCTACTTAATACCGCTAAAGGACAAGACTTCTTTAAGGATATACAAGGATTAACTATATATAAACTGGATAAGGATATAGATGTATTCAAATATAACCATAAAAAGCCAGATAATCCTCATAGAAATAGAGAGAAATTCTTCGAAAAGTTAGATAACATAAAAGATGAAAAAATATTAGAGTATATAAATAAAATGAGCAGAGAGCGTTTAGTGCGTAGAATTATAAATAAATTAAAAAGATAACTGCTAAAATTTAATAAAAGGTGATACAGTGAAAAAAATACTATTTGTAGTAGATGAAAGAAAACTAGGAGGAGTAAGCATACTGCTAGAAAACATTCTCAACAACCTAGATATAACAAAGCTAGATATAGACATTTTGGTTTTGCATAATAACGGTGATAGATTAGAAAATATACACAAGCAAGCAAATATTATTTATGGACCAAAGTCGTTCGAGGTAATAGACCAAGATATAAAAAGCTTGCTAAAAAAACTTAACCTAGGCCTTGCCTTGAAGAAAATATGCATGTCATATAGACTTAAAACAGGTAAAATAGATAAATTTATTAAGACTCAAAGAAACAAAATGGGTCTTGAGAATTATGACGTAGAAATTGCGTTTAAAGCTGGATTTTGTTCGGCGTTTGTGGCCTTTGGTGACGCTAAGCAAAAGATAAACTGGATACACGAAGATTATGCAACATATAATAAAACCAAACGATACGAAAATACTTTTAAAGAGATTTTTAACTCTTTTGATAAACATATAACTGTATCTGAAGATGCAAAAAAATCTTTTTGCAATATATATGGAAATGAGCAAAATACATTTGTTATAGAAAATTATATAGACACGAATTTAGTCTTGGAGCAAGCTAATCAACAAGACGTAATGGATGAAATGCTAATAGACAAGTCGAAACTGAATTTTGTTACATTGGGTAGATTCTGCCGAGAAAAAGGATTTGAAAGAATAATAAACGCAATATATAATTTAAAACAAGAAATGGACATTTCCATGTTACACGTATATATAATTGGTTATGGAGAATATGGAGAAAAGTTAAAGAACGAAGTAACCAAACTGGGATTAACGCAATATATAGACATATTAGAAAGTAATAAGTTAGAGGCTAGTCCATACGCTATTATGAAGCAATGTGACTTGTTTATACTTTCGTCACATAGCGAATCGTTTGGAATGGTTAGAGTAGAAGCCCTTTCATTGGGCCTACCTGTTATTACAACAGACGTAGCTTATACACAAGAATTAATAGAAAACAAATACGGAATAGTTGTAGAAAATTCTGAACAAGGAATATTTAATGGAATTAAACTAATGTTGCAGGATGAAACTCTTGTAGAAAAACTAAAACTACAAGTTCACGATTATTCATATAGCAATAAAAATAAATTAATATTAGACAAAATAGAAAAACTTTTGGAGGAATAAATTGAAACAAAGCAAACTATATGAAAAACTTAATAATTTACTTATGATATTTTTAGTATTGCAACCTATTTTAGACATTTATATGGCTATCGTAGGGAATAAGCTAGACATATTAGGAATTTCAATGGCAACCATTATACGTACAGTATTTGTAATGTGTGTATTTTCCATTGTTATTGTAAGTCAAATAAAATACAAGTATCATGTTAAATATGCATATGCTATCTTAGGCTATATACTAACTGTTATAATATACAGTTTACTACATCACTTTAACATTGTATATTCTAACGGATATTATATTACTGAAAATATTTATAGCTTTATGACAGAATTTATGTATGTTTTAAGATTGACAGTACCGATTTTATTAATATATATTACGATAATTACAAAACCATCTAGACAAGACTTGCTAAAAGTCATGGTTACAGTAGCAGTATTTATAGCACTCGTAATTGTTATAACAAACATTTTTAAAATATCTTTTGCTTCATATTCGCAAACCAATGGTAAAATTGAGTATAACATAATTGATTGGTTTACAAAAGACAATTTATCTTACGACAAGACTCTTTCTAAAGGATATTTTGTTTCAGCCAATCAAATGGGAGCATTGCTTGTATTTTTGCTTCCAATGGTTATTTACTATGCTATTAGGAAAAACAAATGGTATTTATACTTAATTATATTGCTTCAGATAATAAGTATGGTTCTTGTAGGTACGAGAGTTGCAAATTATGGCTGGATGCTTGTATTTATGGCAATGTCCATAATGTATACTTTGTTATATTTTACTAAAGGATTGAAATTACAAATTCAGCCAATTGTTTGGCTTGGAACAATATTTGTAATTGGGCTTGTTTTGTATTCAAATTCGCCTTCTCATAGTAGAGAATTTGCTTCGGAATATGAAGGTATGTATGACGAAGGATTGTTGGAAACAGATGGAGTGCAATATATTTCTTTAGAAGAGTTTGAGCAAATTATTTCAAGCGAAGCTAATATGAGTGCATACATAGGAGAACATAGTGACAATTTAATACAAGCGTCTAAAGAAAAATATATTTTTACAATGTATAAATATCATCATATAACGAATAAGTATATTTTGGAAATTTATCCTTATGAAGATGATGTGGATTTTTGGTTGGACATTTTTGGGAAACCTATATCTATTAAAGGAGACAATAGAGGAAGGCAGGTTGCAATTATACGAAGAATAAAACAAAATAATAACAACCTATTATTTGATACATTATTTGGAATGGGAGCCACACCATTAAATTCTAGAGGTTATATGATAGAAAATGATCTTATATCTCATTATTACAACTTAGGAATAATAGGCACAATACTTTTTGTATCACCATTTGTACTAGGCGTACTATATGCTATATATAGATGTAGAAGACGTTTGTTTGATATAATCAACATGGAATTTGTTGTATATGTATTAGCTGTTGTCATGACATACTTTATGGGATACTTTGCAGGACATGTAATTGATGAGTATATAATATCTATATATTTAGCTGTTATAGCAGCAGTTATTATTAATTTTTATAGAGGAGAGACGGTTAATGAAAAATCCAAAACTTAGCATTATACTTCCTGTTTGGAACACAGAAAAATACATATATAAATGTTTACAAAGCATTTTTAGTAATACTTTTCAGGATTTCGAACTAATAGTTATAAACAACGCATCAGAGGATAATTCGGAAGATATAATATTAGACTTTAAGAAAAAACATTCGAATAAATTGATATATTTAAAAAGGGATAGAAATGATATAAGTGAAGCTAGAAATGATGGCATAGAATGCGCAAAAGGCAAATATATAGCGTTTATAGACAGCGATGATTATATAGCTCATAATATGTTCGAAGTTTTGATTGAAAAAATAGAAGAGGACAGTTTTGATATTGCCGTATGTGACGCTAAACTTGTATATGAGGATAGTGAAGACGCAAAAGTGGTTTCGTCAGGCTATACTCAAGATTTATATCACAAAAACAAAATAAGAGAAACAATGCCAATATTTTATCCGGTTATGTGGAACAAGATATATAAAGCTGAGCTTGTGAAACAAGTTAAATTTACAAGTGGAGTATGGTATGAGGACATGGAATACTTACTTAAACTTTATCCTCACATAAATAGCATTGGAGTAGTTAAGTACCCGTTATATAATTATTTACAAAGAAAAAATTCAATTACCTATACGTATAATGATAAACTTTATGATATAATTAATAATATGGAACGCGTAATAGCATGCTACAAGGCGGAAGGGGTATATGAAGAGTATAAAGATGAACTAGAATACCTATACGCCAGATATGCATTTACAACATTCCCTAAAAGGCTAGCTAAATGTAAGGACAAGATAAAATATAACAAAGGAATAGATTTTGCTTTGGCTAAAGTAAAAGAATATTTCCCAAACTACAAGAAAAATAGATATTTACAGTTAATGGGAATAAAAGGAAGATATATAAAACACTTTAATAGATTTTTATCTCATATGAATTATATGGTACAAAATGGGAAAAAATATAATTAGTGAAGGAGATTGCTTAATGAAAAAAAGAGTTATATTTATTTCTAGTACGGGTGGTCATTTTTCAGAATTAATGATATTAAAGCCAATATTTGAAAATTATGACTATCACTTAATTACTGAAAAAACTGCGTCTACAATTTCGCTTAAACAAGAATATAAAGAAAGAATGCATTATCTAGTATACGGAACTAGGGTAAAGAAGGTTAAATATTTTTTTAAAGCTACCTGGAATACTATAAAGTCGTTAGGTTTGTTTATTAAAATAAGACCTAAAGCGATAGTTACAACAGGTACTCATACTGCAATGCCCATGTGTATTATTGGAAAACTTTTAGGAGCAAAAATAGTATTTATAGAAACTTATGCAAATGTATTTACGCCTACCGGTTCTGGCAAGTTTATATATAAGTTTGCAGATAAGTTTATAGTGCAATGGGAGGATATGCTAAAAGTTTATCCGAAAGCTACATATCTAGGAGGAATATTTTAATGATATTTTTAACAGTGGGAACACAAGACAAACCTTTTGCAAGAATTATACAGGCAGTAGAACAAGCTGTAATAGACGGCCAAATAACAGACGAAGTTATAGTACAAGCGGGTAATACTAAATATGAATCTAAAGTTTTAAATGTGTTAAATTATGTTCCTTTTGAAGATTTTAACAAATATCTTTCAAAAGCTGATATAATAATAACACATGGTGGAGTTGGCTCAATACTTAATGCCCTAAAGCTAAAAAAGAAAGTTATTGCCGTCCCAAGGTTGAAAAAGTACAGCGAACATATAAACGATCATCAGCTTCAGGTAATACAAAAAATGACGGAACAGGGATATATTTTAAGCACAGAAGACGAAAAAGAAATAGGAAGAAAAGTAAAAGAAGCCGCAAATTTCGAAGTTAAAGAATACAGTAGTAACACAGAAAACTTTATACATAATTTTAAAAATGTTCTAGATGAGGTTTTAGATAGTTAAATAATAATAGCAAATAATAAATAATAAATAATAAAATAAAATTAATTACAATAAATTAAAAAAGAAATAAAGAGGGATATTATGTTTGATATATTTACAACAGAAGGAATAATACAATTTTTATACTTTCTACCGGCCTTGCTATTGTCACTTGCAATACATGAGTTTGGACACGCTTTTGTTGCGTACAAACTAGGAGATAATAGTCAAAAATATTTAGGAAGACTAACACTTTCGCCGTTCGCGCACATCGATTGGTTTGGCTTTATTTCTATTGCATTAATAGGAATAGGTTGGGGCAAACCTGTTATGGTAGACGATAGGAATTTTAAAAATAGAGGCAAAGGAAACATGTTAGTAGCACTTGCTGGTCCAACGTTTAATTTGGCTTTAGCATTAGTTGTAACAATACTTCTTAAGATACTTTTAACAGTAGGCTTATTTACGACAATTGAAACAAATACAACTCTTGCAATTATATTTAATATAATATATTTGACAATACAGTTCAATATAATATTTGCTGTATTTAACTTAATACCATTACCACCATTTGATGGTTCAAAAGTGTTGTATTACTTTTTACCATATAAAGCAAAACAATGGTTTGATAAACTAGAGCAATATTCTATTTGGATATTAGTTGCATTATATATAACGAAGGCATATGCGTGGGTTATTGAACCAGCATATTTTGTAATACAAGTATTACTTAATCTAATACTATTTATGTAAAAGGGGAAAATAAATGTATATATTAGGAATAGAAAGTAGCTGTGATGAAACATCCATAGCAATACTTGAATTTAATGGAGAGAACAATAACGACAACAATTTTAAAGTGCTTGCAAACGTCGTATCTTCACAAATAGATGTACACAAAAAATATGGTGGTGTAGTGCCTGAAATAGCATCAAGGCATCACACTAAAAACATTGGGCTTGTGTTAGATGAAGCATTAGAAACGGCAAACATAAAACTCGAAGACTTGTGTTGTGTAGCTGTAACTATAGGGCCGGGGCTTGTTGGCGCACTTTTAGTTGGGGTGTCTTTTGCTAAAGCTTTGGCGTACACATTAAATATACCACTTGTACCTGTACATCATATAGCAGGACATATTGCTGCCAACTTTTTAACACATCCAAATCTTAAACCGCCATTTTTATCATTAGTGGTATCTGGTGGTCATTCGCACGTAATAGAAGTTAAAGATTATACAAACTTTAAGATTTTAGCTAAAACACGTGACGATGCTGTAGGAGAAGCTTTCGATAAAGTGTCACGTGTACTTGGACTAGGCTATCCTGGTGGCCCAGAAGTAAGTAAAATGGCTGAAAAAGGACAAGCTACATATAAACTGCCTAAGACTAAATTTGAAGAGAATTTAGACTTTAGCTTTAGTGGTGTAAAAACAGCGGTGTTAAATATAGCGAATAAAGAAAAAGACAACTTAAGAGTCGCAGATATGTGTACAAGCTTCGAAAATAATGTAGCGGAAGTTTTAGTGGCACACACATTAGAACTAGCAAAGCAAACAAAAATAAACAAAATTGCCTTAGCCGGCGGAGTATCAGCAAACAGAAGAATACGCGAATTGTTAACACAAGAAGGAAATAAAGAAAACATACAAGTATATTTACCGGAACTTAAATATTGTACAGATAACGCTGCTATGATAACTGTTGCAGGAATATTTAAGTATAGAGAAGGCAAATATACAAAAGATTTAAGTTTAAATGCAAAAGCTAGCATGAATATAGAAGAGGAATAGGGGTGAGATTATGGCTATATATGCAATTTCAGATTTGCACTTGTCTAAAGCGGTTCCGAATAAATCAATGGAGCTATTTGGTAAGGGTTGGGAAAATTACGAACAAAGATTGGATGAAAATTGGAGAAAAACGGTAAAAGATACGGATACAGTACTTATTCCGGGAGATATCTCTTGGGCAATAGATTTAAATGAAGCATACGAGGACTTTGCATATATAAACAGTCTTCCTGGAAACAAAATAATAATAAAAGGAAACCATGATTATTATTTTTCAACACTCACAAAAGTAAATAAATTTTTAAAAGACAATAATTTTAATACGATCAAAGTATTAAATAACAATAGCTTCTTTGTAGAAAATATAAATATATGTGGTTTTAGAGGTTGGGGAAACACTGAAGATGATAAAACCAATAATTACAAAGTATACTTAAGAGAGCTTGTTCGTTTAGAGCTTTCATTAAATAGTATAGCGGAAGAGAACAAACACAAAGACATATTAGTAATGACTCATTTCCCACCTTGTAGGTATGAAATACAAGAGATTTTTAAGAAGTATAATGTTAAAAAATGTATTTATGGGCATCTTCACGGAGAGGGCCATTATATGGTTCGTGAGGGCGAAATAGATGGTGTAGAATACAAAATGGTTAGTGGTGATTATACGAAATTTGAACTAGTAAAGCTAAACTAGTTTAACTATAAAAGAGAGGTTATATATGATAAAAGATTATAAAATAATAACATTATGTGGTTCAACTAAATTCAAAGATGAATTCATGAAAGCCCAAAAAGACTTAACATTACAAGGTAATATTGTAATTTCAGTAGGGCTATTTGGTCATTCTGGAGATAATGAGGTGTGGGAGAACATGGATGACGGAACACTTACAAAAACTAAAATAATGTTAGACGATATGCACAAAAGAAAAATAGATATGGCGGATGAAATATTTGTAATTAATGTTGGCGGATACATTGGAGAAAGTACAAAATCTGAAATAGAATATGCCAAAAATACAGGTAAGACTGTAAATTATTTGGAAGAATTATAATAAAAAATATTTACTTTATAGGATGTAATTTTAAATGGAAAAAAGAATGAATAAAGAAGAACTAATTAATGTAATTGAAAGTTTAGGGATAGACTATGAAGAGTTTTGGATTTTATCTACTTCAGCTCTCGTTATAAGAGGGCTATATCCAGATGCGGGTGATTTAGATATTGCCGTTACTGAAAAAGGCTTAGAACAATTAAAACAAAGATTCGAACTTAAACAAAAACCAAATGGTTGGTATATAGTTAATGACAAAGTAGAATGTGTATTAGATACAAAAGATGATTGGAATATTGAAAGGTATGGGAAATATAATTTAGAAAGCATACCTAAATATTACAAATATTTAATTTCTAGTACTAGAGAAAAAGATAAAGTCAAATTAAAAATAGTAGTAAAGTATATTAAAGATAATAATATAACTATCTAAACAAATATTTTACTAAAAACCATTGTATTTTATTTTAAGTTATGTTAAAATATTAAGGTAAAAATGATTCCAAATACAAGGAGGGACAAATAATGAGAAAAGAAATACAACCAAACTATAATGAAGCAACAATAACTTGTGCTTGTGGTAACGTGATTAAAGTTGGTTCAACTAAAAAAGAAATGAAAACAGATACATGTAGTGCATGTCATCCTTTCTTTACAGGATTAAAACAAGCTGTTTCTTCTAAAGGTAGAGCCGCAAAATTTATGGAAAAATACGGAACAAAAATGTAATATAATGGTGCTACTTAGTGTAGCACTTTTATTTTAATGTAAATGAGGTTATTATGAAAGAAAAACACGTGGCATTTATTTATGACTTTGATGGGACTTTAGCTCATGGGAATATACAAGAATATAACTTTATACCCGCGCTTAATATGACTAGCAACGAGTTTTGGAGCGAAGTAGATAGATTGAAATTTGAAAATAATATGGAAAATGTACTAGCATATATGTATCTAATGCTAAAAAAGGCAGAGGAAAACAATATCTCTGTTAGAAAATCTTCATTCATAGAATACGGCAAAAATATAGAATTTTACCCAGGTGTAATTTCTTGGTTTAATAGAATTAATGCGCATGCTAAAAATCTTGGGATTACAATGCATCATTATATAGTATCGTCAGGTATTAAAGAAATGATAGAAGGTACAGAAATAGCAAAAGAGTTTGAGAGAATATATGCTTGTAGCTTTTTATACAATATAGATGAAATCGCTAAATGGCCAGCAGTTTCTGTAAACTATACGAATAAAACCCAATTTCTATATAGAATAAATAAAGGTATATATGAAGTATATGATTCAAGTATAAACGACAAGATGCTAGATAAAGACAAGAAAATTCCTTTTGAAAATATGGTGTACTTTGGAGATGGGATGACAGATGTGCCATGTATGAAAGTGGTAAAAGATAACGGTGGCCAGGCCATATCTGTATATTATAAAAATAACCAATTAGCCAATAAATTACTTGCTGATGGTAGAGTAAATTATATTGCAACAACAGATTATACAGAAGGAAGCGATATTGACAAATATATAAAAGATATACTAAATAAAATTAGTAAAAGGACGGAAAATGAACAGTAAATTAAATAGTGAAATAAATGTTTTAATAGATAAGTACAATTTAAATTCCCTTGATATAACTTCAAATCCAAGGGAACTTATTATTATGCTCTTATCTCATATAAAAAAGACAAGTATAGCAAATATTAAACTAGACATGGTAAAAGTAGAAGATAAGGATATAGAACAACTAGAAAGGATGTTAAATAAAATAGCAAATGAAAAATTACCACCTCAATATGTTACAAACAAAGAATATATTTGGGGTGAGGAGTTTAATGTTAGTGAAAATGTTTTAATTCCAAGACAAGACACCGAAACGTTAATAGAATTTGCAATGAATAGCATTAAAGAAAATGGGTATAAAATTGCACTAGATATGTGTACAGGTTCCGGGATAATAGGTATACTTATAGCAAAGCATACAGAAATTTCTCACGTAACGCTTTCAGATATTTCTTCTGAGGCTCTACAAGTGGCAAGAGAAAACATTAATATGAATGGTGTAGAAAGCAAATGCAATATTATAAAGTCTAATATGTTTGATGCTATATACAAATTAAATAACAAATATGATATAATACTTTCAAATCCACCATACCTTACCAAAAGTGAAATGAAAGAGATATCGGCGTTTGTAGAAAAAGAACCTAGCATTGCATTATACGGCGGACGTGACGGTTTAGATTTTTACAGAATAATATATAATGAGTCTAAAAACTTTTTAAAAGATGGTGGAATGATAGCAGTAGAAATTGGACACTTACAAGCACAAGATGTTATAGATATAATCTTGTCGCACAAGTGCTATTATAATGTTCAAGTTGTGCAAGATATAAATAATAAAGATAGGGTGGTAGTATGTCATTTTCAGAACAAATAAAAGATGAAATACTGATGACTAAAAATAAAAAATGCTGTATCTTACCTTTAAGATATGGTGAACTTATAACAGAATCTAAAGACATAAAGATAACAGATATTAAAAAGTTAGTTAAAGATACTTGCTGTAAAAAAGCATTTTTAAAAGGAGTGTTTTTGGGCAGTGGTTGTGTTGTAAATCCAAATACAGATTATCATTTTGAAGTTACAACTAAATCTAAAGTATATGCAGACTATGTTATAAAACTTATGAGTGAATTTGAGCTTTCTTCTAAGATAATTAAAAGAAATTCTAACTATGTTATATACTTAAAGGATTCCGAACAGATATCTACTTTACTTGCTGTTTTAGAAGCAAACAAAGCAGTTTTAGAGTACGAAAATATTAGAATAAGCAAAAGTATAACAAATAATATAAATAGAAGTGTAAATTGTGAAACTGCAAATTTAACTAAAACAATTGAAGCAGCAGTAAAACAGCAAGAAGCAATAAATAAACTAAAGTCAGAGGACAGGTTTAACGAGCTTAATCCAAGGCTGAAAGAAATCGCCTCTTTAAGATTAAAATATCCAGAGGCCTCTTTAGATGAACTGGCTGAAAAATGCTCATATAAAATATCTAAATCTGGAGTATATCACAGATTAAATAAAATTATTAAAATAGCGGAGGAAGAGTAATGCTTGGTGCATATATACATATACCTTTTTGTGCGTCTAAATGCTTTTATTGTGATTTTTATTCGTGTGTAAATAAAACAAATATAGAAGAGTATATAGATGCAGTAATAAAAGAAATAATGTCTGAAGCAGAGCTTTTATCTGTTAGGGGATTAAACACAATATATATAGGTGGCGGAACACCAAGTGTAATAGATTCAAAATATATTGTAAAGATTTTAGATGTACTTAAATTGTTTGTGACAGAGGATGCGGAAATAACAATAGAGGTTAATCCTGAATCTGTAACGGAACAAAAACTCCAAGATTATTTTGATGCTGGTGTAAATCGTATAAGTATAGGCCTGCAGTCCGCAAATGATACTACGCTTAAAAAAATTGGAAGAATAGCAACGCTAAAAGACTTTGAGAGAGCATATAACACTGCTATTAAAGTGGGATTTAAAAATATATCTTGCGATGTTATGATAGGCTTACCAGATGAAACATTAGATATGTTTGAAAACACAGTAGATTATGTTTTGGGTTTAGAACACATTACACATATATCTGCATATAGCTTAGAAATACACGAAAATACTAAGCTGGATTTTCTAGTAAATAATAACTTTGTAACGCTTCCTGATGAAAATGTAGAGCGTGAAATGAAATATATACTAGATAAAAAATTAGAAGAGCATGGTTTTAATAGATATGAGATATCTAATTATGCTAAGCCGGGTTATGAATCAAAACATAATCTTAAATATTGGAATCAAGAACAGTATTTGGGTTTTGGCGCAGCAGCATCTAGCTTTGTAAATAGTATAAGATACACAAATATATACGATATAGATAAGTATATAGCCAATATACCAAGCGGTACAAGCAATAAACAAGATATAGAAGAAATGGATAAGCTAGGCATTATAAAAGAATATATAATTTTAAGATTAAGATTAAAACAAGGAATTAATACTCTTGAGTTTAAAACAAAATTTAAGCAAGATATATATGAACTATATAAAGAAAATATAGACAAACTAATAAACGAAGGCTTGCTACAAAGGGTTGGAGACAATCTAGCCTTAACATATAAAGGAGAAGACCTAGCAAATATTGTTTGGCAAGAGTTTATATAGCGTACACACAAAATAAATGGAGGAATATATGGAACAAAACGAAAACAAATTCTTAATTATAGATGGAAACAGTATAATGAATAGAGCGTTCTACGGCATAAGAATTTTGACAACAAAAGATGGAACATATACAAACGCAGCATATGGATTTTTAAATATATACTATATGATGCTAGAAAGACTAAATCCAAATTATGTAGTGGTTACTTTTGATGTTTCCAAACCAACATTCAGACATGAAATGTATGGAGAGTATAAGGCCGGACGTCGTTCTATGCCAGATGAACTTAGACCACAACTACCTCTTATAAAAGACATACTCTCAGCTATGAACATTCCAATATTAGAATTGGAAGGATATGAAGCAGATGATATTTTAGGAACTGTTGCAAAAAACAATTCTAAACAAGGTATAAAAACATATATACTAACAGGAGATAGAGACTCATTCCAACTTATAGACGAAAATACAAGCATTGTTATGCCATCTACTAAAATGGGTAAAACAGAATATACCATATATGATATACCAAAACTTAAAGAGGTATATAATATAACTCCTAAACAAGTAATAGACATGAAAGCTCTTATGGGAGATAAATCAGATAATATTCCGGGCGTACCTATGGTTGGAGAAAAGACGGCAGTAGGATTATTAGAATCATATAACAATTTGGATTATATATATTCGAATGTAGATACAATAGATGTAAGCGAAAAACTCAGAGAACGTTTAAAAGAAAATAAAGATATGGCATATTTGAGTTATAAGCTTGCTACTATAAATACAGACGTACCTGTTAATATGGATTATGACGAGTTTAAATTAAAAGACGTAAATCTTCCTAAACTTAGTCAATTATTTACACGACTAGCTTTTAAGAAGTTCTTAGAAAGATATGTATCCGGAGAGGATATTAAAAATATCGAAACTGATTCGGCGGCTAAATTTTATAAAGACCTTTCTAAAACAGAATTCAAAATATTAACTACGCTCGATGAAGTAGAGAGTGCTATTGCAAATAGCAATGCAGAAATCGTGTTTACATATATAGATAATGATTTTTCATATGATAAATTAAGAAATAAAATGCTATTGTATATTCGTAATAGTATATATGTTATAGATATGCCTCAAGAGAATTTAAAAGACGCTTTAAAAACTTTTTGCGAAGAGGACAGAGTAAAGATTGGGTATAACACTAAAAAGGTTTTAAAACTGTATTTTGATGCGGGGTATAGAAATCCTATAGGGTTTAATCAAGATGTAATGATAGCATATTATTTGTTACACGCAACAGAAACAAATTACTCTATTACAAATATAGTATATAACTTATTAGATGTAGCATTTCCGGAATTAGAGGATAGCTCAAAGAAAAAAACTATTCAAACTTCTCTTTTTGATATGTTAGATGCTCCAAGTGGAGCATCGGTAGAAAAACTAGAATTAACAGATGTAGACAAAAAGTATATATATACATATTTAAAAGGGATTAAAGAGGCAAGGTATATTTTAAATGAAAAACTTAAGGAATTTAATCTAGATGAATTATATAATAATATAGAAATACCACTTATTGAAACGCTTGCAAATATTGAAAGCAATGGTATGTATCTTGATACAAATAAATTAAAAGAGTTTTGTGTATATTTAGATGAGCATATAACAGAGCTTACAAGTAAAATATATAAACTAGCAGGAGAAGAATTTAATATAAATTCACCTGCACAACTCGGGCATATTTTATTTGAAAAATTAGATTTACCTTGTTCTAAGAAAACTAAAACAAGTTATTCTACGGATAAAGAGGTACTAGAAGCTATAGAGGATAAACACGAAATAGTACCACTAGTGCTAGAGTATAGGTCGCTCGCCAAACTTGCATCAACTTATGGTGAAGGACTTCTTAGTTCGGTAGGAGAAGATGGAAGAATACATACAACATTTATGCAGGCTGTAACAGCTACCGGAAGACTTAGCAGTGTAGAACCAAATCTTCAAAACATACCTGTAAGAACAGAAATAGGAAGCAGAATAAGAGAATGTTTTACAACACCTAATGAAAACACAAAACTAGTAGACGCAGACTATAGCCAAATTGAGCTTAGAGTTTTAGCAAGTATAGCAGATGACCATAATATGATAAACGCATTTCTAAGTAATACAGACATACATTCCGTTACAGCTTCAGAAGTGTTTAATGTACCGTTAGAAAACGTTAGTAAAGATATTCGTGCTAAAGCAAAAGCAGTAAACTTTGGCATTGTGTATGGAATAAGTGATTTTGGTTTAGCTAAAAATATAAATTCTACGAGAGCTGAAGCTAAAGAATATATTACAAATTATTTAAATCACTATACTGGTATAGCAAACTTTATGACAGATTCTGTGAAATTTGGTGAGGCAAATGGATACGTTAAAACACTGTTTGGAAGAATTAGAAATGTGCCAGAATTAAAATCTTCAAACTATAATACTAAAAACTTTGGTGAAAGAGTTGCCATGAACATGCCAATTCAAGGTACTGCTGCAGATATAATGAAAATAGCTATGAATAATTTATATATGAAGTTTAAAGAGAATAATCTTAAATCTAAAATAGTAATGCAAGTTCATGACGAGCTTATTGTAGAAGCGACTTTAGATGAGCTAGAACAAGTTAAAGAATATATGAAATATGCAATGGAAAATGCAGCTAAATTAAAAATGCCGCTGGCCATAGATATAAACGTTGGAAATAGCTGGGTAGAGGCAAAATAGGAGAGAGGGCATTGAAACAAATACTAAAAAAATTATTACAAATAATACTAGTTGTTATCTCTATTTGTATTGTTGTTTTATGGATATATAGGAATATTGTATATCCTAGAAAATACAAAGATATAGTTGAACAAGCCTCTAGCATATACAATGTAGACCCCAATTTGGTATATGCAATTATTAGACAAGAAAGCAAATTTAACAGTAATGCAACTTCACATAGTGAAGCAAAAGGTTTAATGCAACTTATGGATGCTACAGCTTATGATATGGCAAGAAAAATAGATAGTATAGATGAGAAGGAGTATGACATATATGACCCTCGCACTAATATATTTTTAGGAACAAAATATATATCCTATTTAATAAATCATTTTGATGGTAATTATTATTTAGCTATTGTAGCATATAACGCAGGAATGGGAAATACAAAAGCATGGTTAGACAAAGATTACAAAGACTATGAAACGTTTTTTGATGTATATGAATGTGTAGAGTATTCTGAAACTAGAAACTATTTTAACAATGTAATCAAAAATTATAATTATTATACAATGTTATATTGATGTCAGTATATATAAAAACAGATTAGGTAGTTAATTTACCTAATCTGTTTTGCTTTTAGCCTGATGGTTCTGAGTATGCAATAAATCTTGTGATTTCACAAGTAAACTTATTAATTTGCATCCTAGCAAGCATTAATACACCAGGAACACATCCATTATTACGGTCGATGTTCACAATTTCCTCATATGAGAGATTTTCTGTATCTTCGTTCATCGCATGATATTTGAATTGCCAAAAATTATCTTCGATTTTTATAGCACATCTCTCGTTTAAGAACTCATCTAAAATTTCCTTTTGAGATTTCTTGTAACTGATTTGCGGCTTGTAATACTCATAATATTCTTGTTTAGGTACAACACCTTGAAGCATAGAATCAAAAACATATTCTTTGTCTTCAAACACAAATTCCACCCAACCATGTCTATATCCGCCATTTCGCCAAATCCATTCATCCTTTAAGGTGATTTCACCTCTTACAAGAAAGTCTTGAGGCTTAAGCCCCATAAGTGCATATCCACTATAATAATAACAATTGTCGCGGTATCTATGTGAAAGATACTCTTCAAATGATTCAATTTTTGCACGACGTTCTACATAAACAATTTTAGTTCTTTGCAGAAAATATTGCCAAGCTCTGTGTACAACATTGTTATTCATGCCGACATCTCCTTTATTGTATTAACAATTAATATTTAAACAAATCGCAAAATAATTATATCACAGACAACGGAGTGTTGCAATGCAAAGCCTTGTAAATTGACATAATGTATGATATAATAATTACGCAATTTATATAAAGTAGAAGTAATTATCTTTTACAAGAACACTTTGTTGGAGGGAAATATTATGAAATTAACTGTACTTGGAACTGTTTCACCTTATCTTCGCTTTGACCATAACGGACCGGGATTTCTTATTGAAGATGACAGCCATAGAGTTTTACTTGACTGCGGCAGTGGCATCACAAGACATTTAACAATGCCGTGGCATTTAGACAATCTTCATGTATTTATTAGCCATTTTCATCGAGACCATTACAACGAAATATACAATATTCAGTATGCATCTTATGTTTATAACAAACGGGGTGAATTGACAACTCCTATAGACATCCATTTGCCTACTGTTACAATGAGTCGTTTTGAAGACATTGTATCAGAAGAGTATGCTTTCGCTAATTACCACATAATTATTGACGAATATGAAGGCGTTCAAGTAGGGAACCTTAAGGTTACGTTTTGCTTGACGGGACACACCGTAGAGTCTTATGCTTTTAAAGTATCAGACGGTAAACACACAATAGTATATACTTCGGACATATCATATTCTGTAAAAGATATTATTGTGAGTTTTGCTAAAGATGCAGATGTGCTTATTTGTGATTCTAGCCTTTTAGAAATTTATGGATTACCTGAAATCACTTCGCATATTACAGCAAAACAAGCAGCAACTATTGCCAAGGAAGCCAATGTTAAACAATTGCTTCTTACACATTTTTGGCCTCAAGAACTATTCGGAAACTATTTGACAGAAGCAAAACAAGTCTTTTACAATGTTAATCTGGCTACAGAGCAAATGGTTATTGATTTTAATGATTGATATTTTATCGTGGATAAGAAATGGGGGACGCATTAATGTGCGACTGTTGCAACGGTGTAGGTCAAAAGTTTGAAGCGCGTGGTATGAATTGTAAAATTGTTATTCGGCAAAACATTATGTCTGTGTATTTGCCAAATAACGCAACGGATTTAAGAGTTACTTTTTGCCCTTTATGTGGCAGAAAACTTAATGTAGTAGAACGAAGGCTAGAAAACAATATTAATAACAAAGATATTAAGGAGTGATACTATGAAATTAGATCTCAAATATAAAAGATTAGAAGAGATTGTCTCTGTTTTTATGTCCGAAGAAGATGTGACTGTGGATTTATTAAAACTTGCTCGGGAGCTAGGTATATCTGTAATTGAAAAGGCGTTTCAACCTGCAATAATTGAGAACGAAGAAGTTCTATGTGCATTTGTCACTAATAAAAGCGGGAACTCTTGTATTTTCTATAGCTCTAAATTTTTAGAGGATAAAGACTTTATTGCAGGTCGTTTAGCTATTGTCAGTACGTTTGTAAAACATATAGTAACAGGTGAAAACAGTTTCGTTACTACAAACCGAACAACTTTCTCGCCTAAAGAGCAACAGCTAATTTATGAATTACTTATGCCTGAAAAGCAAGTTAGAGTAATGTGTAACAAACTTTTGCTCCCAACGACTTATGCATTAGCTAACATTTTTAGCGTTTCACAAGAATTCGTAAGAGCTCGGTTAGATGCTATGGGAATGAACAAGAACATAGCGGGATACAATTATTAATCTTAAAGGAGAGCCAAATGCAGTTATTTTGTATTAGAGATTGGAACAATAAGAAGCATTACTTCACAGCACGAGGACTATACAAAAGGATTATGCGAGATAGCCGTTCTAATTATAATTGGATTGCATCAGCAACGGAACTTGTAAAAGTATGTGAACGCTCAGATTTTCCTAAGAAATATGCTTTAGAAATAGAGCTTGCTATTCTAAATTGCTTTGCAAATTTGGAAACAAAAAGACATCTCGATTCCATGCAAGACTCCCATGACGCTGATTCAGTAGACTATTGCTATAGAGCAATTAGTATTGCAAACGACCCCAAAGACCCTCGAATTATTGCTGTTAAGCAAAAGTATTTAAAAGCTATAATAGCGGGAGTAGTACAGTATAAACATCCAATAGGGAACTCATTCAGAAATGTACCAAATTACGGACCTGCTTATCGCAAAATATGTGAAGAATGGCAGAAACAACGTTTGGAAGAGTACCAAGACGTATATTTAGCTAGTTCTGCAATATTACGCATAGCTCTGTCAGAAGATTTTGAACAGACAATAAAAGCTGCTGAAGAAAAAGGTATTTTCGAAAAAGAGCAAAACGACAGACTTAACCGGATTATTTCATACGATTGGATACCACCAGATCATATTCTATGAATTTCAGCAATATATAAACACACCTTAAACTATTTGTTTGAGGTGTGTTTATATACATTGTTAATGTTTAGTATATTACTATAATACTTCCATATAATAGATATAGAAGTTTCCATATATTACTAATTACTTATTATAAATAATGTGTGAAATTAAGTTCAAACGTTGCTATTACTATTTTTTTATAGTAAAATTATATAGTTAAAATTAGTATGTGTAATTTGATTTTGTGGAGGGAATATGCTACAAATAAAAAATATATCTAAAAAATATAAAACAGGGGAGTTAGTACAAATTGCATTAAATGACGTAAGCTTAAACTTTAGAGACAACGAATTTGTATCTATTTTAGGACCAAGTGGTAGTGGTAAAACTACGTTGCTTAATATAGTAGGTGGGTTAGATAGATATGACACAGGTGATTTAATAATAAACAATGTATCTACTAAAGACTATAAAGATAGAGACTGGGATTCATATAGAAACCACACTGTTGGTTTTGTGTTCCAAAGCTATAACTTGATACCTCATCAAACGATACTGGCAAACGTTGAACTGGCTTTAACTATTGGTGGTATTTCTAAGGGAGAAAGAAAGAGAAGGGCATTAGAAGCATTGGACAAAGTTGGGTTAAAAGACCAAGCACACAAAAGGCCAAACCAAATGTCTGGTGGACAAATGCAAAGAGTTGCTATCGCGAGAGCCTTGGTCAATAATCCAGACATACTTCTCGCTGACGAACCAACGGGAGCTTTAGATACAGAAACAAGCGTACAGGTTATGGAACTTCTAAAAGAAGTAGCAAACGATAGACTTGTTATAATGGTAACTCACAACCCAGAACTTGCAGAAACATATTCTACAAGAATAGTTAAATTAAGGGATGGAAAGGTAATTGATGATTCGAATCCATGTTTCATAGAAGACAAAAAGAAGGAGAAACCTAAATACAAAAACCTAGGTAAGGCTTCAATGTCAATAATGACAGCGTTATCTTTAAGCTTTAACAATTTACTTACTAAAAAGGGAAGAACAATACTTACAGCATTTGCGGGCTCAATAGGTATAATTGGCATAGCTCTTATTCTGGCTTTATCTACTGGCTTTCAAAATTATATAGACAAGATACAAGAAGATACCTTGACATCATATCCGTTAACAATAACGTCCGAAACTGCTGATGCAACATCAATGATTTTATCTATGGTGCCGGGTGAAAGTGAACCAAGAAACGATGACATTGTAAAAGAGAACAAAAACTTCACTAATATGTTTTCAAAAATAGGAGAAAATGACCTTAAATCTCTCAAATACTTTTTACAAGATAATAAGAAAAAAGTAGATAGTATGGTGGCGTTAACTCAATATAGATATAATGTGAGCCCACTCATATATACTAAAGATGTAAAAGGGAACATAACAAAATTGAATCCAAGTGAAATTCTTGCATCTATGTACGGAGGAGATTCAATATTATCCATGGCTAGCGGCACAGTATCTGTATTTACTGAAATGATAGATAACGATGCTATGGCTAAAAGCTCATACCAAATGTTAAAAGGAAATTGGCCACAAAATTATGATGAAGTATTATTGGTACTTCCAGCAGAAAATGAAATTTCAGACTTGTTGTTATTTAGCTTAGGATTAAAAGATATAAAAGAACTAGAGAAAATGTTAACCAATATAACGCAAGGCGAAGGAACTGAAGATAACACAGCACCTCTCGAACTTACATATGATGAACTTATGAACATAGAACTTAAACTTATACATGCTTCTGATACCTACAAATATAATAGTAAATATAAAGTATATGAGGATATGGCAACAGATAAGAAGTTTATGGAAAACCTATATAATAATTCTCTAAAATTAAAAATAGTTGGAATTGCAGCTCCAAAAGACAGTTCAAATTCTTCCAACCTAATGTCGGGAGTATTATATAAAAAAGAACTCACAGAGTATGTAATAAATACGGCAGCTGAATCTGAAATAGTAAAAAAACAACTAGAAAATAAAAATATAAATGTATTTAGTAATAAATACTTCGATGACGAACAAGATAACACAGGCCTCAACTTCGAGGATATGATATCTATAGATACAAATATGTTATCTTCAGCCTTCGGTGTAAAAATTGATGAGAAGGATATAGCAAATATGACAGAGGGCTATATGAGCGAAATATCTAAAGCCATTACAACAGATACATCCAAAGCAGAAAAAGCGTTTATAGATACTTTAGCTTCCATTACAAAAGGTTTACTAAATAACTATATAGATAGTAGTGAGGTTGTAGGCTTTGCTACAATTAAACTAAGTCAGGTAGACAGCGTGGTAAACAAGTATATGCAATCAGAAGCAGTGATAGCTTTACTGACTGAGTTAGAAAAAGAATATGTTATACCAAAAGATACATTTACTACAATGTACTCTGAAATTATTAAAGGCTTCTTTAAGCAGTATATATCTATGATGGATTCTACTTCTGAAGATCCAAGCGCTATGCTTGTAAAAAGTGCTGTCGATACGATAGTTGCAGCGTTTACATCACAGGAAATGATTTTGACTACTGCCAAAACCATGGGCGGCAAAATGGTAGAAGCCTCTATGAATAAAACGATTCTAACAACAGTAGGGGAGCTAAGCGGGAAATTAATGTCAACTATGGCATCCGCATTTAATGTTGACGAAAGTAAAATTGCAAAAGCATTTAAATTTAATTTAGATGAAGATGAACTAAAAAGATTATTCCAAGCTATGACAAATACAACTACAAAGAGTTCTGAGACCAATTTAACTTCTCTTGGTTACCAAAATTTAGATGAACCAACCGCAACATCTTTTTATTTTAAAGACTTTGCATCAAAAGAAAACTTTATATCTTTTTTAGACGAGTATAATAATCAAATGGAAAAAGAAGACGATGAAAAAGTTATAAAATATACAGACATAACTGGAATATTAATGTCATCTGTGAAAGTAATAGTAGATAGTGTAAGCTACGTCCTTATAGCATTTGTAAGTATATCTTTAATAGTATCATCAATTATGATAGGTATAATTACATACATTTCTGTACTTGAGCGTACTAAAGAAATTGGCGTATTAAGAGCTATAGGAGCATCGAAGAAAAACATTTCATCTATATTTAACGCAGAGACATTTATAGTTGGACTATTTGCAGGACTTCTTGGTATAGGGGTATCGCTATTACTACTATTCCCAATAAATGGCATAATACATGCTGTTACAAACAATATGAATATAACAGCAGTACTTCCAACATCGGGCGCAATTGTACTAGTAATACTAAGCGTAATACTTACACTTATTGGTGGATTAATTCCATCAAAACAAGCTGCTAAGAAAGACCCAGTACTTGCTCTTAGAAGTGAGTAACGTAATTTATATAAAATTAGGTAGGACGACGAATCCTACCTTTAATTATGTCAATTCCACTTGTAATGTTATGTAAATTATGATACAATATATGTGTTCGCAAAACTTTAACTCAATAAATAATTTCAAACGAGGGGAGAAGCATATTATGAAAGACAGCAAGTTAATTAAATTAGGTAAAGTGGTAGAGCTACTACCAAAGCAATCCAACAGTGGATTTATGATGCGGTACGGCTTACCGTTCGGTAAGAGGTCATTAACAAGCATAAGTGTTTCAGCAAACGACAAGGCTAAAAGTTTTATCTATTTTAACCAAGGCATGTCCAGCATTAAGCTAAATCGAAGCTCTGTCAGTATTAATATTAACAACGGCGAATATAAGCCCGGGAATGTGGAAGATACACTCCTTCTAATTGTTTCTGGTGCCAAGCAATTGGTGACTACTGCTGAAACAATCTATAAAAAAGAAGTCTCTGAGGCGGTAGTATTTATGCATTTTGGAGACACTATACAATTATCCCAGTCATCTCATGGCAAATGTTCAGAATATAAGATTGTTAAGAATAACAACAAATTGTTCCTTGTATTAAACAGGGAATAAGGCCCAAACTTTGATTTTAATTTACAAAAATTATATAAAAGGCAAGCAAAATTTGCTTGCCTTTTAGCTATTTTTAAGCATAACTACTACACAAATATATAATTTTATGGTAAAATTATTAAAGTAAATTTTAAAGGAGAGTGGAATTATGTCAGGACATAGCAAATGGGCAAATATAAAAAGAAGAAAAGAAGCGGTAGATGGAAAGAAAGCCCAAATTTATTCAAAAATAGGGAAGGAACTAACTGTTGCAGTAAAACAAGGTGGCCCCGACCCTGTCAATAACGCAAAATTAAGAGATGTTATAGCTAAAGCTAAGGCTAATAATATGCCTAATGATAATATAAATAGATGTATTCAAAAAGCATCTGGTGAAGGAAGCAATGCAAACTATGAAGAAATAACATATGAAGGTTTTGGGCCTTGTGGAGTTGCAGTTATAGTAGAAGCAATGACGGATAATAAAAATAGAGCGGCAGCAGATATTAGATGCATCTTTGATAGAAGTGGCGGTAGCATGGGACAAACAGGCTCTGTTGGATACATGTTTAATAAGAAATCTGTATTTGTATTAGAAAAAACTACAAATATAGACGAGGATGAACTTATGATGGAAGTTCTAGATTTAGGAGCTGAAGATATGGTTTCCGATGAAGAATGCATTGAAATTACAGCCGACCCAACAAGCTTTGCTAAAATAAGCGAATACCTTGAAGCTAAAGGCTACATAGCAATAGAAGCTGAAATAAAAATGGTTCCTACAATAAAGAAGGAATTATCTGAAGAAGAAGCTACAAAACTTGAGAATTTTATAGACAAAATGGAAGCAAATGACGACGTTCAAAACGTTTGGCATAATGCAGATATATAAATTGTAAACTAATTTATACTACGTTTATTACAAAAATACATGTAAAACCACTTTTATACGTTAATTTAATAACATAATATTGACTTTACATAAAATTTATGTTATCATAGTATATGGATAGTGTTTCGCACATTATTTATATATAGAGGTGAAAATATATGTATTATGAAGATAAACGTAGTTTTTATATAAAACAATATGGTCCTGCTGTATTAATTATTGGTATAGCTTTAGTACTAATAATTACAGGAATAGTTATTGGCCTAAAAGATGATAATGCAGTCGCTAAGCAACCAGTAGAAAGTAATGCTTATGTATATACAGATAACGCTATAACAGGTACTGTAACAAAAACAAAAGGATTAACAATCACAGTAACAGCAAATAATACTACATATGATATTAATCTCATAGGAATAATGCAACACGACAAAAATCCAAATTTATCTAAAACTATAGCAAGTGATTTAACAGGTAAGACTGTAACCATAGATTATGATATTGCAAAAACAGAAAACAATAAGACATACGCATATTTATATGTTGATGGTACATTATATAATGAAACATTACTTGCACAAGGCCTTGCAGAATTGAGAACCGAAAGACAAAATATAAATAAATTAGACATACTTGTAGCAGCTCAAATTAAAGCAAGATATGAAGGTTTAGGAATTTGGAAATATTAAAATTGAATGCTGACTAAAGAAAACTTTAGTTTTCATATATAACCTCTTATAATCAACCTCTACATATAGTAGGGGTTTGATTTATTTTAATTAGAAAAGTTATAAAAAACGACGCTCTAAAATCGATTTTAAGGGGTTACAAAAATTCAGGTGATAAAATTTACGTCTGAAAGGAGTGTGATTTAATGTATGTACCTTATATCATCAGAAATCGAATGAAAAATAATATAATAGAAAAACAAATGAGACAAAAAATGAAACTAAAGAATAATAAGTATGTATATCTGAAGTTGAATAGAAGATACGCCAGTCTTATAATTAATTCGTTAGCATTTACAAGAAGAGCCTTATATTATAAGAAGATGGAAGAAATACCAGTTGAAATGTTTTTTGATGTTGATAATTTTGAAGAAGATATTTTCGACTTAAATTTATCCATAAATAAGATAACAGCAGATTGTAAAAGGAATTTTTATAATTGGAAAGAGTACAAAATTTACAAAAAGTAAAAAATAGCGAAATCCATATAAGTTAGATAGGGCAAGGCATAGAAGGTCAAGAACCGTTTATTTTGTCTTGCTTTATTTCGCAAAATAAATATTTTGTGTATTTTAGAGAAGGAACTATTGATTATTTAGTCCACTTCTATTATAATATTAGTATACATAGCTTATATGCTGTCTGACACCTTATATATATAAATATATTTATTTAACTTTCTATTTCACTCTACTTATTATAAGTTGTCATTCATTACTATATTATTTTACTATATATTTTATATTTAGTATATACTTTTATATACAATTTATAAAATTTTATGATTTTAAGCCCTTTTCCTCAAATTCGATTTTAAAGGCCTTTTTTCGGACGTCAAATGATACCACCCCGATTCTAAAAACGTCTTAAAATCGATTTTAGAGCGTCGGTTTTTGGAGGTTTTTATGAAACAAATGACATTTGATGATATGCCAAGGATTTTACAAGATTATCTTAAGAATTACTTAATAATTACTAAAAACAGATCTAAAACAACTGTTAAAGAATATTATTATGATTTACGTGATGCATTTCAATTTATTAAACGAGATAAATATAATATTAAAGTTGAAAATTTTAAAGAAATAAATATTACGGATTTAGATGCAAATTTTTTTAAATCAATTGAAGTTTCAGATATATATGAATATTTATATGATAAAAATACTAAAGCAATTTCTAGAGCTAGAAAAATTTCATCAATTAGATCATTTTTTAATTATTTGTGTAATGTTGTAAAAATTATTGATAGAAATCCTTGTGTGGGTCTAGAATCGCCAAAATTAGAAAAAAGATTGCCAAAATATTTAGAACTTACCGAGGCCAAGTCCCTACTCCACTCTGTTGATGGTGAATTCAAAACAAGAGACTATGCAATCTTAACCATATTCCTAAACTGTGGACTAAGACTTTCTGAGCTAGTAAATATAAATATGGAGCATATTAAAGGAGATACTTTATCTGTTATTGGTAAGGGTAATAAAGAACGCTCTGTACACTTAAATAAAGCCTGCTTAGATGCTATCCAGGATTATCTTAAGGATAGACCAATAGATAAGGTTAAAGGCGAAGATAGACGTGCTCTTTTCATTAGCAGGAAGTATAAAAGGATAAGTCCTAGAATGATTGAAATAATGGTAAAAGACTATATTGTAAAGGCTGGTCTTGACCCTAAAAAGTATACTCCCCACAAACTTAGACACACTGCAGCTACTCTAATGCACAAATATGGTGGCGTAGATATTAGAACGTTACAACAAGTACTAGGACACGAAACTATAGCTACTACGCAAATATATACTCATATAGACAGCGAAGAAGTTAAAAATGCCATAGATAACAATCCATTAAATAAGATGTAATTAGTATAATTTGAAAAATCACAAGTATTATGTTATAATATTTGTGGTTTTATTATTAGCTCTAAAATAATTTTAAGGAGATGTTTGAAATGAAAAATGACCGGTTTTACATTAGCTGTACTGATAAAAGAGTAGTTATTACATTCACTGTTTCAATTGTTATTGCAATATTAGCAACTATGTTGCTCTGTACAGGAGGTTTTCTTCCTCTTATACCAGCTAATTTACAATTAGTAGGTTGGATATGCGTTTGGACACTTTGCTACTGTGGTTGGATAATCTCTCTTTCTCTGTTAGGTATACTCTTGATTGGTATTGTTGGTAAAATTTTATCTAATAAAAATACTAAGAAAAAGAATATTTAATAAATAGTACACAGCAACAATTATATGTTGCTGTGTAATTTTATATTATTTCTAATTATATATAGGTATTTCTAATATTTGTCCTGAATATATGTTACTACTTTTTAAGTTGTTTATATTCTTTATTTCAATTACTATATTCTGTACATTTAATTCTTCAGAAGAGTTATTACAAACATCTTCAGCTATTTTCCAAAGAGTATCGTTACTAGCAACAGTAACTGACTTTGTATCTATATGTTTGTTTCCAAAAGTGAAATTGGAAATAAAATTCATTACTATAATAAACAATAAAATTATGCATATATTTGTCATTATTCTTTTCATATTTAATCTATATCTTTTCATAATATTACCTCCGAACCTCTGTTCTGTTAATATTATATAGCACAAATGTTCGTTTGTCAACAATATTTTTAAAATTTATCGAAAATTTGTTCGCTTTTGCACAGCGGATGATATTATGTTTACTACACTTGTTTTTTTGCTGTTACTGTGGTATAATTTAAACATTACCAAAATAAATCCTAAAATAATTTAAAGGAGATTGTGTTGTGTTATGAAAACGAAAAAAATTACTTTGATAATCATTCTAACTCTTTTAAGTGCAATAATTTTCGGGCTGCTAGCTCATTTTGCTATTGCACCGGCGCTTAATGAGATAAATGAAACTTTTGAATCGTTACAAACCAAATCAGCGATTTATGAAAAAGACTTTGAAAAAGTATATTCACATCCAAACTACTCTATTTACCCCGAAAAAAATTTAACTGTTGTGGAGCTTAAAGAAAACGGCTTCTCTCTTAAAATGTATTATATGCAGGATGGTACTTTTGTAACGAGTGAAATAGTTGATTATGATTTTTATACCAACAATTTTGTGATTGGTTTCATATGGCTTCTCGTTGCGCTACTGTCATTTATGATTTCTCTCCTTATTACAATGCTAGGAATTGGGATGTGCGGCGGACTACTTGAAAGACGGCATTAATTTGCCGTCTTTTTACACTTCTTTATATTCATATATTGGTCCAATTTCACGAGTTACAACTTCCCTTGTTATTATACATTTTTTAATGTTTTTGTTTGAAGGTACTTCATACATTGGATTTAACATTACTTCTTCTAATATTGCTCTTAAGCCTCTTGCACCAGTTTTTCTTTCTAATGCTAGTTTTACTATTTCTTCAATAGCATCTTTCTTAAATTCTAGATCTACCTTATCCATTTTAAGAAGCTTTTTATATTGCTTAATTAAAGCATTCTTGGGTTTTGTAACAATATCTATTAAAGCTTTATCGTCTAATTGACCTAGTGTTGTTATTATTGGTAAACGTCCTACAAGTTCTGGTATTAATCCAAATTTAATAATATCGTTTGGAAGAACATTTTTAAATATAGTTTTGTAATCTATATCTTTTTTCTCTTCTATTTTAGCACCAAAGCCAATAGATTTCTCTCCTATTCTATTTTCTATAATTTTGTCTAAGCCTTCAAAAGCACCACCACAGATAAATAGAATATTACTTGTATCTATTTTTAAATATTCTTGTTGAGGATGTTTCCTACCACCCTGTGGAGGCACATTTGCGACCGTTCCTTCTATTATTTTTAGAAGTGCTTGTTGAACACCCTCGCCGCTAACATCTCTTGTTATAGATGGATTTTCAGATTTTCTAGTAATCTTATCTAATTCATCTATATATATAATTCCTTTTTCAGCTTTAGATATATCGTAATCTGCCGCTTGGATAAGTCTTAATAGGATGTTTTCTACATCTTCACCTACATAACCAGCTTCAGTAAGAGTTGTTGCATCAGCTATTGCAAATGGAACACGTAATACTTTAGCCAGTGTTTGAGCCATAAGTGTTTTACCACAACCAGTAGGTCCCATCATAAGAATATTACTTTTTTGTATTTCTACATCATCTATTTTGTCTAGATTTCTAATACGTTTGTAATGGTTATATACAGCAACCGCAAGTACTCTTTTAGCGTCATCTTGACCAATTACATATTCATCTAAAATTTTTCTTATTTGGTCTGGAGTAGGTAGTTCTGTATTTTCAATAAGCTCTTTATTTGCCTTTGCTTTCTTTTTACCGGCATTTTCTTCTTCCATTAGAATGTTTTCTAGGTCTTCCTCTTCTATAAGGTCTTCTAGTATTATTTTGTTACAGATATCTATACAGTCTTCACATATAAATATGCCATTAGGGCCGGCAATTAATTTGCCGACCTCATCTTTGTATCTGCCACAAAACGAACAAAATATATCATAATCATCATTTGTTGTTCTTTTAGCCATGTTACTCTCCTTATAACTCGTTTATACTATTCATAACTTCATCTATTAAGCCATATTCTTTAGCTTCTAGGCTAGATAAGAAGTTATCTCTATCTGTATCTTTTTCAACTTGTTCTAATGGTTTGCCAGTATTTTCACTTAAAATTTTGTTAAGTTTTTCTTTTACTTTTAAAAGATATTCTGTGTGAATTTTGATATCACTAGCTTGACCTTGAACACCACCTAAAGGTTGGTGTATCATAATTGTACTGTTAGGTAATGCATATCTTTTACCTTTTGTACCTGCTGCAAGAAGAAATGCACCCATACTTGCTGCCATGCCAATACATATTGTACAAACATCAGATTTGATGTATTGAATTGTATCGTATATAGCCATACCAGCTGTAACGCTACCACCAGGACTATTTATATATAGATGTATATCTTTACCTGGGTCTTCTGCGTCTAAGAATAATAATTGAGCTACAACTAAAGATGCTGAAACATCATTTACTTCTTCACTTAAGAATATAATTCTTTCTTTTAAAAGTCTAGAATATATATCATAAGATCTTTCACCTTTGCTTGTTTGTTCAACAACCATAGGTACTAAACTGTTTTTCATATAACAACCTCCAAAAAAATTATTTTTCCACAACATTTGATACTACAACTTCAATTGCTTTTTCTTGTCTTAATTTTTCAGTCATATAATTTATAACGTTTGGATTCTTTTTAAGCGGTTCTGCATCGTTTCCGTAAGTTGTTGCAAGTTCATCTATTCTTGCGTTTATTTCATCCATAGTTACTTCTATATTTTCAGCTTTAAGAACTTGTTCTAATGCAAGTTTTAATTTAATATCTTTAACTGCACTAGCTTCAAATTGCTCGTGTAAAGCTTTATCGTCAATATTTAGGATTTGTTTGTATTGTTCTAATGTCATTCCTTGGTAAGCCAAATTTTGTTCAAACTCATGAATCATTTGGTGAATTTGTCCGTGTACCATTGGTTCAGGAATTTCAACTTCTACGTTTTCGCATAAAGCATCAACAGCTTTTGTTTCTCTTTCAGCTTTAGCAGTTGTTTCTTTAGATTTTTCTAATCTCTCTTTTACTGATTTAGTATATTCTTCTAAAGTATCAAACTCTGAAACGTCTTTTGCAAATTCATCATCAAGCTCAGGTAATTCTTTTTTCTTTATTTCATGAACTTTAATTTTAAATATTGTTTCTTTTCCTGCAAGGTCAGCATTTCCATAGTTTTCTGGGAATGTCGTTGTTATATCTTTTGACTCGCCAACCTTCATTCCTACAAGTTGTTCTTCAAAACCAGGAATAAATGAGCCAGAACCAATTTCAAGGTCATATTTTTCTGCTTTTCCACCATCGAAAGCAACTCCATCTAAGAAACCTTCGAAGTCTATGTTTGCGATGTCTCCATTTTCTACGCAACCCTCTTCTTTAACAGTTACTCTTGCGTTTCTTGCTCTTATATTGTCTAATTCTACTCTAACATCATCAGCAGTTACTTCTGTATTTACTTTTTCTATTTCTAAACCTTTATATTGTTTTAAAGTAGCTTCTGGCTTAGTATATACTTCTATACTAAATACTAAATCTTTGTCTTTACCAATTTCTTGAATATCTACTTCTGGACGTGATACTACTTCTAGTTCATTTTCTTCTACAGCAGCAGCATATTCTTTTTCTGCAACAATGTTAAATGCTTCATCATAGAATACACCTTCACCATATGTTTTTTCTATAACATTTCTTGGAACTTTACCATTTCTAAAGCCAGGCATTTTAATTTTGCTAGCATTTTTTCTAAAAGCTTCCTCTAAAGCTTCATTAAATTTTTCTTTTTCTACGTTAAATTCAAGTTTAATTTTTGAACCTTCTAATTTTGTTATTTTTACACTCATTTCTTATACTTCCTTTCAATTTGTTTTGCTATTTTATTATACCACAAATTCCCAAGAATACAAGACAAACCTAATGTTTAATTGTGTTTTATTTTGTGTTTTTATATAAAAATATCTGCCCATTCAGTGGACAGATATTTTTTACTGATTATTGCACTACTATATTATTTTGTTGCGTAATACTTATTCGCTTATGACGCCAGCTTCTGTTAGAAAATCTTTCATGTCTAAAAGACTTTCGAATCTCAAGGAACAATATACTGCTACTGCATTTTTTATAGAACTGAAGTCCATATTATGAGTGTCTTTAGTTGGCTCATTCATGATTAATTTGGCTTTATATTTCTCTTGTGCCTTTTCTATCAATTCTACAATATCCACCAGAACACTTTGTTCTGTTTGTGATATGAGTGACCGTGGAACTTTGCTAAATGCGCTAATAAATAACGCAGGTACAGGTAAAGTGGCGACTTTATATGTATATATAGTTTTAAACATAATGTATTCCCCCATTGCATAGTTAGTAATGTGTTTATTTTCAGCAAATATATTATATCACAAACATTATGTAAATTCAACAGTTTAAAGGATAGATTAACAGTAAGTTTATCTATCCTTTATTAAACATTATTCTTCTTTCTTTTTTCTAGTTGTTATCCTTGGTTTCTTTACAGGAACGGCATTAACTTTTGTTGCTTTTTTTGTGTTTCCACTTTGACTAAAATTGTCTTCAACAACCTTATACATCCAAGCCGCCGAACCAGTATACCAAGTCCAACCACCACGTCCTATATGATTTTCATTGGCATAAACATCTGCCGCTACAACGTAAGGCTCAACCATATATATGTCAGCTTTATCTTTACTATCACTGTGATTTATTGGATTTAAAATGTGTAATATATCTAAAGCTTTTTCGGGCTCCCCTATTTCGAAATATGCTTTTGCAAGCCATATAGCGCCATGCGTATATTGACCGCCATTTTCTCTTACCCCAGGAACATAAGCTTTTATATATCCTGGATTATATTTTGGATTATCAAAAGGTGGATTTAATAGTTTTACAACATTGTGTTTTCTATCTACTAAATATTTTTCTGCTGATTCTAGGCTAGATTTTATTTCGTCTTTTGTATCTATATAATCCTTTAAAGCTATTGCCGCCCAAGCTTGAGATATTAAGTCAATCT
The DNA here is from genome assembly GCA_045611765.1 of Clostridia bacterium. Taxonomy (GTDB): domain Bacteria; phylum Bacillota; class Clostridia; order TANB77; family CAG-465; genus UMGS1649. Next base: position 63,343 of record JAZKXT010000006.1, read on the forward strand.
TACACTGTTCACTGTCAGGGGTTCCGAGAGGTGTTCCATCTGGGAAAAACGCCCTAGCAAAGTAATCTCCTGTCCAAGCAGAAGCAAATATGGCGTGTTTTAAAACGTGTCTTTCGCTCATGAATCTCATTTTGTTTACTTCATCCATTTTTAAATCTGCTATTTTTATAAATCTATCCAGTATATCCATCATAAAGAATGTAAGCCATACTGATTCACCTTTGATATTACTAAATCCGTCATTCCAATCGCCATCACCTATAGATAAAAGTCCATGTCTACCTTTTCTAGATAGCCCATATTTAATAGCAATAAGCGCATGGTCATAAATACTTGCCGAGTTTTCTGTAGGAGCAAAATAATCATAAAGTTCATCCCTATCTCCTAGCGGCTTATCCTCAAGGAAAGGAGCTTTTTCTTTTAATATTGATTCGTCCCCGGTTTTTAATATATACTCGCTTAATACGTAAGGTAACCATAGATAATCGTCACTAAAACGCGTTCTTATGCCTCTAGAATTATGTTCGTGCCACCAATGAAGAACATCACCTTGTTCGAATTGTTTGGCAGCATGTTTTAAGATCTGAGCTCTTGTCCTTTGAGGCCATGATGAAATTAATGCAAGTGAATCTTGCAGTTGGTCTCTATAACCAAACGCGCCACCAGCTTGATATAAGCCTGTTCTTGCAAACAATCTTGATGCGATAGCTTGGTACATAAGCCAACCATTTGCCATTATATCTACATATTCATTTCCAGTACTAAAATTACGAACTACTTTATTTCTCCAATACATTTTAGTGTTTTCATATTCACTAAATATGTTCTTTTCATCGTTATATTTATTTATAACATTTTCTATTACCTCTAGGCCTTGGTCAGTTGCGCCAAATAAAATTGCTATCGTCGCTTGGTGGTCCTTTTTTACCATGCACTTAACACGTATTACTTTTTCGTCTTCATCATATTCGATGGAACCTTCTGAATCGTTTAATAAAATTGCCTTAGCATAGGATATCACATTGCTAAAAAATTCATTGTATGGATTTTTAAAATACAACATGTCATTTTCACACTTGCATAGTACATAACTACTAGAAACTTCTTTAGCCACTCCCATTACCATATCTGGTCGATACTCTATAACAATTTCTTTATCTAGAGGTCTATTATTAGTAAGTGTTATGTAGTGAATTTTAACATCATCATCCATAGGAACAAATACATCCATATTTCTTTCTATGTTACCAAATTCACCTTTTACCTTAACATAGCCAAAACCATAGGTTAAGTTGTACGCGTTATCAAAAACGCCTTTAAAATGCTCTCCTGGAACAAAATCAGCCCAATCATTACACCAATGTGTAAGTTTAAACTCTCCTGCATTTTTATAAAAAGAATATACTGTTCCATAAGTGGAAATTAGTGTTCCAAATCTTTCGTTTGTTAGAACGTTACACCAAGGAAGCGGAGTATGAGTGTTCAAAATCTCATACTCATCTCCTGTTTTATTAAATCCGCCATATCCGTTAAAAGCTTTATATGTTTTATTCATCCGCTTTCACCTCATCCCATGTGTTTACTTCCTTGTTTATCTTTGGCATAAACTCTTCAATATCTTTAATTACGTGTTTGCCAACCAAATCAAACAAACCTCTTTCATCCTCTGGTATATTATTTAAATTAACTATATATATATTTCCTTTTGTATATGACATATATACAACTTTCTTAAGAATATCTTCAATATGTGTTTTTATAGGTTCACCACTATATAGTTCTTCATCTACAAGTAGTACTATATCCACATCTACTTTTCTATATTTTGCATAATCCATAAATGATATTATTTCATCTACTATTGCAGAATCTTCAAGTCTTCCTATTTTTACTGTCATAATTGGTATATCACCAGAAATGCCATATTTCCAAAGCATTGATTGACTAAATGATGCATTCCAAAAAGCGCTTTTATCCATATTCTTGTCTGAACCAAACATCAATTTAGCAATAATACTATTATATGCTTCCGCCTTACCCGGTTTTAATTTAAGATATTTTGCATTAACATTTTCTTTTTGAGCAGCAAACATAGCTTCTTTTTCTAGCGAATCATAATCCGCATTTACAATTGTATGAGAAATATTATATTTCGTATCTGCTGCGCCTGTTAAATAATAGAATGTTTGTGTTTCGCCGGGTTCTAACAATATCCTTGCCCTATATGACATTACTGGCCATAATGGGTATTTTACAAATTCTCCATCATAAGCCGTTTTGCCGCCATTAGATACAAGTTTAGATTTTTCTGTTTCCATTTCGTACTCGAAATCTATTCCTACCAATTTGGCAAACACATAAAATTCTTCTTCATCATTATTTCTAGAACGTTTTTTAGCAATGAGAGCTCCTAAATGTTCATCATAGTCTTCCTCTATTAAAAGGCTGTTAAATGCTGGATGAATAATATTAGCTTTTTCCTCTGTCATTGCAAGTTCCAACTCGGTATTAATTACTATTTCTTTTCTCTCTTGTGAGGCGTTATATAATGTGTACTTGCGTATTTCCATATTATATTTAGGTGCTATAGAAATATTTGTTATTGTTTCTATATCTCCATCTTTTCTTCTATATTCGCTAGCAGCAAGTGAGTATGCTAATGAATAGCTATCTGGTTCTTTATAATTTGGAGCATATGTTCCAGACCAAATCATTCCTGTTGATTTGTCTGTAAATATTACTTGATTTCCAAGAGTAATATCCTTTACATATCTATTTTTTGTAATTGCATAATTTTTATAGTACATAAAGTTTGAACCATCATCTGTAAGCATAGTAGTGATTTTGCCGTTTGTATGAATGTTTATCATTGGCATAAGTCTATTTTTAAACTTAGCATAATCTTCATATGATATGTGGCTTGTAAACTCCTCTTTTGCTGTTTGAACAAATTTGTTATACCTAGAATGTATATTTTCTTTTATAGGAACAGCAAGTGGTATTCTTTCTTTTAAAAGGATCTCAGCCGCATCAATACTTGGATTTTCGTGGAATCTATTTTGTATAATTCCATCATTTATGTAATTGTTTATTGCTGTTAATATCATGCCCTGATGATGCGCCATATATGTTTTTACAACTTCATATTTTTTGTTTTTACCAATATGAGTTTTAGTAAAGTCTACCGCTTCGTAAAATCCAAAATTAGAATATGAGTTATACTTCCTCAACGTTTTTATATTATTATAAACTTTCTTAGGAGCATATTGTAAACACATAAGAGACGAATAAGGAGATACAACCATATTATCATTTAAGCCCCTCTTAAGCCCCAACCAAGGTATTCCAAACGCTTTATATTGATAATTTTGCTCGTTATCTTGAACAGCAAAAGCAGATTCAGATACACCCCAAGGCACTCCCACCGCTCTTGCATAATTCATTTGACTATCTAATGCAAAGCTTAATGCTTCATCGACTAGCGTATATTTATATGTTTTAGTAAATAGGTTTGGCATAAAGTACTCAAAACATGTTCCGCTCCATGATATAAGTCCTTTTGAACCATTCGCTTTAACTAGATTACGCGCTAGCGCAAACCAGTGTTTTGAAGTTATTTGAGACGTTGCTATTGCTATCATACTCGTAAGTCTTGATTCAGACATTAGCATATCATAATAACTGTCTACCAATTTATTTCCTTCAAGATCATATCCTATGGAGAATATATTTCTGGATTTAGCATATAGTTTTGTAAAGTCAACTTCATTTATAACGTCTCTACATATGCCTAACATTTCATTAACTTGTGCATGTAGTTTTTCTATAACTATCTTAGATTTAGATAATTTCTTTAAGAATATTTCTGCCACGTAAATACTAGCAATAAAGTTTCCACTATCTACTGTAGATATAAATCTTGGTCTTAATGGCTCTAAGGTTCTTGTATTATACCAGTTATACAAATGACCGTTCCATTTTGGCAGCTTTTGTATAGTACTCAGTATGTTATGCATTTTATTTACAGCTTCTTCTAAAGCAATATATTCAAGGTCGTATGCATTAATTATTGCCATTATTCCATAACCTATATTTGTTGATGATGTTCTACCAACAACTTTTGGACGTCTATTTTCTTGATAGTTATCTGGCGGCAAGAAATTACTTGCTTCATTCATTGTGCTATCAAAAAACTTCCAAGTCCTCTTTCCTATTTCTAATATGTCTTGTCTTTCCTTGTTATCTAACTTTCCGGTAGATTCAAATATTACTTTTTTGCTCATTATATATGCTGCATAAGGGGCTATCAATATAAATCCTGTAAATATTAAAGTGAATATTTGCTTGCCGTAAGAAAAATCGTTTAGTGCTACCATAACAATAAGTAAAGCTGCGTATAAAAGGTTTGGCATCATATTTTTATATACATATGGCAATTTTTCTTTTGCGCCTTTTTCAATAGTTTCAGCTGTCGCCCATTCAAGAAGTTTTTTCTTTGATATAAACATTCTATATAATGACGTGCAGAATGCATTTAATGTAGTCCAAGCTTTATATGGTAAAGTAATTATATTAAATACCATTTTTAAAAGATTGGCTCTAAGCCCATAAATCACTGGTATATATTGTTTTTGTTTTCTTTCAGCATTTCTCCCAAAAACTAATTGGTCAAGTACTGATAACAAATATCCAAAGTTCATTACTGTAAATGTAACGATTACCGAATAAGTGAAGCTGTTTCCCGGTATAAATATTGATACTATTAAAAGTAACATTGAAAGAATGTCCAATGCTTCTCTTCTTAGGTTGTCAAAAATTTTCCAACGAGATAATAAATTTAGTCCACTCTTTGGTCTAAACAACCAAGATATTATCTGCATATCACCTCTAAACCATCTGTGATTTCTTTTCATATATGCAATAAAGTTTGATGGGAAGCCATCTTGTACTTCTACATCAGATGCAAGTCCCGTTCTCATAAAACTGCCTTCTAAAAGGTCGTGACTTAATATTAGATTTTCAGGCACTTTATCTCCTATTAACTTATCAAAAAGTTCTATATCATAAATACCTTTACCTGTATAGATGGCCTCTTTAAACAGATCTTGATATACATTAGATATTGCATTTGTATATATGTCTAATCCGCCGAATCCGCCGAATACTTTTGAGAATATGCTATTGTTTGCAGATTCTATATCTAATCCCACTGCTGGTTGTATTAGTCCATAACCAGATTTTACTGTCTTTCCATTTTTAGAAAGTACTGGTTTATTTAGCGGATGTGATATAATTGCAACTAACTCTTTTGCTGAATTAAGAGAAAGCGATGTATCCTCGTCTATAGTTATCATGTATTTAACTTCAGGAATTTCTCTGTGTGCCAAGTACATACTATTTGCTATTTGGCCATCCGAAAGTTTATTTAAAAGAAGTGAGTTTAACTCTGTTAAAGCACCACGTTTTCTCTCCCAACCCATATAGCAACCTTCAGATTCCGAATACACTCTTTTTCTGTATAAAAAGTTAAACAATTTTGGCTCTGATGGATATTTTGCATTTAGTTCATCTATTAATTTTTTACCATGTTTTACCACCTTGTAGTCTAGGTCGATATATTCCTTATCACTCGATGTACAGTCGCCAAGCAACATATAATACATGTTTTGTGAACGGTTGGCAAGATATGTTACTTCCATCTTTCTTATCATCTTATCTAATTTTTCTGTAGAATTAATCACTGTAGGCATTGCTATCATGGTACTTGTCTCTTTGTCTATAGTCTTTGCAAAGTTAAATCTAGGAAGTGGTTCTGGTCTAACCAACTTTCCAACAAAATATGCTATAGTTTTATCTGCAATTTCCATTCCATATGCAAATAGAACAATATCTATTATGACTCTGTACAATATACTAAAGTTTCCTATAAACACTCTATCTACAAATGCTGTAAATATTGTGGCTATAGCAAGTATGGATAATATATATATATATGCTTTTATAGGTCTAAAAATATAGTTATTGAATGTTATTCCGAAAGTACTTCTCTTCATCATTTTAATTAAAAGTACCTTGTCTTCACCAATCAAAAAATGCCCCACGTGTTTTTCGTATTTGTATGAGCATTCTACTGCCTTCTTAGCAACATACATTTCAGAAACCTTATATTTCTTAGCAAGTTTTATTATTGTATGTCTATATCTTGCTTTTGTCTTATGATCACACTTTATATACTCTTTTGTATAATCTTCTTTTAATATTTCATCTATTCTGTTTACATTAACTATTACATCACCCCAGTTAGTTGATGCAACTGTTTTCATAGACATAATAGAGTTAGATATAAGGCTTGTAGTTTTTGCTATTTCATCGTGTTCTTTTTCTATTGCTTCATCTATTGTGAAACCAGTTTTAGTTGTTTCTTCTTTAAACTCTTCAAAAAACTCTTCACCTCTAGATCCCAAGTCTTTTAGTCTATATGCCATATATTCTACATACGCTGTATTGCTAGTTTTTACACCTGTATTTACAGTAAGTTCGTTTTTAATATTTCTTATACTCTTTAACGATTTGGTAGTTATTTTGTCGGCATATCTAGAAATAGCTTTGTTAAGTCTTTTTTCCACTTTAAGCTTTTGCATCTCAGCATTAAATATATTAACACATATCCTCTTTATATATTTTATAAGAGCAACTCTAATCATTATTGGAAGGACTGACAATTCTTCAAATGTTACATAAGTGTTTTTTTGAAACTCTCTAACGTAGTTACTTACGATTCCATCGTCCACAATTCCATTGTTGCGACTTACTATCTCATCGGCCATAAACATGATCCTTAAAGAGTGTTTGTTGTCCGCCGGTTTTACTGTAGGCATGCCAACCTTAATTTCAAAACGCAATGCGTTTTTTGCTATATTATATTCTTGTTCTATAATATACATGTTATCTAATAGCCATTGACCAGCAGAATGTGAAGGGATTTTTAAATCACTATTCATATTAAGCAAGTCATAAGTGGCTTTAATTATTCTAAAAGAATTCTTTAATTCGTAGTCCATTTCAAATAAGAAATCTTGCATATTTTCACCTCTTAATCATTCATTTGGATTATATACTAAACACATAATATTTTCAAGGCTTTTAGAGTATTATTTGCACTTTATTTGGTTAATATTTTGTTTCTACTTTTTACCAATTTTTGCGTTCTAAAAAGGCACGGAAAAACCGTGCCTTTGAATATTCAAAATTAAAATTATTATAATTTTTTATTGTCTTTTTTAGATGTAATTTTTTTCTTAATGTACTTTATTAATTCGTATACCATAACCGGTGTAAGCAGTATTAATAATAATATACAAGATGACATGTAACCAATTGAAAAACCAAATAAAACGAAGATTAATGTAAATGTTATACTAGAGCCAATTCGATTATCTCTTATTATAGCATTAATAAACTCATTATTCTCATCAAAGAATGCTTCTAAAATATGCCGTTCGCCCTTTATTTCAACCGTCATTCCTGAATCTTCGAGCTTTATTGTTGCGTCTTCTAGCAGGTAGATACTGCTAGTATCCTCTTTCACCATTTCTAATTGTTCATAATGCTTTTGTAGTTCAGCCGCATCTATTGGAACTTGCATATCAACAATGACAAACAGTAGTGCAAGTAGTGCGCAACATAGGCCAATGGCGATTAGCCAGTCATGACCTTTTTCACCTAAATAGTTCTTATACTTCTCCATAGAATCTATCCCCTTTAAAATATATATTAAACTATTATAACATACCTTAACGCTATCGTTAACAACTGCATACATTGCCTATACATCTAGCAATAAAACAGTACTAATTTTCTCATCTCCTTATAAATTATTATTAAGGATATATTAAACAGTCTTTAATTATTATACAACATTGTTTACATAATGTCAAGCACAAGCTTAAATGTATACATAAAACCAAGACAGTACGTCTTGGTTTTATATGTTTATTATTCATCTTGCTCTTGAGTTTGACTTTTTGCTTCTGTTTTAGCCTGCTTTTCCTTCTCCAGTTTAGATAATGCAATATCCAGTGCACCAAGCAGAATAAACGACCAACCAGCCGTTACAAAAGCTATTGATACCAAGAGAGCTATCGCCGCGCCTAAATTCGTTCCCAACCTTGAATCTTCAAATTCTTTCGTTAATACCTCTCCCTGTTTGTTATATATTGTCTTTAAAGAACAATCCGCGCTCTCGAACACGACAACAACATCGCTTTCATTAATGTAGCAAGTCACTCCGTTTAGCTCGTATGCATTCGCAAAGCTTTGTTGCACTAACTTATCTTTTTCATATAAATTGTTGATTTGATCGTCTATGCTTCTTGAAGAATCTAAGAAGATAAATAGCGCGGATAAGGCTGTTGCTATGATTGTAATAAATATAACCATAGCCATCGCGTACTTTTTTAAAAATTTTCTAGATTTCATAACAATCACACCTCATAAATTATTATAGGGTTAAAAAATAATCCGAGTATATTATACCATACACACGGATTATTTTCAACTAATTTACAGTTTATCTGCCTCTAATGGAGACATTTCTCTTAATCTTTCTACTATTTCTTTTAGAGAGTCTACAATAAATTCTGCATCTTCTATTGTGTTCACCTCACCGTAGGAAATTCTTAAAGAGCCATGAGCTATTTCATGTTTCAAACCGATAGCAAGTAGTACATGAGATGGATCAAGAGAGCCCGACGTACAAGCACTTCCACTTGATGCCTGAATTCCCTTCATGTCTAAAAGAAGTAACATTGACTCGCCTTCTATACCTTTAAATGACACGTTAACATTTCCAGGGAGTCTGTTTTCTTTATGCCCATTCAATTTAACATAAGGTATCTCTTTTAAAATTCTTTCAATAGTATAGTTTCTAAGCTTTATAAGCTTATTATTATACTCGTCTAAATTAGCATATGCAAGCTCTATTGCTTTTCCCATACCTACTATAGCAGGCACATTTTCTGTTCCCGCACGTTTACCTTTTTCTTGGTGTCCACCTGTTACAATTGGGTTAAATTTTACACCTCTTTTAATGTAAGCAGCACCTATTCCTTTTGGCCCATAAAATTTATGCGCAGACATCGAAAGTGCGTCTATTCCCATTTTTTCCACGTCTATAGCAATATTACCAATCGCTTGAACCGCATCAGTATGGAAATATACCCCTTTAAATCTTGTAACCTTCCCTATTTCTTCTATAGGCTGCACAGTTCCTATTTCATTGTTTGCAAACATTATTGATACAAGAATAGTTGTGTCTTTTATAGCGTTTCTTACACTATCTGCAGTTATTACGCCCTCTTCATCAGTTGCTAGATACGTTACTTCAAAGCCCTCTTTTTCTAAAGCCTTACATGTTTCGAGAACGGCCGGATGCTCAATTTTAGATGTAATTATGTGGTTGCCTTTACCTTTGTTTGCATAAGCAATTCCACGTATTATCATATTATCTGATTCGCTTCCACCAGCTGTAAAATATATCTCGTCAAATTTGGCACCTATTGCACTTGCTACTTGCTCACGCGCTTTATCTACAGCGTCTCTTGAAATCTGTCCCATTTTATACGGTGATGAAGCATTACCATACTTCTCTGTAAAGTATGGTAACATTTCATCTAATACTTCTTTTTTTACATATGTTGTAGCACTATGGTCTACATATATAATTTTGTCCATTAACTTTTCACCTATTAATCCTTTATATATATTGTACTCAAAGTATTGTTATTTTGTGATTGCATCTATACATCTTGGACATATTGTAGAATGTTCCGCATGTTCTCCAACATGTTCATTGTATTTCCAGCATCTCTCACATTTTGTGCCTTTTGCTTTAGAAACTTCTATGCGTCTTTCGCCTATTTTTATATCTACTTTAGATACTATAAGAACCATTTCTAGTACTTCTCTTATTTCGTTTAAATAGTCCGCTTTTTGTTCATTATCATAAATTGTAACGCAAGCATCTAGTGGGTGACCTATCGTTTTTTCTGCTCTTGCTTGCTCTAATGCTCCCAAAGCTTCATCTCTTAATTCATATATTGCATCCCATTTTGTAGCAAGTTCTGTGTTATTATATACATCATTTGATTTAGCCATAGGAAGTAATAATACAGAATCAAACTTATCTTCATCTTTAAGATTCATAAAGCTGTATATTTCTTCTGCGGTAAATGTAAGGATTGGTGCAAGCAAGCTTACCATTGCTTTTAGCACGTCATACATTGTAGATTGAATGCTTAGACGAAGTTTGTCTTTGGCATTTAATGTATACAATCTATCTTTTACAACATCTAAGTATCTCGAACTTAATTCTGCTGTACAGAATCTGTGTATACTATTAAATACTCCATGAAATTCATATTTATCGTATGATGCTATACAATCACTTACAAGTGTATTTAGTTTTAACATAATGTATTTATCTAGTTCATCACGTTGTTCGTAATCTACATATTCTGCACTCGGATTAAAGTCTGACATATTTCCTAGCATAAATCTTGCTGTATTTCTTATCTTTTTATATACTTCAGCTATTCCTTTTATAATATCATCAGAAACTTTAACGTCAGCGTGGTAATCTGAAGATACTGTCCATAGTCTTAGAATGTCTGCACCATATTTATCACAAACACCAAGTGGATCTACACCGTTTCCTAAGCTCTTAGACATTTTTCTCTTATCTTCGTCTATTAAGAAACCGTGTGTAACATTTTCTTTGTATGGAGCTACACCTTTAACTGCAACAGATGTGAGCAGAGATGATTGGAACCATCCTCTATATTGGTCGTTACCTTCTAGGTATAGGTCTGCTGGCCAAGATAAGCCATACTTTTCTGTATTTAAAACTGCAAAGTGACTTGAACCAGAATCAAACCAAACGTCCATTATGTCTGTTTCTTTCACTAACTTATCGCATCCGCATTCACACTTAAAGTCATAGCCTTTAAGTAGTTCTTCAGGAGATAGTTCATACCAAGCATTTGTGCCAGTTTCTTTAAATATTTCATTTAGTCTTGTTATTGTTTCATCATTTATTAATTCTTTGCCACAGTCTGCACAATAGAATATTGGAATTGGAACACCCCAAACTCTTTGACGAGATATACACCAATCGCTTCTATCTTTAAGCATATTGTACATTCTATCTTCTCCCCAAGTTGGATACCATTTAATTGTTCTAATAGCCGCTAGCGCTTCGTCTCTAAATTTCTTAACAGAAGCAAACCATTGTGTTGTCGCTCTATATATAACTGGTTTGTGGCATCTCCAACAGTGTGGATATGGGTGAGTTAATTCTTTGCTTGCAAGTAGAGCGCCTGTTGTAGCTAAAACTTCTATTACTTTTTTATTTGCTTCAGTATACTTCATACCTTCAAGTTCGCCAGCTTCAGCTGTCATATATCCCTTTTCATCAACTGGACATATAACTTCTATATCGCCATAACGTTTACACGCAAGATAGTCTTCATGTCCGTGGCCTGGAGCTGTATGTACAAGTCCCGTACCAGCATCAAGTGTAACAAGAAGGTCGTTATCTGAACCTAATATTACACGTGAAGTTTTATCTAGCATTGGATGCTGCAATAGTATGTTTTCAAGAGCTGCTCCTTTAAATGTTTTATCTAAAACTGTATATTCCGCAATTTCAGCTTCTTTCATTACAGATTCTATCATTTCTTCAGCTATTACATAATATTCATCATTAACATTTACTATAGCATAATCGAATTCTGGATTTACAGTTACAGCTTGGTTCCCAGGCATTGTCCATGGCGTTGTTGTCCATATTACAAAGTATAGTTTGTTTGTGTTTACTACACCATTAAATACGCCATTATCTTGTTTAACTGCGAATTTAACAAAAATACTTGTAGCGGTATCATCTTGGTATTCGATTTCCGCTTCAGCCAAAGCTGTTCTACAATCTTCACACCAATATACCGGTTTAAGGTCGCGATATATATATCCCTTTTTATACATGTCTGCAAATACTTTTATTTGTTCAACCTCAAACTCAGGATCAAATGTAACATATTTATTATCGTAATCTGCTATAACTCCTAAACGTTTGAACCCTTTTTCTTGAGTTTCAACTTGAGTTAAAGCATATTCTTTACATTTTCTTCTAAATTCAGGAACTCCAACCATGTCTTTGCTTATTTTTAGTACTTGTTCTACTTTCTTCTCTATTGGAAGACCATGTGTATCCCAACCAGGGATAAATGGTGCGTAGAATCCTTGCATATTTTTATATTTTATAATAATGTCTTTTAGTATTTTATTAAAGGCATGTCCTAAGTGTATATTACCGTTGGCATATGGTGGTCCATCATGTAATATAAATGACTTGTTTCCTTTATTCTTTTCCAATAATTTTTCATATACTTTTGCTTCGTTTTGTTTTTCTAAAACAGCTGGTTCTCTTTCAGGTAGATTCCCTCTCATTGGGAATTCTGTCTTTGGAAGGTTTAGTGTTTCAGAGTAGTTTTTCTTTTCATTTTCCATTTGTATTTACTCCCTTTCTTATTACTAATTAACATTATTTTATTATTCTTTCTAATCTTTCTCTTGTTTCACTTTCACCTAACACTTGCATAATAGCATAGATGTCTGGTGTATTTTGTTTGTTTGTAAGAGCTACACGTATAAAGCCAGTAACATCAGCAATGCTTCCTTTGAAAGCTTCTGGATTTGCTTTGTATTCTTTCATGTTTACGCAATATCCTAAAGTTTCGGCCATAGCTTTTACAGCGTTAAACCAAGTTTCTTTATCTTGTGATGCATCATAAACTTTTAGATATTCTGCTATAACAACTTTTACATCTTCTGTAGTAAACTTGCCTTCTTTTAAATCGAAGTTATACCCTTCTGTTATATTTTCATTAAATAGGGCCGTATACATATAGAATATGTTTGGTAATATATCTTTGTATTTTGCAAAATCTTTTCTAATCTTGGTTACATTTTCTCTTTCAATACCTAAAACTTTTCTAGCATAATCTAAATCGCTATTTAAAAGCTCGTATAGTTCGTTATCATATTGTTTTGACCAAACTAATACATTATTTAAAAGTTCTTCTGTATTCATTCTAGCAATTACTTCTTTAGATACGTCTGTAAGTTTTACCATATCAAAAAGAGCTCCAGAACTGTTAAGCTTATCTAATTTTACTTTAAACTCTCTCCAATTAGCATCTTTGTTAGCTTTTCTCCATAATTCATAGTCTGAGTTAATAATAGTTAAAAGATATTCTAACACACTATCTACAGGATATCCTTCTTCCAAGAAGAAGCTTACTGCAGATTCAGGATCTTTTCTTTTACTTAATTTTCTCTTAGAACCATTATCATTTTTCATCATTGTTGGAGTATGAGCATATCTAACTTGTTCAAAACCTAAGGCTTCAAATAAGTCTAAATGAAGTGCTGTTGAAGGTATCCATTCTTCACCGCGAATTACAATAGTTGTTCTCATAAAGTGGTCGTCTACTGCATGTGCGAAGTGGTATGTTGGAAGTCCATCAGATTTAATTATTACTATATCTTGGTCGTTTTGAGCCATCTCAATTTTGCCACGTACAATATCTTGTACCTTAACTTTTCTCATATGGCTACCTTCTGACCTAAATCTTAAAACATAAGGCACTCCTGCTTTTATCTTTTCTATTTGTTCTTCAGTAGTATAATTTCTACATCTTGCATATGTTCCATAATACCCAGGTATTTGTTTGTTCTTTTCTTGAGACTCACGTAACTTGTTTAAGTCCTCTGCTGAACAAAAACAAGGATAGGCTCTGCCACGTCTAACTAGCTCTTTAGCACATATTTTATATATATGTTCTCTTTCGCTTTGTTTATATGGTCCATATTCTCCTACTTGTTCGGTTTCAGATACTAGCCCCTCATCGTTAATTATATTAAATGCTCTCATTTGATTTATTAAATCACGAGTTCCATTTTCTATTTCGCGTTTTTGGTCGGTATCTTCAATTCTAAACATAAATTTACCATTAGATTGGTTCGCAACTGTCATATCTATTAGTGCACCAAATAAACCTCCAATGTGTAAAAAACCTGTTGGAGATGGGGCAAAACGAGTTACTTCCGCCCCATCTTCTAGATTCCTTTTAGGAAATCTTTTCTCTAAATCTTCTATTGTTTCTGTTATGTTTGGGAATATTAAATTTGCAAGTGTTTCTTTTAAGTTGTCCATTTTAATTCTCCTTTTAAATCTATATTGTTATATTTTTACCTTTACTTATTCATTTTTACTTCAGTTATAATTGGAAGTATCATTGGATTACGTTTTGTTTTCTTGTATACGAAATCACAAAGCTCTTGCCTTAAACCAGATTTTATTGCTGACCATTCTGTCACATGAGATTTCACAAGTTTTTGTATTTGCTCTTTGGCAAACTCTCTTATTTCATCTACAAGGTCTTCAGATTCACGTACATATACAAATCCTCTTGTAATTATGTCTGGCCCACCCACAAGCGCGCCTGTACCACTTTCCAAAGAAAATACTACAAGTATCATACCATTTTCAGAAAGCATTTGTCTGTCTCTTAAAACTATGTTTCCAACATCTCCAACTCCAAGTCCGTCTACAAGTACTATTCCAGATGGAACTTGTGCTCCAAGTCTTGCACCTTTTTCATCAATTTCAAGTATTCTACCATTTTGTGATACGAATATATCGTCTGATTTCATGCCAATTTGTTTTGCAAGTTCTTTATGGTGTCTTAAAAATCTATATTCACCATGAACTGGCATAAAGTATTTTGGTTTTGTAAGCATTAGCATCAACTTTAATTCTTCTTGACAAGCGTGTCCGGAAACGTGTACATCTGCTAGTTGATTATATATTACTTCAGCTCCTATTTTTTGTAGTTCATCTATTACTTTACCAATAGATTTTTCATTTCCTGGTATAGATGATGAAGAGAATATTACTAAATCTTTGTCTGTAATAGTAACTTTTTTGTGTTCCCCTTGTGACATTCTTGCTAAGCCCGACATAGATTCTCCTTGAGAACCTGTTGTAATTATTACAAGTTGCTCTGGATTATATAATCCTATCTTATCTATTTCAATAAACGTACCTTCTGGAGCTGTTAGGTATCCTAGTTCTTTTGCAACCCCCATAACACGTATCATACTGCGCCCTACTATCGCTACTTTTCTACCAAATTTAGCAGCAGATGTTACAATTTGTTGCATTCTGTGAATATTAGATGCAAATGTTGCAACAATAATTCTCTTGTTTGAATTCATAAATATTTTATCAAACTCAGCACCAACACTTCTTTCAGACATCGTGTAACCAGGTCTTTCTACGTTTGTAGAGTCTGACATAAGAAGCGTTACTCCTTTTGTTCCTAATTCTGCAAATCTTGCAAAATCCATAACTTGACCATCTATTGGAGTATAGTCTACTTTAAAATCTCCTGTGTGAACTACTGTACCAACTGGTGTAGTAATTGCAAATGCTACTGAGTCTGCTATAGAGTGAGTTGTACGTATAAATTCCACTCTAAATTTACCAGCCACAACTGTTTGTCTAGGTTCTACTATTTTTATTTTAGCGATTTTATCCAATCCATGTTCTTCAAGTTTTGCTGTAATTAAACCCGCTGTAAGTTTTGTTGCAAATATTGGAACGTTCATTTTCTTTAAGAAATATGGAATTGCTCCAATGTGATCTTCGTGGCCATGAGTTATAAACAATCCTTTAACCTTTGTAATGTTTTTCTCTAGGTAAGTTGTATCTGGTATTACTAAATCAACTCCTAGCATGTCATCTTCCGGAAAACCAAGACCGCAGTCAACAATTATAATATCCTTACCATATTCAAATACTGTAATGTTTTTTCCTACTTCTTGAAGCCCACCTAGAGGAATTATTTTAAGTTTATCTTTTTCAAATATACTATCTTTTGTACCGTTCTTTATCATATGTGGTTGTTGTTCTTTTTTGTTTAAGTTATTTAATCTTCTTCTAGCTGTTTTTTCTTCTGTTTTTGCTATACTTACGCTATCTATTGCAATATTATCTGTTTTTTCTAATTTTCTTTTTAATTCTTTATCTAAAAATTTACCTTCTTCGTAAATTCCTTGTTTATTTTTTTCCATTTATCTCATCCTTTCTTTTTGTTATTAAACTCTATTAAATTTTAATTTCCGAATTCATTTTTCAAACTTTAAAACAACCGCACAAAAACGTATATCTTGCGACACACAAATCTTTTAATATTATACTATTATGTATATGTAAAGTCAAGAAAAACGGCTCTATTTTAGCCGTTATTTTCATTCTTTTTTTCTATATTTTTCTTAAACTTTTTGTTCCATTCACACAGTCCATAAATGTTATTTATTAAATATATAACCCACATAACAAGCATAGAAATATTGGATATGTCCTGTACGCATTTTATACCCCAAAGAGCAATCATAGCAACGTTAGATACTATAAACATATGCCATTGTTCTACTTTCTTTTTAGATGTCATGTATAGTCCCGCTATACCTAGGATTATAGAAAGGCCATCAACCAACGCAAATTGTACACCAATCCTTGTTGCAACTACATTGTACACAGATACGACTACTAATATTATTAGCCATATAACTAGTCTCTGCATATCAGCATATCTAGATATCTTCAATTTATTTTTACCATTCTTGTCTTTTCCCCAGTTGAAAAAAGTATATATTTGCATTGGGATACAATATATGAAATTATATATGCTTGTCCCAAACACGCCATTAGAATACATTATAACTCCGTAAAGCAATGAATTGACTACTCCAAAAAGTTGACCATATCTGTTTTCAAAAACTGTATTAAATACATATATTACACCACATACCGCAGCTATAATTTGTAACAGCGAAGATTTACTTATTATAGACAGTACTACTATAATTAGCACTGATAATATCATCCATATTTTACTTAATTTTTTCATATGTTTATTTCCCTTTTCAAAACATTTTTAGCATTAAAAAACTTGATACCAGTCTAGTACCAAGTAGTTTTTGGCAGGGGCACTAGGAATCGAACCTAGCTCTGGAGTTTTGGAGACTCTTATTCTACCAATGAACTATGCCCCTATCATGTTTCATATTATACTATATATATGTTATAAATTGCAAGAGTAAATTATACTTTTTTTGAAAAAGTTGGTAAATCCTAAAAGTTAGCACGTTTTATTTAAAACTATTCTTAAATAGAATTGTGTTAAGTTTTAGATTTAGTTAGTCTTGAAATTTACGTAACATTGTGATAGAATTAATAAGCATTATAATGCTAAAGAGTTCCTAATGATTAATAGGAATAAAATCCAAATTAATATTTTAAGGAGAATAATAAAATGAAAACTACTGCAAAAGTTGAACATCGAGACTATGTGCCTTCGTGGTATTTAGCTGTTACTTTCTGTAATGTGTATTTTTATGGTTTTCGGGCAAAAGAAATGGAAACAAAATGGCGGGAAATTAAAAAGATGCGTTTTGCCGAATACGACTTACTTGTTAAACAAAATGAAATCAAAATCCAATATTTGCTCGACACCGCAAACGAAATTCGTAATAATGTAAAAAAGAATAAGCCATTTTATCGTTTTTGGTACAACAAAGTAGAAAAACATCAGATTGCTACAGCGGACGAGTATTTGTATAAGGCCGAGAAATTGGAAGAAGAAACCAAAGAGCTTAAAAATAAGCGCATATTTGATGTTTATGACTCTCTTAAAAAAATCGAAGAGCTTCTACAGCAAAATGGGTTTGTGCTAACGCACACATCTTCTCGCGGAGAAGAGTGTGTTACAAAAACTGAAGTTTGGACACTCGAGGAATAGTTTCGTGTGCACTAAAAGACGCTTACAAATGTAAGCGTCTTTAGCATAAGTTACTAACCTATTTTTATTTAACTGTATCTCAGGCATTTAACGTTGCTTTTTTGTGGTGCAAGTTATATTTGCCACTTGATTTATTCCTTATTTTATTTCTTTACAACTTGTTTCTTTAACATCTCTATAAATTCTATGTTGTTATCTGTTTTGGCAAACATGTTGAATATTTTTTCTGTTGTTTCTATTGCTTGTACTGAATTTTGATTTCCAATAAGTTTACGTATAATAGTACTTGCTTCTTGTTCCTCTTTAGATAACAGTAAGTCTTCCCTTCTAGATGAAGATTTTACAATATCTACTGCTGGGAATATTCTTCTTTCACTTAATTTTCTGTCTAAGTGTATTTCCATATTACCAGTGCCTTTGAATTCTTCAAATATAATATCGTCCATACGACTTCCTGTGTCTATTAAAGCTGTTCCTAGTATTGTTAAGCTTCCACCTTTTTCTATATTTCTAGCAGCTCCAAAGAACTTTTTAGGGAAATGTAGACACACTGGGTCAATACCACCAGACAATGTTCTTCCAGATGGTTCAACTGTTAAGTTATTTGCCCTTGCAAGTCTTGTTATACTATCTAAAAGTATTACAACATCTCTGTTGTGTTCGACTAGTCTTTTAGCTCTTTCTAGCACCATTTTTGCAACTCTAATATGATGCTCCGGAGATTCATCAAATGTTGAAGAAATAACTAAAGCATCTATTGAACGTTCAATATCTGTTACTTCTTCCGGTCTTTCATCAATTAAAAGAACTATAAGAGTAACTTCTGGGTTATTTTTTCTAATACTTGTTGCTATTTGCTTTAATAT
Organism: Clostridia bacterium; assembly: GCA_045611765.1. Taxonomy (GTDB): domain Bacteria; phylum Bacillota; class Clostridia; order TANB77; family CAG-465; genus UMGS1649. Next base: position 82,133 of record JAZKXT010000006.1, read on the forward strand.
AGTTGTTTTTCCCGCTTTTGGTGGAGCAACTATCATACCGCGACTGCCTTTTCCTATTGGTGCTAGTATATCTAGTATTCTCATAGTAGTATCTGTTCCATTTTCTAGTTTTAACTTCTCATTTGGATATATTGGAATTAAAGCATCAAACGCCTTTCTTTTTAAAGCTACATCTACTCTGTCATTATTTATTCCTTCTATAAATATCATGGAAGGGAATTTATTTGCTGGTTCTGTAGTAAAACGTGCAATACCCCTTAACATATCTCCTGTAGACAAATTAAATCTTCTTATTTGCATAGCAGACACATATACGTCACGGTTTCCAGAAAGTAGATTATCACTTCTTAAGAAACCATATCCATCTGGTAACACTTCTAGTATTCCTTCTGTTATAAAATCTGTTTCTGGATTTTCTATTTGTATGTCGTTTTTAGTTTCCAACTCTTTTTTCTCTTCTAGTTTTCCTATAATTTCCTCAACTAAATATTCTTTTTTTAGTCTTTCAAAACCGTCTAATTTTATTTTTGCGGCTATTTCTCTAAGTTCTGTTAATGTTGCTGCCTTTAAATATTCCTTGTTATACATTATTATCTCCTTTCACAAACTTGCATATGTAATCGTAACCTTTAGTTCCTATAATTTCCACGTTACACCATTCGCCTACAACTACATTTGCTATACTCGTTTTATTTATTTTAAGTAACATTTTAGGGTCTACATCCGGTGCATCCATATACGATCTACAAACAAAATACTTTTCGCTTTCATCTACGTCAGTAACTAGCACCTCTATTTTTCTTCCAATATTTGATGTCATAAATTCATTTACAACCTTTTGTTGTTCTTGCATAAGAGTTTTGTATCTTGCCTTTTTAACTTTTTCTAGAACATCACCTGGCATTGTTTCGGCAACGGTATCATCCTCTTTAGAAAAAGTAAACGCCCCTATTCTTTCAAACTTCAAGTCGCGAACAGCCTCTATAAGCTCATTATAATCTTCTGTCGTTTCCCCTTGATACCCTACCATAAACGTGGTTCTAAGAACTGCTTCGGGTATTTCGTTACGGATTTTTTCTACAAGATCATATACTTCCTTTTTATTTGTATGTCTATTCATAGCCTTTAACATTTTATCTGAAATATGTTGTAAAGGTATGTCGAAATATTTGCAAAGTTTTGGATTTGTTTTAAATTCATGAATAAGTTCATCTGTAATCTTACCCGGATACATATATAGTACTCTAATCCATTTTAATTTGTCTAACTTAGATAGCTCCTGAATCAGCTTATATAACATAGGCTTTCCATATAAGTCTAAACCATATGATGTTGTGTCTTGAGCTATTACAACAAGTTCTCGGATACCTTTGTTTACTAAAAACTTTGCTTCATCTACTATGTCTTCTATTTTTCTAGATTTAAGTTTTCCTCTAATTAATGGGATTGCACAATAATGGCAATTATTATTACATCCATCTGAAATTCTTAAATATGCTGTTGGGAATACGCTTGATACAATTCTATCTTTGAACTCTAACTTTGTTTTTATCTCTTTACTAAAATACTTAGAAAAAATCTTATCTATATTATTATACTCGTCTACACCAATTACTAAATCTACTTCCGGAAATTCTTTTTGGATTTCAGATTTATACCTTTTGGCTAGACAACCTGCAACAATTAAATGTTTACATTTTCCTACCTTTTTATACTCAGCCATATCTAAAATGGTATCTATAGCCTCTTGTTTTGCAGATTTTATAAAGCCACATGTATTTACCATAATGCACTCAGCTTCATTTAGATTTGTCTCTAACTCAAATCCAATGTTTTTCAAAAAGCCTAGCAACATTTCGCTATCTACTTCATTTTTTGCACAACCAAGTGTAACTAAACTAACTTTCATAGTTTTTGCCTCCAAATTAATTATACCATAAATTGTAATAAATACAAATATTTTTACATGTTTTCCTGTTAGCACCTGCTAAAAAATAGAAGTTGGTTTATTACCAACTTCCTGTTATATCGATGTTATATTAATGATTTAATTGTTCCTTTATTTCATTTTCAAGTTTTGCAATAACTTCATCGACTGTTAAAGTTCCTACTTTTTCTCCGCCGCGAGCAGTTAATGCAAGCGTTGACTCATTCATTTCATTGTCGCCTATTACTGCAAAATATGGAACTTTTTCAAGTCTTGCTTCTCTTATCTTGTAACCTATTTTTTCGTTAGAACTATCTACTTCTACTCTAAATCCCGCTTGTTCTAGTTTTGCTTTAACTTCATTTGCATATTCAATATGCGCATCAGATATAGTCAACAATTTTATTTGAGTCGGCGCAATCCAAAGCGGTAATGCTCCTGCATATTTTTCAATAATTAACGCGAGCGTTCTTTCATAGCATCCAATTGAAGTTCTGTGAATAATATATGGATTCTTTTTAGCGCCATCACGGTCTACATATTCCATACCAAATTTTTCAGATAGCATTTGGTCGATTTGGATAGTAATTAACGTGTCTTCTTTACCAAATACGTTCTTTATTTGTATATCTAGTTTTGGCCCGTAGAATGCAGCTTCTCCTACACCTTCTTTGTAATCAATACCGAGGTTATCTAGTATTTTTTTCATAACTCCTTGAGCCTCATCCCATTGTTCAACTGTCCCAATATATTTCTCTCTATTGTCTGGATCCCATTTAGAGAACCTATACGATACATCTTCATATAACCCTAAACACTTTAACATATATATTGCAAGTTCCAAGCAGTGTTTGAATTCGCCTTCAAGCTGATCTGGGGTACACATTAAATGTCCTTCAGATATTGTAAATTGTCTTACACGGATAAGTCCATGCATTTCTCCTGAAGCTTCGTTTCTAAACAAAGTAGACGTTTCATTAAGGCGCATTGGAAGGTCTCTATAGCTTCTTCCTCTATTTAAAAATACTTGGTATTGGAATGGGCAAGTCATCGGACGAAGCGCAAATACTTCATCGTCTTTTTCCTCATCTCCTAATACAAACATTCCATCTTTATAATGATCCCAGTGGCCAGAGATTTTGTATAGGTCAGATTTAGCCATAAATGGAGTTTTAGTTAACTGCCAACCATGTTTAGCTTCTGTATCTTCAACAAATCTTTGAAGAAGTTGTATTACTTTAGCCCCCTTTGGAAGCATAATTGGTAAGCCTTGGCCAATATAATCTACAGTTGTGAAAAATTCCATTTCTCTACCAAGTTTATTGTGGTCACGACGTTTAGCATCTTCCTGTTTTTCTATATATTCCGTTACTTCTTGCTCTGTTGCAAAACATGTGCCATATATTCTAGTTAGCATTTTGTTCTTCTCAGAGCCCCTCCAATATGCGCCTGTTACAGACATAAGTTTCACCGCTCCTACGTCTTTTACATTTAATAAGTGTGGTCCTCTACACATATCTGTAAACGGCCCGTTTTCATAGAAAGTAATTCGTGCTCCTTCTTCTAGTTCTTCTATTAATTCTAATTTGTATGGTTCGTCTTGCATTTTTTCCAATGCTTCATCTTTTGAAAGTTCATACACTTTCATCTCCTGCCCTTGAGAAATAATATTTTTCATTATATTTTCTATTTTCTTTAAATTCTCTGCAGTAATGCTTAGATTGTCGAAATCATAATAGAAGCCATTTTCTGTAGAAGGTCCTATTGCAAGTTTTACGTCAGGATACACTTTCTTTATAGCTTGTGCTAATACGTGTGATGCTGTGTGCCTAGCAACAGCAATGTTTTCATTGTAATCTGCTTCTATTATACTGCCATCATTATTTAATACTTTTATCATGTAAATCCCTCCTTCGCTTATGATAATAAGTAAATACGAATGCACCCCTATAGGCACATTACCTACAGGGGTGCAAATTATATCTATTTACACGGTTCCACCCTATATTTTACTTAATTCACGATTTTACGAAATCAACGGTAGCTTTCACTACAAGCTCAGGGGTAGTCTTCAAAATGTCAACCTTCAAAAGCAGCTTTCAGCCACGACTGCTTCTCTCTGTTGTGTACGACAAATCTACTCGTCCCTTCAACGCTTACACATATATTATACTACTTAATACAAAAAAATTAAATAGTTTTATCTATATTTTCTTTAATTTGTAATATTTTTTCTTCGTCTACTCCTGTTATTTCGTTTATAAGAGAAACATCCAGGCCTTTCTTTAGCATATTTACTATGTGGCTATATTGTGTTTCCTCTTTTCCTTGTTCTTTTCCTACCGCTACTCCCTGTTCTATGCCTCTGTCCAAGCCTTGTTGTATGCCTTGTTGTATGCCTTGTTGTATGCCTCGTTCTATACCTTGTTCAATTCCTTGTTCAATTCCTTGTTCAATTCCCTTTTGAATGCCTTCATTTAACCCTTTATGAAAAGTGTTATACTTTACGCTAGCCATATCTCTTAAAAATCGTTCTTTACCAGCTTCCGTATATTTTTCAGCTTCTATTGCGACCAATCTATCGAATTCGTCCATAGCCTTTGAAATGCTTTCATTAAAATCTTTTGCCATGTTCATCCACTCCTTATTTTGATCGTCAATAAACGCCAACCATTGATTTAACTTGTCCCTCATATCCGGGTTAGATTTTCTAAACTTAGGTAATTCTATATAATGAAATCTAAGTTCGTTTATTATTACATCTCTCCTATTAAGTTCATCTACTATAACGGTACTTGTTTTGTAATGCTCACTTTTTAAGAAATTGAAATCTGTAATGTATATTATTTCTACAGGTTTAAGTTCATCATAAGCTTCACCTATTTGCAACTGCTCGGATAAGAGTTTTCCAGCATAGAAAACCGTTCTTTTTATGTGATTAACTTCATCCCATCGTTGCATTTCAACATCAATCTTGCTACCATCTTTAAGTGTTACTTCAATATCTAGCATTCCATATTTATTGTTTTCTCTTTCTTGTAACAACATTTTCTCGATTTGAACAGTGGCAGATATTACCTCTCTTCCTATTATGGCTGAAATGAAATCACATAAAATATCTTCATTTCCTTTGGTTGTAAAAAGCTTCTTGAATAAATAGTCATTTTTGGGCGACAATCTGTTTGTGTTTATTTCCAATCTTATACCTCCATTTTAACACATTATTGGAAGCGCTTCAATATTTTTTGTTACTTTTCTAGAAAAAATTGTAATTCTTTACAGATAAAAAATTTAAATAAAATTCTTAGATTTAATTTTTCAGATAGAATCATTGGTTTGCATGCTAAAACCACACACGTTTCGTGTGTGGCATCATTATACAATCATATATAATATTTGACAAGCAAAAAACAATATTTTTTTACTCATAACTTTGTAAACATACACTCTCTAGCAACACATTCATCGCATAAATCGACAATTAGAGCTCTATAGTACTGCTCAACACTTGATAAAACTCGTTATTTTCTCTTAATTCTAAAACACTGTATGTAACATCATTTCCTGTAGTTTCTTGAAGTATTATTTCAGGTTTTGTGTCATTATTTAGGTCCATTATAAATTTCAAGGAGTATACTGGCCATCTATCCGCGTCATTCGTATCCCTAACGTAGGCGTATTTCACTAAATGCGCACGCCCCGCTGTAACATATACAACCGCGCTATATACGCCCAGTAGATTCGCCTTGTTGCTTGTAGCGCATATAATTTTATCCGTTACATTGTTTATGTTCGTACCATAAACTTCCGTAACTTTAACCGAACCGTTTATTAAATCGTAAGAGCCTATAGCATCTTGGACATATTTTTCATCTTCGCTCGTCGCCTCTATCTTAGACATACCCGGAAGAACTGTTGAGCTATCTGATGCACTAATTGCTAAATAATTGCTTGGCAAACCTTCTTTAGCAATAGTTGTATAAATTACCGATTTACCATATCTTTTTAAGCTAGCTGTTTTATATGTTCCATACTTAGCATTTTCAGCAAACAAATCTATTTCGATTGCTGTTTTATCACTACTCGCATTATAGAATTTTTCTGCAGAAACCCATTTGTTGCCGTTAACACCGCCAAGTACAATTCCATTTACTATTATAACATTAGAATTTGCCGCCTCAAATTTTGTTACATTATCCGCTGCGTTATCTACATTTTCAATAGTAATATAATTTCCGCTTAACGTATACCATACAAACATACCGCAGGCCACTATAACTAGCATAAAAAATATAGTCAAAAGCGGTAATACTATTCTCCTTTTATTCTTTTTCACTTTTTCTTTCCTCCTTCGTCAATAGAAAAGATACAGCCACAATATTTTTGTCTATACAGTTCTAAATCTCGGGCTCTATGTTGGCCGTCCCAAAACATCGGCCTGAAATCTTTATACATAAATTTAACGTCATACTTATCTGCTAGCCTCTCGCAAACCTCACAAATAATCTCGTGCTTTTGATATGGGCTAATTAAAAGGGTTGTGGTAACTGCTGTATAACCATTGTTCCTAGCATATTCAAAAACCCTTTCAAGACGAGAAGTATAACAATACTCACATCTTAATCTAAAACCATTTTCTTGAAAGCTTAATGCTTGTTTGGTCCAATCTAACAAATTGTATTCATCTATAAATATTCCTTGTTTGTTTTTAATGGTTAAAAACTGCTTTAATGTTTCTTTTCTTTGTTCGTATTCATATTTTGGGTGTATGTTTATGTTGTACCATATGACATCCATGTCCTCTATGTCATCTAGGTTGTATTCAATATAATTTTTCTCTATATCCTCATACACCGCAACCAGACAAGGCCCACAACAAGCGTGAACTAATAACTTATCCTTCATACGGCACCCCCATATGTTGATATGCAAGACGTGTAAGCATTCTGCCTCTAGGCGTTCTATTTACAAAACCAATTTGCATAAGATAAGGTTCATATACATCCTCTATTGTGTCTTTATCTTCTCCAATGGCTGCAGCTAAGGCCTCAAGTCCCACTGCTTTACCGTTAAATTTAGTTATCATAGTATCTAACAGTTTTCTATCTATGTCATCTAATCCATATTCATCAATTTCTAACGTGTCCAAAGTTTGCTTTGTAATGTTATAGTCTATATTAGACATATCTTGAACCTCTGCAAAGTCCCTTACTCTCTTTAAAAGCCTATTAGCTATTCTAGGAGTACCTCTGCTTCTAGAACCGATTTCTTCCGCTGCTTCTTTAGATATTGGTATTTCCAGTATATTAGCACTTCTTGTTACAATTGTTGCAAGTTCCTCTACAGAGTATAAGTTTAATCTGTGTATTATTCCAAATCTATCTCTTAAAGGACCAGATAACGAACCAGCTTTAGTAGTAGCTCCGACCAAAGTAAACTTAGGAAGGTCTATTCTAATGCTTCTAGCAGATGGTCCTTTTCCTATCATTATATCTAAATTGCAATCTTCTAAGGCTGGATAAAGTACTTCTTCAACACTCTTTTTAAGTCTGTGTATTTCATCTATAAAAAGCAAATCGTTTTCTTCAAGATTTGTAAGTATTGCAGCCAAATCTCCCGGCTTTTCTATGGCAGGACCTGATGTTATTTTTATATTTACTCCAAGTTCTGACGCGATAATATTTGCAAGGGTGGTTTTTCCCAGTCCCGGCGGTCCATATAACAAAACATGGTCTAAAGCTTCTTTGCGTTTTAAAGCAGCTTTAATATATATTTTCATATTTTCTTTTACCTTTGTTTGCCCAATATATTCTTCAAAGTTGTGTGGTCTTAAAGACACTTCAATTTTAGAATCTTCTTCTAAATCATATTCTGGCATTATTACTCTGTCTTCTGTCATATTTACCTCTTTTCTTAATGAATTATATCAACAGCGCGTATAAATTGCAAGTAGAAAATACAAATGTTTCATTTAGTATAAATCACTAATAATTTTTGTAACAAATTATTTAAATCTTCATAAGATGTAATATATACAATGAAATATATTAATTGTATATGAAAGGAGTTCGCATGTGGGGTACTAATAATAATCAAAACAATTCATTTATTTGGCTTATTTTACTAATACTTATCTTCTTTACTAATAGTTCATCAACACCAATTAGCCAAGCAAATTACTTTAAGCTTACAGATAATATTAATAACACTAACAATTTGCTAAACGGCTTCTTTAATTAAAAGGAGGAATTTAAAATGATAGATGAAAGATGTGGATGCGGTTGTGGAAACTGCGGTGGAAACTGCGGAGGTAACTTCGGTGGAGGTTTCGGTGGCGGAAATTGTTGCTGCATTTGGATAATCCTTATAATAATCATATTAGTATGCTGCTGCGGATGCTAATTAAAAACATAATACCCTTTAACACAATACTTAACCCGGGATTTTAACCCGGGTTACATATTTATTATTCCATTTTGTTTTCTGAACCTAGTACGTTTATAATTTTGTGTTTTACCATTTCTTTTACCGCTAAGCGCCCTTTTCCAAGATATGTTCTAGGATCAAATACATCTGGCATTTGTTCAAAACACTCACGAATGTTTGCTGTCATAGCCAAACGTATGTCTGAGTCTATATTTATTTTACACACTCCGTATTTTGCTGCTTCTCTTAAAAGCTCTTCTGGCACTCCTTTTGCCCCAGGAATATTGCCACCATATTTATTACACATCTCAACAAATTCTTGAGGTACAGATGACGCTCCGTGAAGTACAAGTGGAAATCCTGGTAATCTTTCAGTTATCTCTTTTAATATGTCTAGTCTCAATTTTGGTTCGCCTTTAAATTTATATGCTCCATGGCTAGTTCCTATAGCTATTGCTAAAGAATCGCAACCTGTAAGCTCTACAAACTTAACCGCTTCGTCTGGAGATGTGTACATTGCATCACTTTTTGCAACATTTACATCATCTTCTATTCCTGCAAGTTTACCAAGCTCAGCTTCAACTACAACCCCTCTTGGATGAGCATATTCAACAACTTTACGAGTTAGCTCAACATTTTCTTCAAATGTATATTTTGAACCATCTATCATAACAGATGTAAAGCCCGAGTCAATACAATCTTTACATAGTTCAAATGTATCTCCATGATCTAGATGAAGTACCACATCTATGTCTTTTCCTTTTAATTTGGCATCTTCTATTCCAGCTTCCACAAGCTTTCTTAAATATATTGGATTAGCATACTTTCTTGCTCCGCTAGATACCTGTAATATTACTGGCGAATTAGTTTCAGTCGCTGCCTCCATAATTCCTTGTATTATTTCCATATTATTTACATTAAAAGCGCCTATGGCATAACCACCTTCATATGCTTTTTTGAACATTTCCTTTGATGTTGTAAGTCCCATAAATTAACCTCCCAAATTTAAATATATACTACTATATTTGCATATTTTTTTCAAGAGAAAAGTTTAGTTTTCTAAACTTACTTATTAATTATTTACAAGTAAAAGTTGTTATGTATATCTATTATCTTTTAGTAATATATTATGTATATGGAGGTAATTACAGTGCGGTATATGTGGATATATAAACAAACAAAATATAACTGAAGATAAATTAATTGTTAATATGGCCTCTGCTTTTAAAAATAGTTCAGGTTCAATAGGTATACTTGCAAATAATAATATAGCTTTTGCTAATAGTGAAGGCGGCATACAACCATTAACTCGTGTTATACAAGGTACACGTTACTCTATTGTGTTTAACGGCAAATTATATAATGTTGAAAGCATTAAAGAGGATTTAAAAAATAGCGGTTATGAATTTTTAACAGGTTGCAATGCTGAAGCTGTACTTTTAGCATACATAGAATATGGTGAAGAGTCTGTAAAGCTTCTTGATGGAATTTTTTCTTTCGCCATTTATGATGCCTCAAAAGAAAAACTGTTCATAGCAAGGGATAAACTAGGTATATCCCCCTTTTACTATTACAACAATGGTTCCTTTGTCTTTGCAACAGAAATAAAAGCTATTCTAAAGCACCCCGATGTGTCTGCCAGAGTTGGAAGAGACGAACTGTGCGAAATATTTGGCTTGGGTCCAGCTCATAGCCCGGGTAAAACTTTCTTTAAGGGAATATATGAAATTATGCCAGGTCATTATGGTCTGTATTGCAATCATGAACTTAAAATGTATAAATATTGGGATTTAGAAACCAATGAAGTTCTAGATACTGTAGAGGAAAGTATATCTAAAGTAAAAGAGCTTGTAAGTAATTCTTTGAAAAAACAATTAATTTCTGATGTGCCAATATGTTCTATGCTTTCTGGCGGTCTTGACTCAAGCGTACTTGCTTGTTTGGCGTCAAAAGAAAAAGAGGACCTTGCAACGTTTTCAATAGATTTCGAAGGAAACGAAACAAATTTTGCAGGTACAGATTACCAGCCTACAAGAGACAGTGATTTCGTCATAATCATGAAAGACTTGCTAAAGACTAATCATACAAATCTGTATTTTTCTACCGATGAGATATATAACAACCTTAAAGAGGCTATGCTTGCCCGTGAAATGCCAGGTATGGCAGATGTTGACTCTTCTATGTTGGTATTTTGCAGAAAAATAAAAGAATATGGATATGATGCGGCAATATCTGGTGAGTGTTCTGATGAAATATTTGGTGGTTATCCTTGGTATTATAAAGAACATTTAATTGCGTCTCCAACCTTCCCTTGGTCACGTTCAATAGAAACAAGAAAGAATATACTAAATCCAAATTTAGTATCTCCAGAATATTTAGAAAATTATGTAGAAGCTGCATTCCAGGCTACTTCAAATAACGTCGTATATAACAATTGTGATGAAATGGAAAATACTTTTAGAAAGACTTGTTATAACACAGTTAAATGGTTCATGAACACATTGGTTGAAAGAACAGTAAGAATATCTAATATGACTAAGCTAGATATTAGAGTTCCTTTTGCAGATTATAGAATATTTGAATATGTATATAATGTGTCTGCCAAATATAAATTAGGGCTAATTAACAGCAACGATACTCCAGTTGAAAAATATCTTCTTAGAAAAGCTTTTGAAAACGAACTACCACACGATGTTGTGTATAGAAAAAAATCTCCTTTTCCTAAAACGTATGACCCTAACTATACAAAGCTATTAGAAGATAGTTTAAAAGATATTATTAATAAATCTACTTCTCCACTACTAGAAGTAATAAATGTACGTTATCTATATGATATATTAGATACAAAAGGTGAAAACTTAAAAGAAAACTGGTTTGGCCAGCTTATGACATATCCACAAACTCTGGCATATCTAATACAAATTAACATGTGGCTTGAAGAGTATAATATTGAAATAGACATATAACAATTAGCAGATAGCGATAGGCTATCTGCTAATTGTTCCTTTGTACTACTTCTTAATTGGTATTGTAATGTAAAATGTTGTTCCTTTACCTTCTTCTGTCTCAAAAGTAATTTCTCCGCCAAACGCTCCCGTTATTACAGAATATGCTAGATATAGGCCAAATCCTGTACCATTTACACCTTTAGTTGTAAGAATATTTTTACCAATATTATCTCTAATATGTTCTGGTATACCTCCCGCAAAATCTTCTATTGAAATTACAGCATTGTTGTTTTTCTCATCTACAACAACATTTACTTCTCCACCTTTATCCTCATAAGCTTGCACAGCATTTACAATAATGTTCGTTACAACTTGAGAAAGCTTCGCTGAGTTCCCTTTAACAATTAAATCTTTCTTTATATCTAGATTTAAATTTACTCTATGTTTTGTAAGTTCATTATGTATTATTACAGATACGTCTTTTATAACTGATGTAATATTCACATCACTTACTTCATTACTTCCAATATTTCTTATTTGATTTCTTAAACTATTTGTAAGTGTTACAATTTTATTTGCACAACTATCCATTCTCTCTACAAGCATTTTTTCATCATCTGTCTGTGCTGTAGATTTAAATATTAATAGCCCACTCTTTATTGCAGATATTGGAGTATTTATATCATGAGCAACACCCCCAGCAAGTTCTCCTAGCATTACTAAAGATTCGTTTTTAAGCATGGCTTCCATATCTTTTTTAGCTTGTGTAACATCACGAAGAAGTATAAGTGTTGCTACATATTCTGTACCATCTTTAGACTTAACTGGTTGGAAATCCACTTCAAAGTACTTATCATAGGCACCTTTTTCTATGTGATATTCTTTAGTAATAGTTGTTTCTTTTTCTACTGCTTCTGCTATATCTTTTTGTATATCAGTAAGACTTATAAAATCCACAGATTTTAAGATATCAAAAAGGTTGTCCTTGTTTTTTATCTCGCCAAACGCTTTAAATTTCTCTACGAATGTTTTATTTAAATCTGCTATTGTTCCATCTTCACTTATTACTACGAAAGCATCACTCATGTTATCTACTATAGCTTTTAGCGTTACTGGTATTATGTTTAATGCTTTTAATCTAAATATTGCTATATAGAAACATACTGCAGTAACAGTATATGTAATGGGCATTATATACACATTACTATCTATAATTTTCAAAGCTCCCAATGCATTAAATACTACAGGAACTAAAGCTCCTAAAAGTACTAAGGCTGTTTGTACGGAGAAAAATCCCGACTGTTTTACTGTCTTTACTGTTATAAGTGTAAAAGATATTAATACTAATGTATACGAATACACCATAAATACATATAGCATCGGTCCAAAAACTGTTGCAGCAAAATCTGTTGAATACTCTATGTAAAATAAATTATGCCAATCATTTGTCCAAAGAAATCCTAAAAGAATTATTGGAACTAGGTATAACCAACTAACCTTTTGCGTATTAGCATTCTTATTTTTAAATACAACGGCTATTACCATAAGTTCAACAGCAGTAAACATTGCTCCTATATATGTTATATATTCAAAATAAATTGGTTTTATATTCGTTTTAGACATCAATATTTGTAGAGCTAATCCTAATATATGTATACAGAATAATATATCTAGTATTATAAAATGATTATGTAATTTATTTCTTTTCTCTATTTTTAACAATGAATAAATTAATACTATAAGTATTATAAATGCCATTGTTAATATTAAAAATGTTGAATTAATTGTCATTTGTTATCCCCTTTTATAAAATTTATTTTTTCCAGATATTTAATATATTTAATAATATACTCTTCATCTATTTTTGGCCATTCAAATCCTAAAAGTTCTAATACTTTTATTGTGAAATCTGATTTGATTACTGTGTTTGGTGTATAATCTAATTCTTTATTTCTATTCAAATCTTGGATTATTCCTTTTACCTTTTCATAGCCATTCTCCTCTTTAGAATAAAAAGCTATAAGTTCTGTCATTTGTCTTTTGCTAATATGTTTCAACTTATAATTTAAATTATTAAGTGCTCTATCTAGTTCTGACATAATTATATGATTATGATTAAATAAGTGATATGTATTGTAGTTTCCTTTTACTGTAGCAAGTAAACATATCGCTTTCGCTGCTAAGTCTATAGGTGTAAATTCAACATTAAAATCTAATAAATTCTTAGGAAGTACTCCTAAATCTATTATCGTTTTTAATCTGTTAGCAAAAGCATTTTCCTCAACATTTGGTTGAAACATACCATCAGTAATTCTACTAGTCAAATTACCCATTCTAATCACAATAGCATCTAAGCCTTTTAATATATATTCATACACTGATTTTTCTCCTAAAAACTTAGTATATGCATATACATTATCTAGGTTCTGTCCTATATATAAATTTGTTTCATTAAATATCGTTCCCTTTGCAATATCAACTTGTTCTATTTGTCCAACTTCTAAAATATTTCCAGAAACACTAAGTGTTGATATATGTATCAATTTCTTATTATTCTCTAAAGCAAATTGAGCTAAATTATCTATCCCGAAATAATTTATCTTTTTAAATATTTCTATATTTCCATAGTGCTTAACATAGGCTGCAGAGTTAATAATTATTTCTACATCATTTTTAATTAGCTCTAAATCTTCCTGATTGTTAACAATATTTTCTAAAACAATATCGCCATCAATTGTTATAATTCTTTTATCAAATAATTCATCATATTTGTTTTCAAAAAAGAAATTTAGTCTTTCTCTTAATCTTTGTTTTGGTATTTTGTCATTAACTTTTCTTACTAAACAATAAATCTTTATATTGGTATTATCTAATAAATATGATAAAATGTGTGAACCTAAAAATCCTGTTGCTCCTGTTAACAATACATTGCCTAATTTTTGTGCATCAATCTTTTGATTCTTTATTGTGTTTGACTTTAATAATTTGTGTACTTCTTCGAAATCAATACTTTTTAATTCTTCTGAAATTGATACCTTGGATTTGTTTTTTACAAGCATATCTGTCAAATCATTAATAGACTGATATTTGTATAAATCTGCAAATGTAATAGTTATATCTTTATTCATTGCTAAAGTTATTGCCTTAATTGCAGATAATGAATCCCCACCAATTTCAAAGAAACTATCATTTGGATATATATCTTCTCTATTTAAAGTTTCTTTAAATACTTCATATAAAACTTTTGATATTCCATCATATTCTGGTAGTGATTCTCGCGTCAATTCACTTTGAGTTGCCTGTATATAGTTTAGAAGTTCTTTAGTATTAACTTTACCATTCTGGTTTAAAGGTAGTTTTTCTACTTGGTAAATATAAGAAGGCACCATATATGAAACCAGTCTTTCCTTTAGATGGGACTTTATTTCATTAAGCGAAACTTCTCGTTTAGCACTATAAAATCCGGCCATTTTCTTATTATTAGTATGGTCTTGGTATATAAATACGGTAACGTCTTCTATATCTTTGTGCGCCAGAAAAGCATTTTTCACTTCATCTAACTCTATTCTATAGCCTCTAATTTTAACTTGATTGTCTCTTCTTCCGATAAAGTCTATGTAGCCACCATCAAGCATTCTAACAACGTCTCCAGTTTTATACATTCTACCTTTATGTGTTATTTGATCTTGTACAAACTTCTCACGTGTCAAATCCTCTTTATTTATATATTCTAACGCAACACTGTCTCCACCTATTATATACTCCCCTTCGGTATAAAGAGGAAGTAGTCTAAATTTGCTATCTATTACATAACCATAAGTATTAGATACAGCTTTACCTAAAGGAAGTCTCTTATCTGTTACATTTTTTACGTTAAATGTATTAGTAAAAGTAACGCATTCTGTTGGTCCATAACAATTTATTATTTCAAGATTAGGATATGTTCCTCTTAGTTTATTTACATGTTTTAATGACATTACATCTCCGCCGCTTAAAACAGTTCTCAAACCTTCAAACACTTCTATTTTACCATCTATTATTTGATTAAATAGTGCTGCTGTAATCCAAGCTACAGTTACATTCCTTTCTTTCATATATTTGTTCAAATATTCAAAATCTAATAAATTTGGCTTTTTAATTAAAGCACAAGTTCCTCCATTTAATAAAGTCCCCCAGAATTCAAATAAGGATACATCAAAACTTGTTGATGCTGCTTGTAAAATTACATCACTTTCCCTAAGTTCCATATAATCTGGATTTTTAACAAGCTTAGTAATATTTTTGTTTATTATTACAGCTCCTTTAGGATTACCTGTTGTTCCAGAAGTATACAATATACATACGGGGCTTTCTACTCCATATAATTTACTTCTATTAAATTTTGGATTTACATTTTTCCACTTAATATCATTTATATATATTGTACCTACATCAAATTTTTCCAAATTATCTTGTATAACTAATTTAACATTAGCATCATTTATTAGATATTCTTTTCTATCATACGAATAATTTGTTTCTATAGGTAAATAATATGCTCCAACTTTTAACACTGCAATTATACTAATTAAAAGTTCAAATGATTTGTCTATAACTATTCCTACTACGTCATTTTCTTTAATTCCTTTACTTTGTAGAATATTTGCCAAACACTTTGCTCTTTCATTCAGTTGCAAATATGTTAATTGCTCTTTTTCTAGAGTTAACGCAACCTTATTAGGATTAAGTTTAACTTGCTCTTCAAACAAGTCTATTACTGTTTTATCTTTAGGATATTCTCTTGCAGTATCATTAAACTCACCTAATATTCTATTTCTTTCTCCTTCAGGCATTATATCTATATTTTCAATAGTTTTGTTATTTATAATTCCGTCTTTAATAATTGTAAATATTCTTTGAGCTAGATATTCTACTTCTATATCCTCAAACAAAGATGTTATATAATCAAAATGTACATCTAAGTTACCACTTGCATTTAAATCTTCTATATGTATTTCTAACTCATTTTGAATATTACCACTAAAACGCCATTTAAGTTCATATTTTGTAGCATCAACTATTTCTGAACGAGCATTTTGATAAGATAACATTACCTTATACATATTATCTGAAACACCATTTACTTCTTTATACTCTTCAGATATTTTTGAATAAGGATATTTTTGATGTCTAAATAATGTCATCGAATCCGATGCAACTTTTTTACAAACATCTAAAAAATTCTCTTGCTCATTTATATTAAATCTTACTGGCATAGTTGATACAAACATGCCTATCATATTCTTTTCTTTAAAATTCGACCTGTTAAGTACAGGTGTACCTATTGCAAAATCTGTTTTTTCCTTAACTCTTTCTATATATATTGCAAGAGCTGTTAAAAACAATACATATGGAGAAAGTCTGTTTTGTTTACAGTATTCATCTATTAAGCTTTGGAATTCATTATCTAATTTTATAGTATATCTTTTGGCAAGAGTATTACCGGCTACAATAGTATCTTTTAAGCCAACTATATCTGTCATTCCTTTTAAGTATTCTATCCAGAATTCGCTATCTTTAGAATATTTTTCAGAACTCATATATTCTTGTTCTGCTAATACGAAGTCTGTATAACTTGGATTAACATCAAGTATTTCATTACCACTTAATATTGCTTCATATATGTTACAAAGCGATGTACACATTTTAGATATTGACCACGCATCACAAATTAAGTGATGTGCTTTTAAAAATATTTCTCCCACACCATTTCCTCTATCTATTAAAAGATAAGAAAATAATGGCTTTTCTATAACATCAAAACCCGTAGAAATATATTCTTGTTTTATTTTATCTATCTCCTCTTCCGTTTTACCCTCTACATTTATTTTGTCTGCTTCAAAAGGCATAAAAGGAGCAACATACTGTTTAGGTATGCTATTTTCTACACATATTCTAAGTCTCATTCCTTCGTTTATTTCTACAAATTTGTTAACCGTTTGTTCTGCTTTTGAAATTTCAAAATCCTTCTTTATGATTAGAGAACCAGATATAATATTAATTAGTTTACTCTCATAAAAATTCTCTACTAACCATATATTTTTTTGAGGAAATGTTAGTTCAAATTTTTCCATATTTATTACTCCTAACTCAATCTATTTCCACGCAATATAAGTATAACAAATACAGACAAAATGTGCAACAATATGTCACTCATTTTGTCTGTATTTTAATGCATATTATATTTCGATATGAATTTATCTAAATCAAATTCTTCCTCACTCATATCTTTTGAAATTTTCCCAGTAATATATGCCGTTAAAATTGATGTGCTGCATTCTTTCCATTTAGTAGCTTTCAATTCATCTTTAATTGCTTTACTGGTTATACTTATGCTTGCTTGTTCGTGATAGCAATTTGCAACAGCTATAACCCCATCGTAACAAGCAGGATAGGTTATGACATTTGAATAATTTAAGCAAGACGCTACGATTAATATGTCACTTTCATTCAACTCTCCAATAATTTGCTTTAGCCTTTCATTATCTTCAAATGTTGTAAAACTCATACATATTATATCTACTTCTTTTTCTTTTAACCATTCTAATGCGTTTATAACATCATCAATATTACCTGTATTTTTATCATTCAAAACATTTGCCAGGTATATTTCACAATTACTATCATTATTTTTTATTATATCTACTACCATGTCAGCATGAGTATTTTCTCCCTTTGTATTTATATTATTTGTCATTATATTGCAAATATTATACTGCGAGGCATAGTCTTTAGATATATTTGTATCTATTATACCCAGCTTAATGGTGATTTGCCTAGCCGTATTTAATACATTAAGGGCAATTACAACTATTGTAGTCAATAGTATAAGAGATATCGTTATTAAAATTGTCCGAGCACACTTCATCTTACTTTTCCTCCATTATATAGGTAGTAATAACCACTAACTAGCATTTAACTAATTAGTGGTTATACCATAATTAAAAGTACATAGCTGGTAGTTTCTTATCGTACTTTGTATCCCATTCTCCATAATCTATTACTATTGGATTAGCATCTGGAGAAACTTCTTTCATCCAATCAACTATTGGAGTTATGTCAAAAACCTTATATGGCAAATCCGAACGTTTTCTCTTGCCAACTAGTTTTTTACCTTCAATTGTTTCGGTATATTCTTCATAATACCATTTTTCAAACTCTTTTTGATATTTATTTCCATTCTTCCCCAAGAATGGGTTAAACTCTACTATATACCATGATTGAGCAAAATCTACGACTATTTTCATCTTTCACCTCCAAATATTATAATGGGAACCAACAATGGGGTTGATGTGTTGGATTTAAAACCCACTTTCTTCCTACCGGATGAAAATGTGGGAAAGTATCACCTAAACAAATTTCATGCGGATCGTCAGGATAAGCTTTTCCATTTTTGCCAGCCGCCGCAGCAGCCAACCAAGAAGCATTATAATTGCTTGCAAATACATCATAGCCTCTTTTAAGCCTAGAGACAGCTTGAGTAAACGTGAGTTGCTTTTCAAGCATTATCATTCCTTTGTATATGAAGGCTGAATAATAATATGCTGCGTTACTTTTTTTAGCTTTTTGAACTACATCTAACGCTCTTGTTACTGTTCTAGCTTTGGTATGCAAATCACTTTTAGTGATTACCCTTGATTTAACACCTTTTATTGTTGTGGCAATCAGTTCTGCCGAGTAATATGTAGCTACCGCTAACGTTGCTGCAACAACAGAAGAAATAACTACTTTAGCAGCTGCTACAATTGCCGGAGCCCAATATCCTGCCGAAAACGCAATAGCCGCTACAGATTGCGCAACTACTTGTTCATCGTATATCGTATCATTGCTACTGGCCATATAAACCATTGCGCAGCCATCATACATATCAACATTCAAATAATATTTTGCTTCATCCAAGTGTAGCGAATAGGTTTCTTCTTGCTTATCATAAGTACATTTAACAACTGTTCCTTCCACTTCGGTTTCCGAACTTACTTGTGTGTTGTTTTCTTTTAGTGTGACGTCCACTACTTGTTCTTTGGTATCTTCAGATACCCGTGTGTTGCTGTTGGGTATTAACGTAATTCCCAGCAACATTGCAAAGATTAAAGCAAGCGATACAAATTTCCGTAACATACAGTTCTTCCTTTCTTTTAAGATTGAAATAAATTTTTACTTGCAATATTATTATATTATTATATACGTATTTTGTAAAATTTCACAATGTTTCCTACTGTTTTACATTTTAATCGTTTTCGTTTCTAATGTGTTTACTTTTTTGCCATTTTATGGTATATTATTTGTAAAATTTATACATTTTCTTTTATTTTCATATAAATGTATATTTTTAAGATACTTTTTTGCGAGGTGACTATGTACAATTTATCTAACATAAATATAGGTAATAAAATTAAAGAAATTAGGCTCTCTAGAGGGCTTTCTTTAGACGCTCTAGGCAAGAAAATATGCAAGACTAAGGCTACTATATCTAAATATGAGAAAAACGAAATATCGCTAGATGTTTTTACATTATTAGAAATATGTAACGCTCTTGATTGCAACATTTCACACATATTTCATGAAAACAGCGAAAATTCTAATACTGGTTCAATAGTTAATCCTTTTAAATGTGATAAATTATTTGTCTATTATATCACAGGAAGGACGCCAATTGTTTCTGTAATAGAGCTTTCGCTCGAAAACGGAAAAACTTTAGTAAAATTGTATAACGCTGTAAAGGATGTTAATAAATACGCTTCTAACTATTCTTACGTATATTCTGGCGAATTAAAACATTCCAACACGTTGGTATATCTTTCATTATCTAACCATTTACAGAACAGTCAACTTGAAAATGTTAATATTACGGTGAATTTTCCATGGTCAGATAATACAAATACTTTTTCCGCTTTTTTATCTGCAATAACACCAAACGCTCTTCCGGTAGTGAAAAAGTGTATTATATCCAAACAAATAATCACTAATTTAGAAGATTATAAAAATGATTTAGTAATAACTGATACCGAACTAAAAAGCATTTCAGAAAATAATGCATGGATTTTAGAAAATCACAATCATAATCACTTTCTACTAGATTTCTAAACAAAATTTTCTTTGTTTAGAAATCTTAGTTCATCTATAACAAACTCTCCATCTTTGCGTATTAATACATCATCAAAATATATTTCGCCACCACCGTACTCTTTGGTTTGGATACATACTAAATCCCAATGAATTGCAGATCTATTTCCGTTGTCAAACTCATCTACACTCGTTCCAGGTGTCAAATGAAAACTTCCATATATCTTTTCATCAAACAATACGTCCCCCATAATTTTTGTTATATAAGGATTAAGCCCTAGTGCAAACTCCCCTATGTATCTAGCGCCTTCATCCGTATCTAATATTTCGTCTATCTCTATCTTGTTATCTGCATAAGCTTCAACTATTTTTCCGTCTCTAAATATAAATTTTATATTATTAAATTCAATCCCATTATAACAGCTTTTGGTATTATATGTTATATAACCATTTATACTTTCCTTGACAGGCGCTGTTGCAACTTCACCGTCAGGCAAATTATATGTACCAAAATATTTCTCTACACCAACTCCTTTTATACTAAATTCTATATCTGTCCCTTCGCCAATTATCCTTACTTTATCTGTCTTTTGCATTATCTCTACAAGTTTATCCATTGCATTAGATAGTTTTGTATAATCTAAAGTACATACGTTGTAATATAAGTCGGTGTATTCTCTTAAAGTAACATTACTCTTTTTAGCCAAATATTCATTTGGATAATTTATAAGACACCATTTTGTATTTTTAACACGTCGTTCTAAATGCACCGGCAAAGTATACCACTTATTGTATAAAGCCATATTTTCACTAGGTACATCTTTTAATATATTTGGATTATCTGAAGATTTTATAGCAAGATAAGCATCCATTTGTTTCATTCTTTCCAAATCATAAAGACCATACGTTTTTATATATTTTTCGTTTGCATTATCTAGCATTATTTTTATCATATCATAATCTATTATATTAAAGTATGCCTTAGCTCCTATGCTTGATACATATTTCATTACCTCAAGAGCCAATGGTTTGCCATGTGTTCCAAATAGCTCTATTAGTATATTTTCACCTTCTTTTAATTTAATAGAATTGTCTATTATATTTTTTGCAATATTATATAACTTTTCTTGTTCCATAAAGCCCTCCATATTTTTCCATTAGATTATAACAAATACAGACAAGATGTGCAACAATATGTCACTCATTTTGTCTGTATTTTGTACTAATTATTACCATAAACTTGTTTACATTCCCTATTATATTTAGAAATAGCAATTGCATATTTTACTTCATCAGTTATATTATTTTCTTGTTCTATTTCATCATAATTCATCCATCTATATTCGTCATGTTCCGTTAAAAGTATATTATCTGTGCTTACTGTTTTAACCTCAAAATTAAATTGTCTACTTTTCTTACCACTTCCTGACAAATAATCAAAAGTATTAATAAACTGTCCTATATACTTTATGTCTAGCCCTGTTTCCTCTTTAATTTCCCTTATAAGTCCTTGTTCTATAGTTTCGTTTCCTTCTAAATTACCACTTGGCAGCTCGTATATTCCACCCATAAAGTCATTTTCTTTTCTTTTTAATAGGAGTATTTCTCCTTGTTCATTAAATACAATTGCACCCGCTATTTTCTTTACAACTTCATCCTTTTGTATTTTTTCATTCAATATTTCAAAAAAATTCATACGTTTTCTCCTTAATTATATTTGAATTATATATTATTACTACATTTTATTCAATACATATATTTACAATATGTATTAAAAATTTAAAGAATATATCTTTTTATCGTTCTCTAAAATTCTCTTTTCAATTGACCGTATTTTAATGCATATTATATTATCTTTATTTTCTCCCCATCATAATGCATAAGTTCATTGTTCTTTAAAGTATAAACCTTATACTTGTTTTCTCTTTTCAGTTTTTCGACAATATCTTTTCTAGTTTCATCATAATGACATACTAGTATTCCATCAACAAGAGCTAGTCCTTTATAATTATCTATGTTAACTATATTTTCATCAAAATTTAAAACATGCTTAATATTTGATGTTGCTAAATGACTTCCAGCACTACCACCTAAATATATAACTCCGTTTATTTACAAAGTCTTTTATTACAGTGTCAAAACCACTTTTTAAAATACATTCTTGTAATAAAAATGTGTTTCCACCGCAAACATATACTAAGTCTATATCTAAATCTTTATAATCACCTGAATTTTCATCATCAAACATTATTATATTAGATTCTTTAAAGCCAATTTTTACATAATCACTTATATATTTTTCTTTGTTGTATACGTATTTCCTTGCTTGTGGAATAACAAGCATTCTGATATCTTCAAACGGTTTATTTAATATACTTTTTATTTTTTCTATTACTTCTTCTGTCTCAAATCCGTTAGACGTTAGTATTATATTCATATTGATTTCCCCTTTTTTTACACACACGAAAGATATCACTTTAACAAACAAAAATCAATATTTATTACATTTAAGTTTTAACATGGTTTTATTTTTTTATTCTATGTACTTTATATAAAACATCATATTCTTCTTTGGTAGGTTCTTCCCAAAATGACTCTAATTTTTTCATTAATCCATCATCTAAATAGAAATCCGATTCGCCATTTCCTTCTTTTACTCGTTTATTTCTTTCTGCAATATTTTGTTTCCATGTTTCATCATCAACACATACATAATGAATTTCACAATCTACACCATTATTTTTATAATATTCTCTTATTTCTTTTCTATCTCTACGTGACCATAGACCCCTTTCAAATATTACATTAGCGCCTGACTTTGCAATCTCTCCAACTTTTCTAGTTAGATATTTATTTAATCTTTCAGAGAACACATTATAAAACTCTCCTTGTTCATTATTTATCAATTCATAAGTGGCTTCGTCTGGCGATATAATAACGGCATTTAAAGACTCTTTAATTATATTTGAATAATAACTTTTACCACTACATATTTTGCCGCATATTAAAATTGCTTTTCCCAAATCATCACTTCCTTAATTTCCTTCCTCTATATCTTCTAGTAAATATATACCTCACTATTTATTACTTATTTTATAATCCTCTTTAATCATTTTTATAAATGTCTCTGGGATTTTAGTTAAGTATTTATCTATGTATATTAAGTTTAATTTTAATTTTGGCAACTCCTGTCCTATGTCTAATTTAAATAATGTGCCATTTTCTATTTCTTTTTTTACAGCAAGTTCTAATATATATCCAATACCCATTCCTTCTATAACAGCATTTTTTAACGTTTCTGTAGCTTCTATTGTCATAGTTGGTTGTAAATATATATTCTCTTGTTCTAAAAATTCATTTAACAATTTACGTGGCGTACTTGTTCTAACTGGTAATATTAGCTTTTTATCTTGCAACTCTTCTAAGTTATATATATCTTCTTTATTTGCACTTATAAAGCAATTTTCAAGGTCAAATAGTTCCTGTATCTCTAAATTGCTATATATAGAATCAATAGGTGAAGTATCTATTACAAAGTCTACTTTATTATCCTGTAATTGTTTTAAAAGTTGAGATGTATTTCTACTTCGTATATTAACTTTAATATTTGGATATTGTTCTTTAAACTTTTTAATATATGGGAATAGAAAGAATTGAGCCAAATGGGATTGTATTCCAATAGAAATCTCACCCTTTTGCAAATCATTTCCCTCTTTTATCTTTCTTTCTGCAATAGATATTAACTTTAAAGATTGCTCTACGTATTCAACTAATTCTTCTCCCTCACTAGTTAATTTTATTCCTTTTGCCGTTCTATATAACAATTTAGTATTTAAAGAATCTTCTAGTTGTTTAACAGCCATGCTAAGTGCTGGTTGGGTACAATACATATCTTGTGCAGCTTTAACAAAGCTTCCACTTTTAGCAACAGTATAAAATTTTTTGTATAAATTTATATCACTATTATAATTCATCACTAGTCTCCAATACTTTCTTTATTTTCTCTATATCTATATTTTCATAATCACAAATTAGTTTATCTTGATAGTCATCCGTGATTAAAAAATCACCACTAGAAGTTATATTTAAATATAATTCCTCTATTTCTTTAGTGTTCCTTGTTACTATCTTTATTCCTGTATTTAGCGCTTTAATTTCATCTATTATTTCATAAAACTTTTGATTAGATATTTCAAACATATCTTCGTAATGTATAGAGCTTCCTCTTAAAGATTGAAATCTAAACAGTTTCCATCTCTTAATGTTATAATCCGAAAGAAACTCTGCAATTTTAGTTATCTCTTTTGAGTTTGCTCTTGATACAAGAGTATTAATTTTAGGGATAATTTTTTTATTGTTGTTTTTAATATAATCTAGTATTCTTACAACATTTTTACCATGGTCTATACCTCTACCCATTTCGTTATGTATGTTATCATTTACAGCATCAAAAGATAAAGTTACTTCATCCACTATGCCATCTAATTTATCTATTAACTCATTAGTTAAAGCTCGTCCATTAGTTATAAGTTTTACCTTTATACCATATTTTTTTGTTTGTTCCATAAGCGGAATTAAATATGGATAAAGTAGTGCCTCTCCACCACTATACGTTATCTCACTTATCCCTAATTCTTTTATTTTACTTAATACATATAAATTTTCTTCTAGTGAACGTTCACTAGTATTACTTATTCTATAACAAAACTTACATAGCTCATTACATCTAGGTGTAATACACCAACAAACAGACCTATTCATTATTCTCCCCTTTAAATTTTAACTCTCTATAACTTAAAATGTCTATTCCATATCTTTTGTATACTTGCACAGTATTACATGAAACTATTTCATTTTGTTGTAATCCTAGTTTTTCAATTGCTTCTTGTATTTTTGTCACGTCTTCGTTTTCAATTTCTACATATGTAGGAATCATGGGCCACGTATCTATATCTACTTCTACCCCATCTAAAATATATGTAATTCTTTCTTTCTCTTGATAGTTCCTATATACAAATCCAAGTTCATTTAAAATGTTGTTTCCAACTTCAATTGAAGGTACAATCATTTCTGTTTCGAAAACTTTTTGTATATCCTTATTCGAATTGTTGTTAATAATATGTTTTATTGTTATTGTTGTCTCACCACTTGTTTCTCTTAACCTAACCCATTTATTGGGATTAATTTCGTACTTTTTTATAGCATCTACAATAGCGGCTTTACTTAATATTTCTTTTAATGTTTTTTTATCATATGTATCTACTAACTCTGTAAACGATTGTTTACCTGTTAATTTTTTTAGTTCTTCTTTTTCTTCCGAGACAATAAGGTCATCTAGTTCAAAGAAAACATTTTTAAGCTTAGATAAAGCTATCTCATCGTTATATTTGTGTGATGAATCATCCAAATACGATTTAGCATCTAAAAATCTAGTATATATGCTTTGAATATCATATACATATAGTTTCTGCACACACTCATTTATTTTTTTAGCGCCTAATGCTTCTAATTTAGTTATTATACAATCTTTATCTACGTTAAGTATTTTTACTTCTTTTTCTTCCTTTGACATAAATACCTCCATCACGTTAACCATATCTTTATTATACTACACAATTCTACATATTTCAATTTTTATGGTAACATTATATTACAAGTAGATAGCATTAAATATCCAAATTGTATTTGTATACTTCTATACATTGCTTTGTTATATTAGGCACATCGACCCTCAATAGAGCATCCTCAACTTTACTCCATACAGCATTTTGCACTGGTTTCACATTTGATTTACAACCCATATTTATTTGTAGTCGCTCATCACAATTATCATCTAAAAAACTATTTTCATTAATATATCTATCAACTTTATTTATTATAACGCCATATTTATCTTTACACGCTTCAATAATTTCTGTATCTTTAAACTCTTTAATATCTACAAAAGGAATGTTGTATATCTGTTTGTTTATTCTATTTATATCATTCTTAACTAACAGTATATCTCCATTATTATTTTCTAATACAATGCCCACTCTAACTTTATCCAAACCTTTCCTTTGTGATATGCTAGAATATAACATAATATCACCCCCAAAAGCTATTTATAGACCTCTATTATATTTTGAAATAGCAACTGCATATTTTACTTCATCAGTTATATTATCCTCTAGTTCTATTTCCTCATAATTCATCCATTTATATTCATCATGTTCTGTTAAAAACACATTATCTGTACTTTCTGTTTCAACTTCTAAATTAAACTGTCTGCTCTTTTTTCCACTTCCAGATAGGTAATCGAAAGTATTAACGAATTTTCCTATGTTCTTTACATCAAGGCCTGTTTCTTCTTTTATTTCTCTTATAAGTCCCTGCTCTATAGTCTCATTTCCTTCTAAATTACCGCTTGGCAATTCATATATTCCACCCATAAAGTCATCTTCTCTTCTTTTTAACAAAAGAACTTCTCCTTGCTTGTTATATATAATTCCGCCCGCTATTCTTTTTACAATTTCATCTTTTTCCGCTTTCTTATTTAATGTTTCAAAAAAATTCATATCAAAATCCTCCTTATATTAATTCTTTTATATTATTACAAACCTTTTTAATAGCCCTTATGTATTTTATAACAATATCTCTATCTTCTTCTGTGTACCATACTGGTAACTTTATTATACTGTTATAAAATGTAGAAGCTCCCGAAAATTCCTCGTTTGTATTTATATTAACAAATTCTTTACCAAACAATTTTTCTGGGCTTTTAAACAATTCTAAGTTATTTAACGGACCTGTTGAATTAGGTATATCTACTTCAACAGCACCCTCCTTATGCAAAGCTTCTACAAAACGTTCTCTACTTACGCCATGCATTTTATCTTGATTGTATTTAATTATAATGGCATACCAACTATTATTACAGTACTCTTTCGGTTTTAATACTTCTAACCCATTTATGCCCTCCAATTCTTTTATTATTAGATTAGCATATTCATTCTTCATTCTATTAATTTCATCTAACTGCTTAAAATAAGTATAGGCCATTCTTATGGCAATAGGATGGCCTCTAAGCTTCATTCCTTTACCTGTTATTGCATATTTGTACAATTCACTATTTTTGTCTAATTCAACTTTACATCTTTTATTATAGTGTCCTAATAAAAGTGCTCTATCTTTTATATTTTTATTATCAGTAATCAAAATTCCACCTTCACCACCAGTTATTATTTTTTGTCCTTGAAGGCTAAAAACTGCTGCATCTCCTATACTACCAACTTTACTTCCGTTATAACTTGCTCCGTGTGCATGTGAACAATCCTCTAAAAGATATATATTATTCTTTTTAGCAATTTCTTTAAGCTGTTCCATTTCGCATGGATATCCCCACATATGTGTTACGACAATCGCTTTAGTTTTAGATGTAATTTTTTCAGCCACTTGCTTTACATCTATATTACCGTCTTCACCTGCATCTATAAAGACAGGTGTTGCTCCTGTAAATAATATCGGTGTTACTGTAGCAAAAAAAGTATAACAAGGACAAATTATTTCGTCACCTTCTTTTAAATCTATACCCTCATACATAGCCCATAGAGCTGCTGTCCCAGAACTAAACGTAAGTCCATATTTACTATTATGATAATCTGCAAATTCTTTTTCAAATTTACCAAAAATCCCACTATTATCATATATAGATATTGATTCGTGTAGTTGATTAATTACTGAGTCTTCTATTTCTTTTGTTATTTTTGGATGTATAAATCTATTTTCATCTACCTTTGTAAATATAGGCGTACCACCATTTATAGCAAGCTTTTTTCGTTCTTTACATAATACACAATTCTTCCCTATATTATTTAACGCCATATTAATCTTTTTGATTAAAGCGACAGAATCTCTGTTTTTTATTTCATCATATATTGGTATATCCTCTTTAGAATTTCTACAAATGTTAATACTTCCCTCTGGCGTTATAAACAAATCATTATATTTGTTGCAGTATTTTTCTGGATCTATCTGTAACACTGCATTCGCGCAAAAGATTCTAGATAGTACAATCGTTGTTTCACCATCTGTTAACTCCTGTTTAGAGACATTACATATGTCTTTATACTTGAATCCTATTTTATTAAGTATTGTAGCTACATCATAAATACTTACCATTTCTTCATCATTTCCAAATAATTCTACAAACTTTATAGATGCTTTTATTCTTTTAGCAAAAGCTATATATTGTTCTATGTCATCTTCGGTATCATTCTGTCCTTTTACTATAACCGCATTAAGTCTAATATTTAAATAAGGATATATTGTTCTAAGTGCTGATATGTTTTTTAATACTTCATTTAATTTATCTTTCTTTTGTACTATTTCATCATATTTTTCTTTATTTAAAGTATGTATAGATAGATTAATTCTATCTACATCAGCTAAAGTTTCCACATGTTTATTAATTAGTTCACCGTTTGTAACTATGGTTATTTTTGCTCCCTGTTCTTTCAATTTGTTAACTATACTGTCTATATCTACTCGTACAAAAGGTTCCCCGCCAGTTAACGTTACTTCATCCCAATTATAATTATCTTTGCAAGTTTTAAATAAAAATGAATAATCTTCTGCTGTAAGTTTAGATTTTTCTATTTTTTTCATTCCTTCTTTATGGCAAAAAGTACAATTATAATTGCAATTTTCAGTAATAACTAATCTTAATTCTCTTTTGAACATACAATACCTCCTTTTATATAATTTATACTTTAAATTATATTCGGGTAGATATATAAAATCAAATATAAATATTTTATATAATGTATAAATAAAATTTATACACTAAATATATAGCTAAAGAGGAAGGATTTTACTCCTTCCTCTTTACTTAATCTTAAATCTTTCTAAATACTCTTTAGGCCAAGACGCTTCATCTGCTACATTTTCAACTATGAAATTAGCAATGCTCTCTCTTCCTATAAATGCTTCTTGCTCAACATACGTCTTAGGTGCATAAATTAAAACAGGCTTCCCTCGTATATTTTTGTGGTATGCAATATGGTAATATATCCACTTGCTATTATCGAAAACAACGATGTCTGCACAAGACAAGTCAAACAAAAGTCCGATTACTCCATTTAGAATCCAAGGAAATCTGAAAAAAGGAACTTTTCTCAAGCCTTTTAAGCTGTGACCAATTTGAGCTCTAAGCCAATCAGGTCTTACAGTCTTAAAATACGTAAGCACCATAGGATTATATGACATCACAATAAAGTTACCTGTATAGCCAGACTTTTGAATATCCTTTAAAATTAGATACTCTAAATCTCTGTTTCTTATGTGATAATCTTTAATGTCTATTGCAAGGTTAACATTGGGACTGTCTTTTACAATATTTAAAACATCCATAAGTGTTATGGCATTTTCGAGCTTTGCTTTTTCTGCGCACGATTTACTTTGTCCAAAAATATTTGAAATTCTATCTTTATGGTAGCATCTAACCTCGCCATTATACATCATTACATCAAATTCAATGGTTATTTGTATATTGTTATCCCTTGCAAATTTTACACACTCTTCTATACTTTCTTTAGAATGCTCCAAGTAACTATTGGATACAATGCCTCTATGAAGCCACAGAGAATTAAACACCCAATGTGACTTATCTTCAAGGCTCACTCTTGACTCATACTTGTTTATAACCTCACCAATAGTAGCCAACACTTCTTTCTTGTCTTCCATTTGCTCTATAGCTCGAACAATAATAGAAGAAATATCCTCTACACTAGGAATTTCTATGTCTACATTAGATGCTAGCTCGTTATATTTATCCACTTGAGAATGGTAGTCCTTGCCTTTAACAAAATTGAAACGTTTTCTAAATACATCCAACACAAAGAATACACGCTTTTCTTCGAGATAAAGTCTTCCAATATGTTTCTTAAGCTTAAAATAGGCCACCAGGCTTTGTGTGTGAAAATACACATTATCTCTATATTCTGTTGCAATTTCCCTCAAACGATAAAGATAATCGTCATTCATTCTACCTTTAGGTTCAATTAAAACAAGCGTATCTTTCCCTATTTCATTCATAGCTTCAATAAGAGTAGGAACAGTCTCATTGCTGTCTAACAAACGATACCGCTTTATTGTTGTTAAATCAAACATAGAAAGTTTGCCAGGAATATTTAAGAGTCTTTTTGTATATTTATCATGAAAACATACTAGTTTTTTATCTTTTGTCTGTCTAATGTTAAGTTCTATTCCCATATGTGCGCCTTTTGCAGCAACAAAAGCACTTAATGAATTTTCAGGAGCAAACAAATGCAAGCCCCTATGTGCAATAATTTTGCTATAAATTCTTTCACTGTTTTTCGGCTTGTAAGAAAACACAAGTTTACATACAATTACTAAAACAATCGCAACCAACAAAGCTTGCATATTATCCCTCCTTTAAATTATTTTTTGAGTTCATATATTTAACAGTGAGTATTATAACAAATTTCGACATTATTGTCAAATATAAATGTTACCTGGTAACAATTTACAAAAAGTGTTAAAGAGGAATATAGCCTAAGCTATATCCCCCTTTTGCCTTAATCTACGTTTACTCCCTTTTTAAATAGTTTATATCCTATAAAATATCCTACTGTTAAAGTTATGCTATATAATGCTATTGCCATATATATAACATTCTTTACCAAATCTACACTCATCATTTCAGTTGTAACGAATAGGTTCATTATATCTTTGTTAAATAATGCAACAACAAACATCATTGCAATGATAGCCATTTGTGTAACCATATATGCTATAAATCCAAACAATATTGAAAATCCTGTTTTAGCACTATTCATTCTATGTCCTAATATTATACCTATAAATCCCGAAACAGCAGCATTTGCTATTTCTAAAAATACAATGAATAAAAATGCAAGTAACATACCTACAATTGTAGTTCCATACACATCTGCTACAGGCAGTAATATATCCTTTAACATTTGAATATTCTCTTTAGAATAATATGCAATAAATAGTGTTAAAGCTATAACCGCTGTACTTACAAGCAATGTAACAAACATACCAAGCATTTTAGATAAGTAAAGCGTATGTTTCTTTACTGGCAATGTATGTGTAAGATATGACTCATCACCATATAGATTTTGCTTAAATCTTACCCATACTCTTATTATGTTGTTTACCAGAATATTGAATATCATAGAAATGGTAACACCGCTACATACCTTTGCTATAACATCCATAATAATTGAATTTTCTACCATAAAGAACAGTCTTGTAAGTAGTGCAAAAAAGATAGATATTGTATAAAATACTATTAGATTTTTAAATAAATCTTTTAAATTATGTTTTAATAACTTAGTTAACATTTGAACATCCTCCTAAATATTTCGTCTATAGAACTGTTTTCTTTAGTTCTTAATTCATCAGCATTTGCTACAAGCTTTATCTCACCTTTATCTATAAATATCACTTCATCTAATATTCTTTCAACATCTGCAATTAAATGAGTAGAAATAATTACGCTTGCGCCATCGTTAAAGTTTGTAAGAATTGTATCAAGAATATAGTCGCGCGTTGCTGGGTCGACGCCGCCTAATGGTTCATCTAAAATATATAAATCTGCTCTTCTGCTCATTACTAAAACAAGCTGAACTTTTTCTTGCATACCTTTACTCATTTTAGAAAGCTTAAGACTAGTATCTAAATCCAAATCTTTAAGCAACTTTCTTGCCTTTTGTTCATCAAAGTTAGAGTAAAAGTCTTTGAAAAACTCTATTACTTTCTCCACAGTCATAGACTTATCTAGATATGTTCTTTCGGGTAAGTAAGATATTACCGTTTTGCTTTCTACGCCTATTTCCTTTTCATTTACCAATACTTTACCTGATGTTGGTGTTAAAAGACCATTTATTAACTTAATAAGAGTTGTTTTGCCTGTTCCATTCTTTCCTAAAAAGCCAATAATTTTTCCTCTTGGAACTACTAAATTAACATCTTTCAGTACTATTCTATCTCCAAATTTCTTTTCTAAATTTACACATTCTAATAGTTTCATTTCGAATTACCTCCAAATTTATTTAAATTTTCCATTACTTGTTCTTTGCTTACGCCAATACTCTCCATTGCATTTAGATACTTTTTTGTTAATTCTTGTGCACTTTGTTTTCTGTGTCTATCTATAAGCTGATAATCTGTTGTAACAAATTTTCCATTCGTTCTTTCTGTATAGACGAGTCCTAGTTCTTCAAGCTCTGTTAATGCCCTTTGCATAGTGTTTGGATTAACTTTATTTGTTAGCGCAAGCTCCCTTACAGATGGAATTCTATCTCCACATTTCATTTTTCCGAGATATAATATCTCTTTTCATTTGTTCTACAAGTTGTATATATATTGGAATATTGCTATTGAATTGGAAATCCATATTATCTCCTTCCTCATTGTATTAATGAGCTAACACAATAATACAGCATGTTTTATTAGATGTCAATAAAAAAATGAAAAAATGTGAAACTTTTTCGTGTGACTTTACACATTTTGTTTCACATTCTACTTATTTATTATATTTAATTACCGTTATTTAGCCATTTTGAGGCTAATTTTACTAATACCTTTAGCTATAGTATATATTATATACGATCCTAAAGATAATACTACAATATACAATGCTAAAAATACTATATATGGAACACTATTATATATACTGTCAAAAACAGGAAGCGTTGATTCAAAATACGGACTAATATATAACATATTAAACGTTTCTCCATTTAACACTCCACTATTGTATATAACAACATTTAATGTATTTGCAATTATTACTACTACTAAAAACACTATAAGTCCCAGCCACAAACTTTTAATGTTTAGCTTTACTTCTCCACACATTAACAAATATATAGATACTACTAAACTTCCTAAATGTAGCCACATTGTATGTACATTTATTAATATATCTGAAACAAATAATTGGTCTGGTATTACAGCAGATGCTATACTCCCTAAAATTGTTGTATATGCAACAAAAGATAAAAGCGCTTCTCTAACCTTGCACTTATTTAAAAATAAACAAATTAAACACACATATATTGGCATAGTACATAATTGAAAAGGTGCTGCATACCACTCATAATCCCATACAAAAACACTCAAACTTTCATTATACTCCACAGACCAAATAAGTTGTTTTAATGCTTCAAGTATAAAAGCAATTATCCCATATATTCCTAATATCCATTTTAACATTATTTCACTATGCTTTTTTCTAATAAACGATAAAAATACTATTACCGCTATTGTTAAACCTAGCCACAGCAAATGAAATACCCCATATGGTTTAGGCGTAACCATTTCAGCTTCTAAAAAGGCCAATATTTCTTTCCACAACATAAATACATATCCCCTTTACATCATTAGTATATTATATTAATAGCGTAATATCAAGTAGATGTTATAAATATAGTAAAAACGAGGAATTATTCCTCGTTTTTACCGTTATCATCTATATTTTTATTTTGCTTTCTCTTTAATCTTTCTTCTGTTAATCTTTGGTTTAAATTTCTAGTATAACACCATAAAGGGTCTTTTTCCAATTTTTTTGGACACTTTGTACTTATAAAACCCAAACCCGATACAAATGTCCTATTTCCAATTTGATATCTCGCATGACATGACCATCTTGGACAAAGTGCACATTTTAATTGTGTAAAAAAAGTCATATTATCTCCTCCAAATTATTGTATGAATAGCTCTTCATATATTTTTAGAAGTAGCACTTAAATATATCTTGAATAAATAACATTTGAGTTGCCTTAAAATAAATAACATCATGTATATAGTTTAAATATGCACGAGCTTCTTCTATTTGCAACTTACCAGAAATGAATTCGTTTAAAATAATCTTTATCTGATATAATTCCCCATCACTTATATCATAATTAGGTAATTTTGAGATGAATTTTTGAACTATTTCTGTATAATCACTCTCAGAATTAATACCTTCAACCATTCTAATACCCTCTAGGATAATAGGAATAGCCTCCGCTAATTTAACATGCCGCTCCATAAATCTGTTTTTTAAGGTTTCATTGTTATTAGCCATTATTGTAGCCTCCCTAAATAATAATTTTGGAATTAATTATATATACGAGTAGTATTTTATCACAAATACTGTTAAAAAGCAACAAAAAGCAGGCCTTACGACCCGCTATTTGGCTCCTCAAGTTGTTGTCATTCACTTTTTCGTGATTTGCAACACTTGATATGACTGCATTGTGTGTTTCGCTAGTTTCATTTGTACTGCAGTAGTACTGCAGTAACAAACGAAATAAAAATACTACTTTATATTAGCGATATCTGTTCCAATCAACATCTACTTGCCCATATTGATTTTTTTCTCCAGATATTTCTTGTCCTACACTTAAATTTTCCCATATAGTTTTATCAACAATATGCGAAACATGGCTTTTATCGCACTCTAAATGCACTAAATATTTATATTCGATATTATATACTCTTTCATTTTCAGCACAAACGTAGTCTGAATAATTATAATTTTTATCATTTCCACAAGCTAACTCAACATTTTTTAAGTGCACCCATCGTTCTATCGTGTAATAATATTTAGTAGCATATATAGGTTCCGTAATCGCTTCTTGATATGGTACTTTTCTAGTGCTTGTTACATATATAGGTCTCCACGTCGGACGATAGTATCCAACCAACTCTTGATATTCTTCAACTCTGTACTTAGTTTCATATCCAATAATTTTGTAAGACTGAATTTCTTGCTGTTCCTTGTAAATATTAGCACCTTCCGGTACTTCCCATCCACTTTCATTACATGTAGTCCAATGTTGAATTTCTGCACTAACACACCATTGCATACTAT
This sequence comes from Clostridia bacterium, assembly GCA_045611765.1. Lineage (GTDB taxonomy): Bacteria > Bacillota > Clostridia > TANB77 > CAG-465 > UMGS1649. The sequence goes on from JAZKXT010000006.1 coordinate 117,426, forward strand.
CAATTTTAGTTGTAACAGTTTTAATATTACATCCTACCAAAGACATACATACAAGAATAAGGAAAACAGTACGGACAAACCGACAAATACTTCCATTATTACTAATAAGTTTCATTTGACTCCCCCCTCATATTACTTCAAAGGTTTTAATAATTTTTGACATTAATATTATAACATATTTTTATGTTATGTCAATTGCCTAAAAGCTTACTAACCCTGTACTTTTTTCTCTTCGATATATATTCAAAAAGTACTGCAATAAGTACTGCAGTAGAAACAATTTTGTACATATTCTGTGTACATCTGTAAACACCTAAAATTACAAAAAAGCCCATTTTACCTGTTTTTGGAGGTACATGGGCATAAATAAAAAGCAGGCATAAACCCGCTTTTTGGCTCCTCAAGTTGGACTCGAACCTACGACCTATCGGTTAACAGCCGAGCGCTCTCCCGACTGAGCTATTGAGGATTATATAAAAATTGGCAACCCCCTATTTTCCCCATATGAGTATCTTCGGCATCGTAGGGCTTAACTTCTGTGTTCGGCATGGGAACAGGTGTACCCCCTACTTCATCGTCACCAATATTGTTAAATATGCTGTTGTTTTTCCAGCACACTCAAAAATACATAATGTATAAGTTATCGCGGTCTTACCGCATTATAATAAAATTCTGGTTAAGCCCTCGATCTATTAGTACCAATCAGCTCAACACATTACTGTGCTTACACCTTTGGCCTATCAACCAGTTAGTCTCTCTGGAATCTTACTGCCTTGTCGTCATGAGATATCTTATCTTGAGGTATGTTTCACGCTTATATGCTTTCAGCGTTTATCTTAACCGAACTTGGCTACCCAGCGGTGCATCTGGTGATACAACTGGTACACCATCGGTTCGTCCACCCCGGTCCTCTCGTACTAGGGGCAGCTCCTCTCAAATATCTTACGCCTGTGATAGATAAGGACCGAACTGTCTCACGACGTTCTGAACCCAGCTCGCGTACCGCTTTAATGGGCGAACAGCCCAACCCTTGGAACGTACTACCGCTCCAGGATGCGATGAGCCGACATCGAGGTGCCAAACCTCCCCGTCGAT